>JBEKKC010000259.1:0-2568 GCA_050010915.1 Tepidisphaeraceae bacterium | reverse complement strand
GCTCCCGTTAAAGCCCACACGACGGCGATCCATCGCCGCAACACCCTCTATCTCAACCGATCAAAGGCGGCATTTCAATTATCACGGGCCACCAGGGAAATTCGAATGACGAATCAAATCCGAATGACCAATGACCAATGACAAATGACCAATTCCTCATTCGGGCTTCGGATTTTCCTCAATATCCCCACATGCGCGCTATGTCTTGATAGGTGACCAGCAGGAAAACGCCGAGGATCAGCACCAAGCCGACCATTTGAACGATTCGCTGGGCGTCGGCGGACAGGGCTTTGCCTTGGAGCTTTTCCAGGATGAGCAAGGTGAAAAGTCCTCCGTCGACGATGGGGATGGGGAGGAAATTCACGACGGCGAGGTTGGCGCTGATGAGGCAGAGGAACCAGAGTAGCCAGGCGAATCCGCGGCTGGCGACCTGGGCGCCCTCGTGGGCCATGCCGACCGGGCCCATCACGTTGGACAGCCCCACGTCGCCGGTGACCATGCGCTGAAGCGTCACGTAGAACTCGAGGATCAGATCGCGGGTTTCATCGACGCCGCGGGCCAGCGCCACCAGCGGGTTGTGCGTTTGCAGGTTGCTGATCATGGGATGCAGGGGGAGATATTGCGTGAGGGTGATTGCCTTGGCGGCGTCGATGTCGTCCTGTTTCAGCGAGACGTTGGCGACGGAGGGCTTGCCGTCGGTGTCGGGAGGGATGAAGGCGATGGCCAGATTCTGTCCCGGCTTGGCGCCGGCGACGAGGCGGCGAAGCTCAAACCAGTTGGCGACGGGCTTGGAGTCGATGTCCGTCAGGGTTGCCCCCGCGGGAATTTTGCCGGCGGCCGGGGAGTTCGGCAGAGTTTGTGCGACCACGAGGTGTTGCTCGTCGGCGCCCAGCGAGATTCCCAGGCCCATTCGTCCGCCGCTCTTGGGGATGTGATAGGGCATCAGGTCTTCGATGATCCGGGGCTTGGATTGGCCGGGGTCGAGCACGGTGAGGGATACCTTCAGTTGCTTGTCGCCGGCGGCCGCGAGGGTGGTGCGAATCTCCTGGCAAGTGGGGTTCTGCCGGTGATCGGCGCCGGCATCGACCGCGAGAATGACGTCGCCGGGCTTGAGCTGGTCCAGGGCCGGTGACGTGTCGAGCAATCCAATCACGCTAGCCCGCGGCGTCATGCCCAGGATGGTGAGGTCGGACGCGGCGAACGGCTCGGCAAAATGCGGGGTGACGGTTTCGTGGCGACTCCTGCCGCCGGGGGATTCGATCGTCAGATCGATCGGCTTGCCATCCGATGCGTTCAGGGCCGCGTAAAGCTGGGCGATCGCCGCGTTACCGTTGGTTTTGACGGATTGCCCGGCGATCTGGGTGATGCGATCTGCGGGACTTAAGGCCCTGACGTCGGGCAGATCGGTCTTGGCGAGCATCGCGTCGTCCGTCTCGTCCTCGGGGACAACTTCAGGTCCGGCCAATTCGAAGGGCTGACCCACTCCAAGTTGGAGCAATCCCTTGCCGTCGATGCCGGGCTTCTCGGGGGAGGCGTAGAGGGTCTGGAAGGCGCCGTCGGGATGCTGCACGACGATGGCGACCCGCTGGCCTTCGTGAGTGAGGGCGACGTTCAGGGGTATTCGGCTGAAATCGCCGGCCATGTCCTTGCCGTTGTAGGAGACGATCACATCGCCGGGCTGGAGTCCGACGAGCGTTCCGTCGGCGGAGGCGGCGCGGGCGGCGGGGCTGTTGGCGATGACGCTGCCCACCGTCGCCGGGGGGACAGGGTAGCCGATCATGAAGATCGTCATGAATCCAACGGCTGAGAAGACCACGTTCATGATGACGCCGGCGGAAACGATCAGCATTCTCGCGCCGACGGATTTGCGGTTGTAAGCGCGGGGGTCCTCGGCCGTGACGCCGGGGCGCAGATCGTCCTGGCCCAGCATTTTCACGTACCCGCCCAGCGGAATCCAGTTGAATCGGTATTCGGTTTCGCCCAGGCCGAGGGTTTTGGCGGCGGCATCGGAGTAGTCGAGCGTTGGCTCGGCTCTGTCGCGGAGTCTGGATTGATCCTTTTGGTCGGCTTCGAAATGCTGCTGAACGATGCGGTTGTAATCGGACGTGGTGCTGCCCCAGCGGAACCCGATCCCCTTGCGCCAGGCGAAGACCGCCGGGCCGAAGCCGATCGCGAACTGCTCGACCTTGACGTCGCAATACTTGGCCGCCAGGAAGTGCCCCAGCTCGTGGACAAAGATGACGAAGCCCAGGCCCAGGGCTAGCAGCGAATAGTCCAATGCGTTGTGGAGATAGATCATTCCGAAAATCCGTTTATGCTTCGTTGCCTCACGCCAAGGGAGCGCACGCTCGGGTGGCTATGCAAGTTTCAGCGGCGTTCCTGGCCCATCGGTCCGCTTCGAGCAAATCGTCCAGAGTGGGATTCATCTGAACTCGGGCCTGGGAAATTGTAAGTTCGACAATGCCGGTAATCTCGCCGAAGGGGATTTTGTTGTCCATAAAGGCGGCAACGGCAACCTCGTTTGCCGCGTTTAACACGGCGCCGGCGGTTCCACCGGTCTCGGCGACC
>JBEKKC010000258.1:0-2731 GCA_050010915.1 Tepidisphaeraceae bacterium | reverse complement strand
CATATATCAGATACGCCTCGTCGTCGTGCCTAGCCTGAGCCGCAAATGGCGGCGACGCAGACGCTACAGGAAAAGGAGAACCGCTCTAGATTCTCGCAACCGCGTTGGCCCAGGTGAGTCCCCCGCCGAAAGCCACGAAAATCACCGCGTCGCCGGTTTTGAATCGCCCCGTTCGGTATGCCTCGTCCAGAGCGATGGGGATGCTGGCGGCCGAGGTGTTGCCATATCGGTCGATGTTCACAAACGCCTTTTCCAACGGCAGACCCAGTTTTTCCATGGCCGAATCAATGATCCGCTGATTGACCTGGTGCGGAATGATGAGCTTCACGTCCTGGGCGGTCAACTCGCAGGCGCGCATCGCCTCGTGGATCAGTTCCTCGAACTTGGTGACCGCGAACTTGTATACTTCGCGTCCCTTGATCTTCATGAAATGGTCGCGATCGACGATCATCTGCTGGTTGAGCGGGAAGCGGCTGCCGGGAATGCACTTCATCGCATCCGCGCCGGCGCCGTCGGCATGAAGGGAGCTGTAGATGAGCCCCCTTCCCGGCTCGCTGGATTGTTTCAGCACCACCGCGCCCGCGCCGTCGCCGAAGAGAATGCAGCTCGATCGGTCGGTGTAATCGGTGATCCGGCTGAGGGTCTCGGCGCCGATGACCAGCACGTTTCGAAACTGCCCGGCCTTGACGAAATTAGCGCCGGCGACCAGGGCGTAAATGAACCCGCTGCACGCGGCGGACAAGTCGAACGCCGGCACGCCACCCAGCCCCAGCGCCGCCCCCACGAAACAGGCGGTGGAGGGAAACACCATCTCCGGAGTGATGGTCGCGCAGACGATCAGCTCGATGTCCGCCGGCTCCAAACCGGCCGAGGCGATCGCCTTCCGCGCCGCCGCGGTTGCCAGCGACGCCGTGGATTCACCGTCGGCGGCGATCCGGCGCTCCCTGATCCCCGTTCGCTGCGTGATCCATTCATCGTTGGTCTCGACCATCTTCGACAGATCGTCGTTGGTGAGCCGTTTGTCCGGCAATTGACTGCCGAAACCCGCGAGAATGGCCGAGAACATCTGCATTGAATAACAAAAAACAGCGACAGGATACTAGAAACTAATTCTTATTCCTCCGCAACTGGAATGGAACTCTCGATCGCTTGGACGATCTTTTCGTTGATCCGGCTGTTGGTGAGCTGCTTGGCGACGCGGATGGCGTTCTTGATGGCGCGGGCTTCGGAGCGGCCGTGACAGATCAGGCAATAGCCGTCAACGCCCAGCAGCGGCGCTCCGCCGTATTCCTGCCAGTCGTGATTCGCAGAAATTTTCCGCATGATCGGCTCGAACTGCGGAATCAGCCCCGGCGCGGCCTGTTCGATCTCGGCGGCGATGGTGCGGAACAGCCCGTCGGCCATCCCTTCGGTGAACTTCAACACGATGTTGCCCACGAACCCGTCGCATATCACCACGTCCACGACGCCCTTGAATAAATCCCGACCCTCCACGTTGCCGATGAAGTTGATCAGCGGCTCGTCGCGCATCATCTTGCGCGCTTCCTTGGTGAGCGCATTGCCCTTGGCGTCTTCCTCGCCAATGCTGAGCAGCCCGACGCGCGGCTCGCAGTGGCCGCAGACCTCGGTGGCGTAGGTGCCGGCCATGATCGCGTATTGCTCGAGGTGTTTGGGCTTGGGCTCGGGGTTGGCGCCGACGTCGCAGATCACCACCGGGCCATGGAACGTCGGAAGCATGACGGCGATCCCCGGCCGGCTGACGCCGGGCAACAATCTCATCCGCAACTGCGCCGCCGCCACGCATGCCCCGGTGTTGCCCGCCGAGATGACCGCGTCAACCTCGCCCTTGGCGGCCAGCTTGCACATGACGGAGATGCTGCTGTCGGGCTTGCTGCGGATCGCCTCCACGGGCGAATCGTCCATCAGGATCACCTGCGTGGTGGGGATGACGTTGTAATGTTTTCTTTGCTCGCCGGTGAGGCAGGAGCCGTCCAATCCGCGGCGGATTTCCGCTTCGTCGCCGACGAGACATACCACGTCGCCGTCGGCGAGCAAAGGCGCGGCATGCCAGCATCCCAAAAGGATTTCGGCGGGGGCAAGGTCCCCACCCATCACATCCACCGCAACTCGCACCGGCATTCTCCTTCGATTGCGGAGGCAACGCCTTCCGCTGCGGAGGCAACGCCTTCCGCTGCGGAGGCAACGCCTTCCGCTGCGGAGGCAACGCCTTCCGCGGGGCCAATGAGAGCCATCATATCCCAGACCCACTCTTCCTTGAATCAGGCCTGCTCGGTCTCCATTTGCAACGCCAGTTTTGGATTGACGTAACCACAATTGTCGCAAGCACAATGCGGAAGCTTGGCGTTGGAACATTGAGGGCAGCGGACGTAGTGGATCGGCCGCAACGCGTGATGCGAACGTCGCTTACGCTTGCGGGACTTGCTGATTTTCATGACCGGCTGCATGCGACTGTTCTCCAATAAAAAGCCACGGCGGGATGATACCCGCCGGGCATGGATCGCAAGCGTATTTGTGAAGGGGGGTTCTGTCAAGGATGGGTCAATGGTCATTAGTCATTTGTCCCTGGCGAATTGCATTTGCAAGTGACCAATGACTAGTGTACCTCGTCAGCCAGTGACAGACTTATGAAGCGATTCTCGCGCGATCTTCACTTTTTCGAGGATATCGGTCGCCTTGGCGGTCCAGACGAACGGCTTGGGCGATTCGTTGG
>JBEKKC010000257.1:0-3477 GCA_050010915.1 Tepidisphaeraceae bacterium | reverse complement strand
TTCCAGATTGGCTGAACCGAGAAAGGAAGGGCCAATTTAATGGCCGGCCATCGCAATTTCGACGAGCTTCGCAAGCGGATGACGCCCGAGCGCCGCGCTCGGACCGAACAGCGCGTGCGCGAGGATTTGCAGGAGATGCTGCTGTCGGAGCTGCGCCGCCTTGCGGGCAAGACCCAGGTGGAACTCGCAGAGTCGATGGGAGTGAAGCAGCCGACATTGTCGCTCCTGGAATCTCAGGACGATATGCAAATCAGCACACTTCGGCGAATCGTCGAGGCCCTCGGCGGCGATCTTGAAATCATCGCTGCGCTTCCCACCGGCCGTGTGTCGCTGAGCCAATTCAAATCGGAACGAAAATCCGCGTGAGCGAGTAGACGATTTGAGTTCAAATTAACGGAACGAAACGGGGGGGGAATGAAACCCGCGATCTTGCAAACCGCTCACGTCCCGGTTGCACCCGACGATCTGGCCCGCCTGCCGGTCGATGGGCTCTGATGGGATGCGTTGCATCGGCAGATTGTACAAAGACTAAAAACGGCCTTTGCACTGCGAACAACTGAAACTCACCATCTGCGCAAACGGCCCCTTGCGCTCGTCTTTTACGGCGATCGGCCTTTCAGGAGTTGAGCAATTCGGGCAGAATGGGCCGGGATTTTCGCCCGGCTCTGGTGATGCAAGCCACAGAACACCCTCGCGATGAACAAGCTTCTTCGCAGTCGCCTTACGCTCTTAGCCCGCATTATTCACGGGTGTCATTGTAATCACGGTGAAGCGCCGTCTTGTGTCGCGGATCTCCAAAAACCGGCCGACGCGGGCGCACCACCCCCTTACCCCCATGGTGGATAACCGGATTGTGGTGGAATCAGGGGCCGCACGAGAAGTTCAGGGACCGTTTGCCGATGGCTTGATACAGGGGCCACCAGGGCCAGTGGGCGGCCAGCTTCACCAGGATTCGGCGGGTGCTTTGCACGATCACCGCGGCGACTTTGATCACGTGGGTCCGCCAGGTGCAGGGCTGGCCGACGCGGAGGACTTCCGGCAGGGTCTTGTCGTCGCGTGCGGCGTTGAGGAGGTTCATGGCGGCGGCATGCAGAAGAAGGCGGAAGAAGTTGGCCATGAAGCGGTGGCAACTCAGGCGGTCCATCTTCAAACCGTTTTTCATCTCATCCATGCGGTGTTCGCTTTCGCCACGCTGGATGTACTGATCATACTCGCGTTGGCCGTCCTCGGAGGAGATGACGTTGAGGCGGTTGGTGACGACAAAGCGCAGGTTGGTTCCCTGCTCATGGCACTCGGCCTTGGCGACGAGCGAGCGAGTGCGGTCCCACGTTTCGGCCCGGTACTGGAAGCAATCGAACAACCGCTGCTTTTGTTTCGATTGTTCGTACCGCTCGACAGCCTGCTCCATCAAGCCCTCGGTGAGCTTCTTGAGACGGGCGTTGGTGGAAAAGCCGAAGGTGTAGGTGAGGCCGTTTTCCTCGCACACCTCGTACATTTTGGGCAGGCCGAAGCCGGCGTCGCCGCGAACATGGATGGCGATGTCGGGACGCTGTTTCCGCAGGGCGTTGACCACCCGCATCAGATCGTCCTCGGCCCCCAGCGACGCGTGTACCGTACCCGGCCGCAGCCAGGCGACAAACACGTGCTTGGTCGTCGGCTCGGAGATGATCAGGGGAAAATATTGGTATTGTCCGAAGTATCCGTGGAAGAGCGTGAGCTGTTGATGGCCATGGGTCGGATCGTCCGTGGCGTCCAGATCCAGGGTGAGTGACGCGGGCAATGTGCCGCCGTGCTTCTGCTTCAATCGCTCGATGCCCGTGTCGATGGTGAAGTCGATCAGCTTTTGCAGCACCGCCGGCGTGGCCAGGTTCTCAAAGCGGCTCAGCGTCGGCTGGCTCGCCAGCGCCTTGCCGTCCGGAAGCCGGTCGGTGATCAACTTGAAGACCGGATCGTCCCGCAACGTATCGTGATCGTTGCAGTCCTCGTAGCCCGCGAGAATGCCAAAGAACCTTTGCCGCAACATGGAATCCAGCGTCTGTTCCCGGCTGGGTTTGGGATCGTGCAAACAATCAGCCATGCGCGCGGTGTACTGCCATCGCTGATCGAACTGCCGCAGCGGCAATAGCCCGACATCGCAAGAAAGTTGACCTTCCCAGGGCTGGACAACGATGGGCAAATCTGGGAGAAAATCGAACGAAAGCTGCTTTGCATCCTGCGACGACATACGCGGCCTCCTTGCTCGGCTTAACTCTTCTTGGTCGAATGAATTAAACCACAAAGAGGCCCGTCGCGCGCGGGGGGCTAAGAATAATTCGGGTTAGGCTGCCCTGTCGTACGCGGTGCGGTTCGACCAGTATGCAGTCCAGCGTTGGTCCTGCGAGAGCCATAGGCCACGCAAGGCCAGTATCGGCTCCAAAGTCGGCTCGTTCCAAAATTGATCGCTCCCTTTCACTCGCTTATTGAATTGTTTGACTCCCGATTCCACTACGCCTGAGCCGATTGGCCAACCGCGTCGGCGGTACTCCGGGTAATTCATCTGATCTTGATGGTTGGTGAAGTACCCGACGTTCTGCCGCAACACGCGGCGCGGATGATCCGGTCCATCCTCATTCTCTGGCTCTCCCAACCGGCGGGAGTACTCCGTCAACGCGGCAATGACCTTCTTCACCTTGCCCTTCCACAGCAGGGTTTCCAAGCCCTTGGCGGTGCGCGGCATCCGGGGCGAATCCACGCCCTCGATCGCCTTGGCGCAATCCCACAGATGTTCCTGGGCGTGACGCCAATCAATGATCCGCACGTACGAGCGGAACTCGCGTTCCAGCAGCGGGTCAATGAAGTTGCCCCCATCTCCCAACGCCAGCACCATCTCCGCCTGGCGAAGACCCCGGCGTTCGGCTTCCAGGCGGCACAATCGGCCGAACGGCTCGCACCGCCGCATCGTCGCCACGTGCGTCGTCACCAGCGGCACCGGCTTTTTCTCCGCTCCGTCGCTCCGCCGGCCCATATAGGGCCGGCCCGGCTGGTATGTAGTGACCGTGCAAACCTTGTCCTCACGCCAGCGGCTTTGCGTCTGCGGGTTCTTCTCGCGGGTTTGCACTCGCCCGCCGTCCAATTCGATCACCAGCAGTTGCGGGTCATTCGGCGGCGCCGCTGGGTGATGCCCCTCCTCCATCTTCAGCACCTCTCGATCTTGCCGTCGAACCACCGCCTGTCCCAACTCATCGGCCCAACGTTGAACCTGCCGCCCATCCAGCGCCACGCCCCAGTCAATCTCCAAGGCCCGGCCGGCGTTGGCAAACGATCCCTGCGCCGCCGATTCCCGGCTCAACCGCTCCGCCGCCCGCGGCGTCAGCGGCGCTTCCACCGGTAAGGCCCAGTCCCGGTTCTGAGGGGGAAAAAGAGCCGCCACAGCAATGGCAACGGCAATGCTGCTTGCGAATCACTGCCCGACCGTGCGGGCTGATGATCTCCGGCTGG
>JBEKKC010000256.1:0-2819 GCA_050010915.1 Tepidisphaeraceae bacterium | reverse complement strand
TAAGTTCGACAATGCCGGTAATCTCGCCGAAGGGGATTTTGTTGTCCATAAAGGCGGCAACGGCAACCTCGTTTGCCGCGTTTAACACGGCGCCGGCGGTTCCACCGGTCTCGGCGACCAGGTACGCCAGCCGCAGGGCGGGGAATCGCTCCAAATCGGGCGGTTCCAGCCGCAAGGTTTGGCGTTTTGTCCAATCCATGCGGGCAGAGCAGCCGTCGGCACGCTCGGGGTAGGTCAGGGTATATTGGATCGGCGTGCGCATGTCCGGCGGGCAAAGCTGGGCGATCACCGAGCCGTCGATGAATTCGACCATGGAATGAATGACCGATTCCGGATGCACCATGATCTGAACCTGCTCGGGGCGGAGATCGAAAAGCCAGCAGGCTTCGATCAGTTCCAGGGCTTTGTTGAACATGGTTGCCGAGTCCACGGTGACTTTGTTTCCCATCCGCCAGGTGGGATGGTTCAGGGCGTCGGCGGGAGCGGCATTGCGAATTTTTTCCAGGGGCCAATCGCGGAAGGGTCCGCCGCTGGCGGTCAGGATTACTCGGCGGACGTCGCGAGCCCGTCCGCAGGCCATGGCCTGGAAGATGGCGGAATGCTCGGAATCGACGGGAAGGAGGGCCACGCCGCGCCGCCGGGCCTCGGGAATCAGCAGGGAACCGGCGACGACCAGGGCCTCCTTGTTGGCCAGAGCCAGGGTTTTGCCGGCGCGGACGGCGGCCAGGGCGGCGGGCAAACCTGCCGCGCCGACGACCGCGGCGATGACGATGTCCACTTCTTCATGCCGGGCCAGATCGACCATGGCGCTTTCACCAGTGAAGATGCGCGGGCCACCCGGACCAAGCAGATGCTTGAGCCGATCGAGGCGGGATTCATCGACCAGGGCGACGGCTGCGGGCGAGAATTCCTTCACCTGCGCCGCCAACTTGTCGACTTGGCGGTAGGCGCCCAAAGCGACGGCGCGATACGGGGGGCCGAGATGGCGAATCACGTCCAGCGTGCTACAGCCGATTGATCCGGTCGAGCCGAGGATCGCGACGCGCTTGCTCACGAAAGACAATATAACCGCGATGCTCCGGATGTACATCTGGAGCGTTTCATGGCGGGGGCGCTGCGCTAGCCTTGTTATCCTGGCGCATGGCCCAGGGCAGGGTCAGGCCGGCGGCCAAGAGGATCAGGGTCTGGCCGGTGTAAACGATCATGGAGATTCCGTGAAGTTTGCGGAATTCGGGGCTGGAGGATTGGCCTTGCTGGCGAAGTTGCTCCATGCGCGAAGTGACGAACATCGGTCCAAGGGCGGCGGGAACCGTGGCGGCGGCGAGCAGGACAAATAGGACCGTCACACGGATGGAGCCCGCCAGGATTCGCCAGGCGACCACGCCCAGCAGCGCCGCGGCGGCCAGGAGGATCTGATAGCGCTGGAAAACCAGGAACATTTGCGGCGCCGCCTTGAGCGCGGTGGGGCGATCGTTTGCGAATAAATCAGTCACGAATAGAAACAACGCTCCCAGCCCGCCGAGCCATAACGCCCAGGTGATGCAAACGAAAGATGCGGCGATTTTTTGCAGCATGGGAGTAATATAGGGTGTGCCCAAGGATCCGGGCAATGAAAATCGGCCGGTGTTCGGGATGGCCGTCGGCCGCAATTTTGCCTACAATTTCCCGCGATTCAGCCAGGGTTTGGAGGCCGTGTCTCATGGCAAAAGTGGACGTGACCGAATACCGGTTTCCCCAAGGATGGAACGATCCCGCCCGGGGGGATGAACTTTCCCGGAAATATTGCGAACGTCTCGAAGACGGCGACATCGTCGTCTTCGATTCCATCCCGTTTGAATTCTCCAAGGAAGATCGCGAGTTTCTCCTGGGGCAAAAACAGAGCGGGATGAAAATTCACAAAAACGTCTCCTATCGGCCGAAGACGGACGTTCTGCGCGGCGAGGCGTGCGAATCGCCGGAGGATAATCGGCGTCTGCACGACGTGATGCGGCGATATTCGACGGAGGTGACGAAGTTTTTGCGCCGGTTTCTGGCGCCGTACGCGCCGCATTGGACGCTGGACTTCGCCAGCTATCGGCCGCTCGAGGAACAGGGGCGCGATCTGCCGATCCATAAGCGCAATGACCTGATGCACGTGGATGCCTTTCCCAGCCGGCCGACGCATGGGGGGAGGATTCTGCGGGTGTTTACGAACATCAATCCATCCCGGCCGAGAGTTTGGGAGACGACGGAGAAGTTTCCTACGCTGGTGAAGACGTTCGCGGACGACGCGGGGCTGCCGGGGTTCGCGCGGGAATCGGGGTCGGCGGGCGAGAAAATCAGAAAGACGTTCGCGCCGGTGTTCCGGGCCGTGGGCGTCAAGGGAATGGACCGCAGCGCGTACGACCGGTTCATGCTGCGGTTCCACGACTATCTGAAGGAAAGCACGGACTACCAGACCAAATGGCCGAAGATTCGCCTGGAATTTCCGCCGGGAAGCACTTGGATGGTCTACACCGACCAGGTTCCACACGCCGCGATTTCCGGGCAGTTCATGACGGAGCAGACGTTCATCATTCCGGTGAAGGCGATGGTGACGCCGGAGAGATGCCCGCTGCGCGTGCTGGAGAAACATTGCGGGAAGGTGCTGGTGGGGTGAGGCGCAGAGGCCAAATCCGAAATCCGAATGGCGAAGGAGCTTTCATTTGGGCTTCCGCCTTTACTAGTGTACCTCGTCAGCCAGTGACAGACTTATGAAGCGATTCTCGCGCGATCTTCACTTTTTCGAGGATATCGGTCGCCTTGGCGGTCCAGACGAACGGCTTGGGCGATTCGTTGGT
>JBEKKC010000255.1:0-2886 GCA_050010915.1 Tepidisphaeraceae bacterium | reverse complement strand
CCGACGTCGTCATGGCCTGCTGCGGCGACGTGCCCACCCTGGAGACCCTGGCCGCCGTCTCCATCCTGCGCGAGCGCCTGCCCGGCCTGAAAATCCGGGTCGTCAACGTCGTGGACCTCATGAAGCTGCAGCCGCAAACCGAGCACCCGCACGGGTTGAGCGACATGGATTTCGACGAGCTCTTCACCAAGGACAAGCCGGTCATCTTCGCCTTCCATGCCTACCCGTGGTTGATCCACCGGCTGACCTACCGCCGCACCAACCACGACAACATCCATGTCCGCGGCTACAAGGAAGAGGGCACCATCACCACGCCCTTCGACATGACGGTGCTCAACGATCTGGACCGTTTCCACCTCGTGATGGACACCATCGACCGCCTGCCGCAGACCGGCGACAAGGGCATCTACCTGAAGCAGCAGCTCAAGGACAAGCTCATCGAGCACAAGCAGTACATCGACAAGCACGGCCAAGACATGCCGGAGATTCGTAACTGGAAGTGGAGCAACCCCAAATGAACGCGCAAGAGCTTATATACACCGCGAGGACGCCGGCCGCCGGCCACAAGGGCCTGCTGGCGATGGGAAGGACATGCGCATGACAACAGGTATCCCGCAACTCTTGAAACCTGCCGCATAGCAAAGATAGGAGAATACCCATTATGGGACCCAATGCCGGCCGGCACAAGACTCCCGAATCGAAGCCCAATGCAAATGACGATCTTAAATCCCTTCCCATGCCGCAACTGCAGGCAAAATTGGGGTCGTCACCGGACGGCCTCAGTCAAGCCGAGGCGCAGAAACGGCTGACCCAATATGGGCCTAACGAGATTGAAGAAAAAAAAACCAATCCGTTCCTGAAATTCCTCACCTATTTTTGGGGTCCCATCCCGTGGATGATCGAAGTGGCCGTGATCCTTTCGGCGGTAGCCCGGCATTGGCCGGACTTTGCCATAATCCTCCTTCTGCTTCTGGCCAACGCCGTGGTCGGGTTCTTGGAAGAGCGCGAGGCGGGCAACGCCATCGCCGCGCTTAAGGCCAAGCTGGCGATCAAGGCCAGGGTGAAACGTGACGGGAAGTGGATCACCCCGGCGCCGCGTGAGCTGGTGCCGGGCGACGTCATCCGCATGCGTCTGGGCGACATCGTGCCGGCGGATGCGCGCCTGCTCGAGGGTGACCCGGTGGAGGTAGATCAGTCCGCGCTGACGGGAGAGTCGTTGCCCGCCACGCGAAAACCCGGCGAGGCGGTGTTTTCCGGTTCGATCATTCGTCAGGGTGAAATTGGCGCGATGGTTTACGCCACGGGCCAGGACACCTACTTCGGCAAGACGGCGCAACTGGTGCAGGAGGCGCACACAGTCAGCCATTTCCAACGCGCGGTGTTGAAGATTGGCGATTACCTGATCATCCTCGCGGTGGCTCTGGTGGCGGTGATTATTACCGTCGCGCTCTTCCGCGGCGACCCGATCCTTACCACGCTCCAGTTCGCCCTGGTGCTGACGGTAGCGGCGATTCCCGTGGCAATGCCCACGGTGCTGTCCGTTACGATGGCGGTCGGCGCGCGCCTGCTTGCCAAAAAAGAGGCGATTGTGAGCCGGTTGGTGGCCATCGAAGAATTGGCGGGCGTGGACATGCTTTGTGCGGACAAAACCGGCACCCTGACCCAGAACAAGCTGACGCTGGGCGATCCGTTCGGCGTGAACGGCATCCCTGCCGGTCAAGTCATCCTCAACGCCGCGCTGGCATCGCGCGCGGACAATAACGACACCATTGATCTGGCCGTTCTGGGCGGCCTGAAAGACAAAGAGGCGTTGCAGGGGTATCAGGTGGTCCATTTCCAGCCGTTCGACCCGGTGCATAAACGCACCGAGGCTGCCGTCAAAGCCGCGGACGGAAAGACGTTCAAAGTGGCGAAGGGCGCACCGCAGGTGATTTTGGAATTGTCGGCCAATGCCGGGCAGGTTAAGTCCGCCGTCGACAAGGCGGTCAACGAATTCGCGGCGCGCGGCTTTCGTTCGTTGGGCGTGGCGCGGGCCGAGGGAGAAGGCCAATGGCAGTTCCTTGGTGTTCTGCCCCTGTTCGATCCGCCACGGGAAGATGCCAAGGCAACCATCGCGACCGCGCGACAGATGGGCGTGAAGATCAAGATGGTTACGGGCGATGCACTGGCCATCGCCCGGGAAACCGCCAAGAAATTAGGGATGGGCACGGCCATTCTCGATGCAAGCGGTCTGGGCGACGTAAAGCATCAGGAGACGAAGGCGCTGGCCGAGTCCATCGAGAAAGCCGACGGCTTCGCCCAGGTGTTCCCCGAGCACAAGTTCCACATTGTGGACGTCATGCAGCAACTCGGCCACATCGTAGGCATGACGGGCGACGGGGTGAACGACGCCCCTGCGCTGAAGAAGGCCGACTGCGGCATCGCCGTTTCGGGAGCGACGGACGCGGCGCGCGCGGCGGCGGACATGGTGCTGTTGACGCCCGGCCTGTCGGTGATCATAGACGCGATCAAGGAGAGCCGGAAAATCTTCCAGCGGATGAACAGCTACGCGATCTACCGCATCGCAGAGACGCTGCGTGTGCTGTTGTTCATGACGCTGGCGATCCTGGTGTTTAACTTTTATCCATTGACGGCGGTGATGATCGTGATGCTGGCGTTGCTCAACGACGGAGCCATCCTATCCATTGCCTATGACAACGTTCACTACGAGGACAAGCCCGAGGCATGGAACATGCGCATGGTGCTGGGGGTCGCCACGGTGATGGGCGTCATCGGGGTTGTCTCCGCTTTCGGCTTGTTTTATCTCGGTGAGCGCGTCTTTCATCTCGACCGTGCCCACATCCAGACGCTGATGTATTTGAAGCTGTCCGTGGCGGGACATCTGAC
>JBEKKC010000254.1:0-3441 GCA_050010915.1 Tepidisphaeraceae bacterium | reverse complement strand
GAGACTGAAGGTGTCGTAGCGGTCGATGAACTGGCGGGTATAGCGCTGTGGGCGCACGAAGACGATGGCCAGCGGCTTGCCCCAGACGAAACCCAGGGCACCCCACGATACGGTCATGCTGTTGAAATTTCGCGGCGTGTTTTCCCCGGCTGTCAGCAAAAACCATTTGGAGTCCCATCCAGCCAGTGGTCGCATGACAAATTGGTTAAACGGAATATTTTGGCGGTTCATGCCTATATTCTACCGACAGACACATCGGTATGTAGATTCGGAGCCTTCAGGTATTTGGTAGCTGCTTAACCGTGTGGATCCCCGACGTGAGACGCCGCCGAAGACGCGGTCGGGTTTTTGGCAAGACCACTTCTGTCGGATTATCTGCGTCGCCGCCTTTGGAGAATTCCCAATCCAGCCATCACCATCATCCCCGCACTTGCCGGCTCGGGCACATCGGAAGTCGGCATGGACAATCCATTGGCCACAGCGAAGGCGTCCAAGGCCGCAGCCGCCAACTCGTTGAAGTCGGTCGCGTTGACCAAGCCGTCGTAGTTGAAGTCGCCCTGGTCCCATCCGGTGATGCTCTGATTGAAGTTCGCCGCGAGAATGTTGAAGTCCGAGCCGTTCACCAGACCGTCCAGATTGGCGTCGCCGAGGAGCGTGTAGGCCACTTCGATCTGGCCGGAGGACAGGCCGGCAACGACGTGATCATTTCCGTCGGCATAGCCGACGCCGTAGAGCAGGCCATTAGACTTGGTTTGTGCCGCCGAGGAAATGATGCCCGAGCCGTTCCAGTTGCCGCCGTTGTAGCCGGACTTGATGTACCCGGCGATGGTCGTGATGGGATCGCTGGAGGTGTAGGTGATGATGACGTGGTCGTTGTTGATGTCCAGCACGCCGCTGCCGGTGATCGACAGCGACGAGAGGTCGATGGTGCTGGTCACGCCCGGCCCGGAGCCGCCGGAGACGCCGGATGCCAGCTTCAGGGTTCCAGCGGTGATGCTCATGCTGCCGACGGTCAGCGCAGTGCCGATGGACACCGTATCGCTGCCGGATTTTGTGAATGCCCCGGTATCGACGATTTTCCCCCCGGCGCCGCTGATGGTGTAGTTGCCCAGGCTGTTGTTGAAGGTGACCGAGCCGGGGCTGATGGTCGTGGTGAGCGTCACGTTGTAAGCGTTGGGATTCGTGCCGCCGTTCGACGTGGCGTTGTTGGCGTCATTGAAGGTGACATTGTCGCCGTCGGCATAGACCGTGGCGGCGGAACCGTTGTTCCAGTTGTTGTTGATGATATCCCAGGTCTGTCCGTCACTCGGGCTGGTGCCGCCAGTGTTGTTCCAGGTCAACTCGAGGGGAGATGCCACCGGTTCCAGCACGCCGCCGCCACCAAGGGCGTAGGTCTGATCATCCAGATACGCGTTGCCCATCTGGCTTGGGTCATAATAGATGTTGAGGAGATCGCTCGGCCCATTGTTGTTGCTAATGGTGTCGGCAATGAAACTCGACAGCGAACCGCCGCTGTATCCATCCAGCAACAGAGTGCGCACGTAGAGGGCTCCGGGACCGTCGAAGTTCAGCGTGCTGCCGTCTGCGGCGAGCTCCAGCGTGCCAATCGCGAAGTTGTTGGTATACCCGGCATACGTCGGGCCCAAGTCTACACCCGGCCAGACGAAGGTGTGACTGTAGCCGCCGACGAGTTTCACGGTCGCCTGGCTCAGGTCAAACGTGGTGTTTTGCGTACTTTCGTTCGTGAAATTATTGGCGAGAACGATGGGGTTGCTCGACGTTGAGCTAATGGTGCCATTGGGATACACGTCGATGGAGTTCGCGACGTAAAGCGAACCGGTGCCGCTGATGGCGACGCGACCCTGACCGCCGGGGCCGTACGTTTGTGAGCCGCCCACTACAAGATTGTTGTATATGCCTGAGACGCTGCCACTTCCGATGTTGACGGCGCCGGCGCTAAGGAGCAAACTGCCGCTACTGCCGGATGCGTACCCGATATCGATATTACTGTCACCGGTTATGTTAAAAGTCCCTCCGGTTTGCGTGAACGTTCCGGTACCCAGGTAGCCAATAATATCAGCACCATTTCCCAAATAGGTTGTCGTGAGCACACCGCCGCTCAGACCGTAGGCGCCATATGAACCTGCGGCAACGCCGATCTGGAAAACCGCGGCGATGGTGTTGGTCGTGCCCCCCGTTTGGTAGAACCTCCCTGTGCCGGAATATCCTATTACCTCCAATTGATTTGATGTGAGAGAGCCGCTCCCGCTGAGGTTGTAGACGCCGGTGTCAGTGGCGTAATCGCCGAGATTAAGCTCGTAAGTGATCGTATTCGTTCCGCCGCTCTGGGCTAACTTGCCGTTGCCATAGCTGCCATCCGAGCCGGAATCGCCAATATCCTCGTAGTCGCTGGTCAGTGCATTGGCGGACATGGAGAGTGCGTTGGTCGCGCCACCCGTGCCACCCGTGAGGTTGATCACCACGTCACCGAGCGTTACCGAGCTGGGGTAATCATAGTTGACGGTGACGCCGGACGGGCCGCTGGTGGTGATGTCGGCGATGTCGCCGGCGGTAGCACTGCCGGGGACGGTTCCCGGATTCCAGTTGACGGGATTGCTCCAACTTCCGTCGCCGCCGGCGCCAGTCCACGTGATTTGGGCGAACCCGCGTGTGGGAGCAGCCGCGGAAACCCCCGCCGCGACCGCCGCCAACAAAAGCCCGGAACTCCGACGCATCCGCCTCGCAGAATTTCCCTGTTTCATTTTCCGATCTCCCGAATTATTGCCCGGTCAGAATTGCGCGGCGGAGCGAACTGCCACACCCGAAGATGACCGCAGTCTATCAACGCCGGTGCAGGAAGAACAGGAACCGCGACGCGAGCGCCTTCGGTTGCTTGGTAAAGCGCTCACTTCCGGGTTCCATTCCCCCGGCTGGCTTATACGCAAAAGGGAGACAATACGGTATTTGGCGCGATAGGAACAACCCCCCTATTTCAGGGGGGGGTACGCATTGGGCGAGATGCACAAAGGGCTTACGACGCGAAAGTTTTTAAATAGGGAAGGAGAAAGCGAGATTCGCTTTGCGCCCAAGTGGTGAATCAATCTTCTGGACGGCCGGATTTGCCCTGTGGCTTACTTCCCACAGGGGAGCCACGGAGATGAATTGCGCCAAGAAAGAGATCGCTACGCCGCCGGCGGGCGAGAATTCCCAATCCCGCCACCACCATTATCACCGCGCTCGCCGGCTCGGGTACGCTGGAAGTCGGTAAGGACAATCCGTTGGCCACGGCGAAGGCGTCCAAGGCCGCAACGTCGCCGGCCGAGGCCGCGCCGCTGACGCCCTGGTTGAAGTTCGCCGCCAACTCGTTGAAGTCGGTCGCGTTGACCAAGCCGTCGTAGTTGAAGTCGCCCTGGTCCCATCCGGTGATGCTCTGATTGAAGT
>JBEKKC010000253.1:0-3112 GCA_050010915.1 Tepidisphaeraceae bacterium | reverse complement strand
ACGAACGCCCGCCATGTCGGCGGGCTTGGCCGACCATGTATGGCCTTTACACGAATGGATCACATTTCCGGCCGTTCAATCGGAATAGGCCACTAGGGAAATTCGAATGACGAATCAAACTCGAAATTCAAAACTCGAAACAATAACCCGTTTCGAATTTTGAGCTTCGAATTTGATTCGAATTTCGAGTTTTCGAATTTATCTACCCCAGCCGCCGCTCGATCTTCCGCGCATATTCAATCGAATATCTCGCCCACGGCTGCGCCTCCAACCTGGCCTTGCCGATCGGCTTTCCCGTCCCCTCGCAGATTCCGTACGTCCCGTTCTGAATCTTCGCCAGGCCGTCGTTCAGGTCGCGAAGCAGCTTGCGGTCCTTTTCCATCAGCCCCAGCGTGAATTCCTGCTCGTAGTTGTCCGTCCCCATGTCGGCCATGTGCAGCGGCAAATTGGACAGGTTGCTTCCGCCGCCGCTGCGGAGCGCTTCCCGCTCCATGGAACTCATGTCCCCGACGATCTCCCGCCGCTTGGCCAGGATCGCATCGCGGAAAACTTCCAGTTCCCTCGGCGTGATCCCCGCCAGGTTCTTCCGCGGCCGCCCGTTGGTCGGCACCGCCGCCGCCAGCGGCAAATCCACCGCCGGCTCATCCATCAACTGATCCCGCGCCGGCACGAATGGAATCCGATTCTTCGCCTTGCCCGTCGTCGGCAACGCCCCCTTCTTTGCCACCGCCTTCACCGGCGCCGCCTTGGTTTTCGATTGTCCCGTCGCCTTTGAGGACTTCGGCGACACTCCCTTTTTGCTGGTTGACTTCGCCACGATTACCCTCTCACATACTCCAAAGCCCCTTCTCCAAGGCCAAAGAACACCAATTCTACATCGAAGTGGGGGCCCCTGTCAAGATAGTGCTGGAATTGGATTGGCGCGAAATCTGGAGGTGAGTCAACTTCCCCGTGTAGCCGGCGAGCTTGCTCGCCGTACGGTCTGCAAACGTGGAAACGGACCTCTAACGCGCAATTACCAAAGGCCCGTCCGGTTTTCCTGATACAATTTCTCACTTGCAAATTCCCATCCACATCATGTCCGGCTGGTGCGCGGCAAATTGCCTGCCGCGCCTCTCTCCCAGGCAACGTCTCATCTCGATGAACAAAGGGGTCGGGAGTCTTTGACGGAAAAGACACCCGACCCCTTTGCCCCGTTGAGTTCTTCTGCGCACGCGCCATGGGCTGGCCCGCGGGCATATCGGAAGTGTTCCACCATGCTGCCATCCAATCTGATCGAACAAATCGCCTCCCACGACGTCATTGACGAGGCGTATCGCTGGCTCTGCGATCGCCGGGAAGGGTACTCTCACAAAAGCGATGTCTGGACACTTCGATGGCATTGGGGTCACGTCAAACCCCGGCTACAGGCGCAACTGCTCGCGGGCGATTATCGATTTGAATCCCTGCACGTGATTGGAGACAGCACCGAACCTATCGCGCTATGGGCGGCGCGGGATTCACTCGTGCAGAAAGCAATGGCCATCGTTCTCACCCGGCACCTTGCGCCGTTGCTGCCCAAAAGCTGCCATCACCTGGTCGGCCACGGCGGCGTCAAGGGCGCGATTCGCGAGGTTCTCAATCAGTTGCCCGGCAAAGTTTTTGTTTTCCGCACGGATGTGAAAGGCTACTACGCCGCCATCGACCACGACATCCTGTTTGCGAAGTTGAAAGAACAAATCGCCGAGGATCGGGTTCTCGATCTCCTCCGGCAATACATGCGCCGCACGATCTACGACGCGGGGCGGTACGAAGATGTTACACGCGGAATTGCCCTGGGTTCTCCGGTCTCCGCGCTGATGGGAGCAATTTATCTCCAGCCTCTCGATGAACAGATGGAACGGTTGAAAGTATCATACGTCCGCTTCATGGACGATTGGGTGGTCCTCGCCCCGACTCGCTGGAAGCTTCGTTCGGCAGTGAAATGCGTCAATGAAACGATGGCGGAATTGAAAATGGGGCAGCACCCCGACAAGACTTTCGTGGGCCGCATCAGCCGGGGCTTCGACTTCCTCGGCCATCGCATCTCGCCGGCGGGCCTTATCGGCCTGGCCCGGCAAAGCGTCCAACAGACGATCGAACGCATCAACCAGCTTTATGAGCAAGGTGCGGATACCATCCGCATCGGCCGCTACGTTCGTCACTGGTGGGCGTGGGTGCGCGGCGGCCTGCGCGAGAAAGGAGAAAGCAGTGAGCAGAAACTTGAGGGAATTGATGCACGTTCCGACGACTTTGGTCGTTCCCTACTTTCGGCAATCCGCGATCAAATTTCGGCGGCGGCGCATCAGGCATCCGCCGGCAGCCAGACCAACCAACGCGACGCTCGTGGGTTCCGGGACGCTGTTGATGATCTGATCCGCCTGCAACTGCTGCGGGGCCGTCAGAGAACTGTCGCTGACCAGCCCTTGCAGGGCGGCGTCATTCCCGTACTCGGCGTCCCACCCGTCGGCGAGCAGTTTGAAATCGTTGGCGATGTCCGGCGCGGAATCGTAGCTGAAACAGCCATTCGACCATCCGCTCAGGTCGTTCTGAAACCCGTTGAGCCATGCATTGAAATCGGCAGCGTCCAGCGTGCCGCTCAAGTCGGCGTCGCCGGCGTAAGTGTATTGGATCAGCACGCTGTGTGCGTCCACGCCGGTGCCGTGGAAGGTCGTGTAGATCGGCGTGCCGCTGCCGTTGTCATTGTTGAGGATTCCCAGTTCATGCCCGGGTGTTTGGGCGGCGGTGGTGGATTTAATCCCCAAGCCGTTCCAGCCGCCGCCGTTGTATCCCACGGCAAGCCACCCGGTCAGTTGCGCGGTCTTGGCAGCGTTGTGGTCGACATCGCTGTCTTCCAAAATAAAGGTGTTGTCGTTGATGTCCATGCTGCCCCCGTCGGCAACATCGATTGACAAAGCGTGGCTTCCCACCACCTCCTGGCTTCCTGCGGTCAATATCACCTCCCCGGAGCTTGAGAATTTATCGCTCATTCAGCCTCACCGTTCTCCCCTCGTCCGGTGAAAATGTTATTCGACGATTTGTCTCAGCGGAGTCGGGATTGCTGGATTGGCCTCACTTTCGTCGTAGGCGCCCT
>JBEKKC010000252.1:0-3163 GCA_050010915.1 Tepidisphaeraceae bacterium | reverse complement strand
CAAAGGAATGTGGGAACAGTTCGGCGCGATTATTTTAAGCGAGCCAATGATTGGGGAAGTGGAAAAGGCACGGGGCGGCGGTTGGTCCTTTTTCCGCATCCACTTCAAAATCCTGCCGGGACAGGGGGGATTGATCGAAAAGACTTTCCGCTTGCGGGTGGTCAGCGCCATGAAGGCCTTCGATCCGAACTACGCTGAATGGCAGGTGCCCGTGACGTATCGCGCCTTAACGGTTGAGGAAAAACTAATCCCGGTTTTGCCATTGGCGAAGAACGGAGTCCCTGTTGCGCGTTTGAACGCCATCGATGAACCAACCGCGCCGTTTCATGCGGGCGATCCACCCGGTGTCCTCGCCGCATCTTCACACCCGACGTTTGCAGCCGCTCCATTGCACCCTCGGAAATCCGAGGTTTGAAACTCAAGACTGGCCAGTTGGGCTTAAGCGAGTGGGCTGTGCCAAGTGGAGTCAGTCGGCTCCCCTCCGCTGCATCGACGCGGTGAGTTCAACCTCTTCGAAGGCTTGGGGAATTGCGACTCCCCCCTTGGGGTGAACACCCCATAGCCACGGGAATACTCTCAGGATTATTTTTTGGCGTATGGAAACGAAACATAGAAAAGAGATGACGCTCGGAGACTTGATCGCGGCGGCAATCCAAGTGTGGGGTTCGGGCCACGCCAAACAAATGGTCCGCTTGGCGATTAACTCCCACTGGGTTGTGGTGCGAGATCCCTCGCGTCTTTTTACGTCTGCCGCGAAGGGAAGGTTTGGCTGAACAGCGCCAATGGTCCGGTCCGGGGAGGGTTGAATGCGCTGTCCGAGAAATGATGCCGGCTGGCAGTTTATGTGTGGCTTCGCATTGACCGCAAGATACCGGCCTAACACCGCATGACAAATCACTGCGGGTGCAGTTTGAGGCGTCAATCAAGGCATTTAGGTAATGGCAAGCTCACGGAACATCTCATCTCCAAATCATATGGGCCGCCAGACTCTGGCCTTGGCGGAAATCATCTCGCTCTGGTTCGCGCTGACGGCGACGATAGCGTCGTTCTGGAGGGCGAAGAAGCCGGCTGGCGTGTTGCTGGCACCATATCTGGCACGGGTGAGCTTCGCGACAGCGCTGAATCCGCGCCATCTGGCAGATGAATTCCTGAGGGGTCGCTATGGTTGACCTAGTTGCTCCACCCCCTGTTGTTCCCCCCGCCGCTAATGCTCCGGCCAACGAGTCGCCTGACGGCCTCACCAGCGAAGAGTCCCGCCGCAGGTTGGACCAGGTCGGTCCTAATTCCATGCCTGATACATCATCGCATCCGGCTCGAAGTGCCATTGAGAAACTGTGGGCGCCGATTCCTTGGATGCTGGAAGCGGCGATTGTGCTGGAGTTGGTGCTTGGCAAGTACGTCGAAGGTGGGATCATCGCCGTGCTCCTTGTGTTCAACGCCGCGCTTGGCTTCTTTCAGGAGGCGCGTGCTCAAGCAACGCTGGCCGCCCTGAAGAAGAGGCTGGCGATGATCGCCTCGGTCCGCCGCGATGGCGGATGGAAGAACATTCCGGCCGCCGACTTGGTGCCGGGCGACATCGTGAAGCTATCGCTCGGAGGCGTCGTTGCCGCAGACGTGCAGTTGATCGAGGGGAACGTCCTGCTTGATCAATCCATGCTGACCGGTGAATCAATCGGCACCGAAGCAGGTCCGGGGTTCCAAACTTTTGCCGGGGCGCTGGTGCGTCGCGGCGAGGCCGTTGCCAGGGTCACGGCGACGGGAACCCGCACCAAGTTCGGACGCACGGCCGAGTTGATTCGCAATGCCCATGTCGTCAGCACACAGCAA
Source organism: Tepidisphaeraceae bacterium (assembly GCA_050010915.1). Taxonomy (GTDB): domain Bacteria; phylum Planctomycetota; class Phycisphaerae; order Tepidisphaerales; family Tepidisphaeraceae; genus PALSA-1353. Next base: position 1,336 of record JBEKKC010000252.1, on the reverse strand, counting down.
AAGGCCGTGTTGCGCGTAGTGCGCAATCTCGCGATGTTCAACGGCACGCTGATCATCATTCTGGTGGCATATGCCCTTGCCCATGCGATGCCGGCGAGAGAGATCATCCCCCTGGTTTTAACGGCGGTTCTGGCCTCCATACCTGTGGCGCTGCCAGCCACCTTTACGCTGGCGAGCGCCCTGGGGGCGCGAGCCTTGGCACGCCAGGGTGTCTTGCCAACCCGGCTCTCGGCTGTGGACGAAGCGGCCTCCATCGACGTGTTGTGCGCGGACAAAACCGGGACGCTTACGCGCAACCAGCTTACCGTCACGGTGGTCCACCCGATGCCGGGATCTGACGAGCCCCATGTCTTAACGATGGCAGCGCTGGCCAGCTCCGACGGTGGAGAGGATCCCGTGGACGGGGCCATTCGTTCCGCTGCCTCACAGAAGGTCGCTGCCAATGCGCCCAAACTCACTCGCTTCGTGCCCTTCGATCCCGCCACCAAGATGTCTGAGGCGACTGCGGCAGATCCGAGCCTGGGAACGCTGCGAATTATCAAGGGAGCCTTCGCCGTCGTCAGCGTTCTGGCCGCCCCTTCACCCACAGCGTCTGCGGCGGCGAACGAATTGGAGGCGAAAGGCTTTCGAGTGCTGGCGGTCGCGGCGGGACCGCCTGCGGCGATGCAACTTCTGGGATTGATCGCCCTCAGCGACCCGGCCCGCGAGGATTCTGGCGCCCTGATCACGGAACTGAAGACGCTCGGCGTGCGCACGGTGATGGTGACCGGCGACGCCCCCGCCACGGCGGCGATTGTCGCCCAAGCCGTCGGTCTGGATGGAGGGCTGTGCCCGCCAGGTCCGATCCCGAACGAAGTTCGGCCTGAGAATTTCGCCATCTTTGCCGGCGTCCTTCCAGAGGACAAATACAAATTGGTGAAGGCGTTCCAGAAAGCCGGTCATATCGTCGGCATGTGCGGCGACGGCGCCAACGACGCGCCCGCGCTGCGCCAGGCACAAATGGGAATTGCAGTTTCAACCGCGACCGATGTCGCCAAGTCCGCCGCCGGGGTAGTGCTCACTAATCCGGGATTGGTCGGCATCGTCGCCGCAGTCAAGGAAGGGCGCATCACCTTCCAGCGAATCCTGACCTACACGCTGAACTCCGTGACCAAGAAAATCGTGCAGGTGCTGTTGTTGGGCGTCGGCCTCCTCATGACCGGACACGCGATCCTCACCCCCCTGCTGATGATCATCGTGATGATGGCGGGCGACTTTCTGGGCATGTCGTTGACCACGGACAACGTGCGGCCCTCCTTGCTGCCAAACAGTTGGAGCATCAACAAGCTGACCATCG
>JBEKKC010000251.1:0-3221 GCA_050010915.1 Tepidisphaeraceae bacterium | reverse complement strand
GAGCCGAAAAGGAGTTGCTCCATGAGCTTCAACTTGCGAACGACGATTCTGGCAACCGGCTGCATCTTGGCCATCGGAACCTCCGCTGCCCGGGCCCAGATGCCTCTCGTCTTCTACTACTCCGCGCCGGGCAACTACGCCACGACGCAGGGGACGGTTAACATCCCGGCCGCCGGCTACTACTACAACGTGCCGCTCTACGCCGTCCCGGCTCCGGTCAACCCTGCCCCGGCCCAGGGGTCCACCTACTCCTCCTTCTACTATCCCCGCGGTGGGGCTTCCACGGAGGGCGGCGGCGGCGGCGGCGCGTATGAGGGCGGCGACGAACGCCCCAGCGGCGCGTATGTTAGTGGCGACAACGAGGACAGCCCGGACTGGTAAACCGTCACGCAGAAAGCCAATGCACCGGATCCCCCGGTCGTACAGCCCCCTGCTGGCCTGGGACGCCCCCCGATGTCCGTACTGGCAGCTCGAGCGGGAATGATGATGCAGCGGAGTGCCCAGGATCGGCGGAAAAAGGAGGCAGTTCCTGAGAAACCGACGTTCCTTTGGTGACCATCAACGGCCCGATCCTGATGAGGCCGGAGCGTTCGCAGCGCAGCGGATGAATTCCTGCAGGTCTCGATCGGCTTGGGCCGCCAACCGATGTCCCGCATTCCGGTACGCCTGCTGACGATAAGTGAGGAACTGTTCCGACCACGGGACGTGTGGTTCGAACGACTCCACGAATTGCGCTACCGTGGCCGGGCCGAGTTCCTCCGCAATGACGCAAGCCGTGGCGCGCCGATTTTCATCGGCAGAATAGGCGGCGAAGGGTTCGCCGAACGCCTGCAACAGCTTGGGGGCCTGTCTTGGATCCGCCTTGGCCACCCGGATCGCCGCGTCGAATGTCTTCACGCGTATATGGTCCAGTACCCAGGGATCGCTGCGCCATCGCCGGAGCGCCGTCGCCAGTCGTTCACCGGACTCGCTGAATTTCCGCTGCCTCCAGGCGAGAATCCCTTGGAGCGCTGCCGCTTCGGTAGGCAGGTGATTGCGAAGTTGTTCTATCAGCGGTTCAGCCTTGCTGTTCCCCGATTCGGCATAGAGGTGGGCGATCACAGCCAGTTCGGTGAGGCACGGCGCGGAATGCGGCAAACTTTCCCAGGCAACCAACATTCCCCGAGCATCCTTTGCAACGTACCGTTCGAGGACGTTGTCGTATGCTCCCTCGTTCAATGCGAGGTCATCTGCGGAGAGTTTCTTCCCACCACGGACCACCGCATCCCATTGACGGCCCAGCGCCACCGCTTTCCAATCGACGGTGCCGCCACTCACCGGAGGCCTGTGGTCGCCGATCTCGACTGATTGACGGCACAAGGCCCCGGTGGCATCCCAGTCGGTGCGTCCCAACGTTCTCGCGAAGCCGTACTCGATTTGGTTATGGTCATCGGTGTTGATCGCGGCAAAGTCCCCGCCGATGAAATGATCGACCAGCGCCGCGCCGCCGACATAATGGGAGAACATCCCCTCCAGATCGGCGGTGTGCCAGGCACAGGGCAAAGCGGAGGCGAAGGGCTCAGCCGCCACCTTGCTTCGCAGCGCAGGAACCGAGTATGCCGGTCTTTGTTGGGAACCGACCAGAACCAAGTCCCCAAGCTTGCTCTGCCACACCTCGACGTGCGGGAATACGGATTTGAAAGTGGCCAATACAGTTCGCATCGTGCGCCGGTCAATTTCATAGGCCTGGACCCACTGGACGAACATCCCTCCGTCGTTCAGGCGATCGAGGCCGGCAAGATAGAATTCCCGGGTGAAAAGATTGGCGATTCCATTGCGGTAAGGGTTGGAAGGCTCGCAGACAATCAGGTCGTAACGCCCGGCGGTCGTCAGCAGCACTTCCCGTGCGTCGTTGAAGATCAGTCGTACCTTGGGGTTCGCCAGGACGTCGCGATTGACCTCGCGGCATCGGGTCGCCATTTCCCGGACCGCTGGCTCCAACTCGACGACATCGACGTGCTCGATCGGCGGAACTTCCGCCAGCCAACCGGCTGTCTCTCCCGTTCCCAGGCCGACAACAAGTGCGGTTCGCGGCTGAGGATGGAGCGCGCCGCCGATAAGGCCCAGCATGATCTGCGTGCCCACGTCTTGGATGGCGTTGCCGTCGCACATGCCATTGACGTAGAACGCCAGAGCGTCCGAGCCGACGATGGCAACGCTCGATTCGACGCCGTCTTGCTCCCAAAGGACCGAGCGTCGAACCTCGTTTTCCCAATCGTGCAAGTCGTTGGGGTCCGTGAGCATTCTCATCCGCGCGACGCGTCCCGCCCCCACGGCGCCGTGCCGCCAGACGGCAGTCGGGCCCGGACAGGCGATCATACCGGCGGCGACGATCCCGGCTCCCACGGTCGCGATCGCCCAAACCCGACGTCTTGCCAGTTGCCAGGCGTAAGCGAAGACGGAAACGCCGAGGACCGCCAAAAGGGCCGCGACCGAGCGCCAGACGCCCGGCGCGGAGAGCAGAGGCAAGAAGCCGAATCCACCGGCCAGGGACCCGCAAATTGCTCCCACGGTGTTCCAGCTACATGCGAGCCCAAGGTGCTTGCCGACGTCTTTGTCGCCCTGGCCCAGCAGGCCGATGAGCAGGGAGAATTGCAGTCCACTGACAAAGGCTGCGGGCAAGATTACGACTGACGCGATCACGGCCCAGCCCCCCACTTCGCCCAAGAAATGCGATGTGTTGGCCTCACGAAGCGTGGCTGCCAGAATCGCCAGGCGATCGCCCAAGGCGAAGGGAACCGCGATGCAGCACGCCTCCAGGACGCTAGTGAAGGCGAGACCGTGGAGCGAGAGCGGCGCGCGCCGGAAGAACATGGCATAGGCCGCCGCGCCCAGCCCGATGCCCGTCAATGCCACCGCGAGTATCAACCCGAACGTGAAGGTGGTCCCGCCGAGAATCGGGCAAAGCATGCGGTACCAAACGAGTTCCATGAGGAAGAACGCGAAGCCTACGATACCGGCCACGCCATAGACGATGTACGCCGGGAACGAGGGCGGGCGAACTTGTTCGTTCGCAGTGCGCGTTTTCGTTCTCGCCGCATTCCTCGCAATCTGCCGCATCGACGCCGGACCGCCGCGGCGAACGGCGTAGCGTGAGAGCGCCAGCGCGGACAGTGCAGTGCCTATGTTGATGAGACATGCCAGCCAAAGCGTTTTCCGCGTGCCGAAGAACTCCAGGGCAA
>JBEKKC010000250.1:0-3223 GCA_050010915.1 Tepidisphaeraceae bacterium | reverse complement strand
GTTGCGCCGCCGCCGATTCAGATGTCCCCGTGGCCGCATCCATGCCGCTGAAAAGTGCTTCCTGCATGAGTCAAAGTCTACCATGCGAGTCAAGCATTTTTTCCCAAGCTCCGGGGGGGCCATCCCGAATCCTTTGGCGACCTTGGTCGGTTTATTGTGGTCGAGCGCCTGTACCGCGCACGGCCGTTCAAGCGCTGCGTGCAATTCGACGGTCAGTGGACGCGAGGCGGATTTCCAGGCGCATTCCGACGGCGTCGGCAATGCGCTTGAGCATCGACAGCGAGTGTCCCTCGTAGTCCGCATCCTCCAGACGGGCAATCACCGACTGTTTGGTGCCGATGCGGTCGGCAAGCTGGCGTTGGGTGAGGCCGGCAGCGGTTCGTGCATCGTGAACCAGTTGGGCGACTTGCGCGTTCACTCGGGCGTTATCCAGCAGCCGATGGGCTTTGGGATCGTTCCCGACCATCGCGTGCATGATTTTCAGTGCGTTCGTTGTCTTGGCCATTATCACACCTCGCCTTGGTATATATGGGCAGCCGGATTGCGCGCGAATTGCTGCTTGCGATTCTGCGCACGGCCGATATCCACATCGGAAACTGCCGAACCTCGCTTTATGATACCGTGAGCGATGACGGCAATGTTGCGGCCATGAAAGAAATATAGAAGCCGGTATTGCACGTGCTTGTGCTTGGCCCGCAATTCGTAAATTCCATCACGGAGGAAGTCGGCCGCTGGGCGACGTAATTCGTGCCCCGAGGCCTCCAGCAATTCCAACCGAGCCAGGCAGTTCATAAATCCGGCTGGGTCGTCATTTCGCAAGGAGCGTAGCCATTCGACCACGGGCGATCTGCCATCTGCGTCGCGATAGAAGAACACCTGCGTAGCGGGCACATAACGATAATAGCAATATTGATATCGCCGGTCAATTCAAAAACCCTCACCCCAGCCCTCTCCCTGAGTACCGGGAGAGGGGGAAAATGCCAAAGGCGATTGCCCTGCGCGTCACCTGGCCTTGGCAACCTCCACCTCAAACGCATAGGACGGGCCGAACATATTCGAGCGGAAGATGATCCACTTCATGTCCGGCGTGAAAATGGGGTTTGGCTCGAGCGCGTAGTGGTGATTGGACATGTTTACCAGCCGCTCGGACTGGAGGTAGCCCGGCTGGATCAGGTGGCTGGAATCGTAGACGTGTGCGGCGAGATTCGGGGCCAGAATCGGCCGGAAGAGAAAAATCCATGGCGAGCCGCTGATCCCATCGCCGGCGAAGAGCGAGCCGTCGCGCGAGACGTTCACGTGAATGGACTCGGTATCGGGGGCGTCGTGATACCAGGTCCGCCGCCCGGTATCGAGGTTGTACCCGGCAATCCATCCCACTCCGCCAAAACCGCGGGGGGTTTGAAGTTGGTACCAGATCGTTCGCCCGTCGGCGGACCAGAATTCATGGCCCCAGATTTCGTTGATCATGGTGCGCTGGTGCACCTTCATCAGCCCGGTCCCATCCGTCCGTATGATCCAGATGCGGTCGTTGAGGTGCCAGGGGCCTTCATGGCAATACATCAGCAGGTTCGGATCGGTGGGCGAAAACTGGAAATGATTGTCCCAGTCGTTGCTGGGATTGAACGTTTTGATCTGGCCGGTCTGGACGTTCATGGTGAGAAGGGCCATGGGCAGATGCTGCGCCCACCTGGTGTAAAGACTGATCCGTTGTCCCTGGGGAGGCCTCGCCGGCCGAGTGGCCGCTCCGCCGCGGCCGTCCATGTACGTAATCGCTCCGGCCAGGAGCGTTTCGTCGCAGTTGACCGTTCCAATATTGACGCCCCTGGGCAAAAGGCCGATCTCGTGCTGCGCCTTGGTTACCGGATCGATCCACCAGACAGAGCGCGCGGCCGAGGTCGGGTCGTTGGGGTCGCGGGAAACTGATCGGGTGAAAAAGATGCGTCCGGTCTTCCGGCCGGCGACAATTACGCTGACATGCGCGCCCCTGCTGCCCTGCGTGGACTGTGTCGCGTCGCCGCCGAGAATCAGCTCGATCTTCCGGGTGGTCAGATCGACCTGGTAAATGCCGGTCGGCGACGTGAAGACCATCTTGGTCCCATCCGGGGAAAAGGCGTTCTGATGGAAATAAAGACTCTGGCTGTTCGGCTCATCGGTGAGGCGAACGACGCGATGGCCGGTGTCTTTATCAATCCATTCCCTGGGCGGCGGCTGTACGGTGGGCTGAACGGGATAAGAAGCGCCCGTGTTGAGATCGACGCCCGTGGTGGGCTGCGGCTGCTGCGGAACGGCGGCGGGCGTACAAGCCGACACGATGACAAGTATTGCGATCAAATACCGCATGAGACTCCTGGTCGTTACGGCGAAGGGGGCGAATGACGGCTGCGGTATTGTTGCAGCGCCATTTTGAGGGTATCGACGATGCGTGGCATGTGGTGGGCGGCGGTCATCACGCGGGCGGAAACCGCGGCGGTGGGGTAAAACCCGGTGATGAAATCGAAGAAGAATTCGGCCGGTGAATGACCGACCATGACGTTGTTGGCGTAAGCGCCGCTGAGAAGTTCGTCGGGCAGTTTGAAGTTTTCGTAAATCTCCGCGATGGTCGGACGCTTCGTCGGCGGCTTGGGCAGGGCCGGCGGCGAGCCGAAGGATTGGACGTATTTGTCGAGGTTGTCGGCGGCGGCGGTGACGATTTGTTCCATCACGGCCGGGACGACCACGATGCGGGCGACGATCTGATGCGGGCGCGTCAGGCCCTGAAGGAAATCGAGCACGAATTCGTTGGGGCTGTCCAGGACCAGCACGCCCGTGGTGAACGTGCCGCGCCCCAGCTTCTCGGGAACTCGAGCGGCAACCGGTTGGTGCTGAAACTGCTCGGCGAACGTGCCAAGGTCGCTGGGCGGAGGGTCGGGTTTTTTATTGGCGTCGTCGCTGGCGGGTTCCATGTGAATCAAGGGTAATGGGAGAGGGGGATTTATTCCACTTGGAAGTCGCAATAAAAAGACTGGCGCGAGAGGAATAGTTAAATTCGAAACTCGAAACTCGAATGACGAATCAAATTCGAATGACCGAAATTCGAAACAAAGCCGTTTCGTCATTCGAGTTTTGAATTTGATTCGTCATTCGAATTTCCCTGGTGGCCCGTGATAATTGAAATGCCGCCTTTGATCGGTTGAGATAGAGGGTGTTGCGGCGATGGATCGCCGTCGTGTGGGCTTTAACGGGA
>JBEKKC010000249.1:0-3342 GCA_050010915.1 Tepidisphaeraceae bacterium | reverse complement strand
TCACCATCGCATCACCCAAGACTGAAAAGCAGGGCAAGTCCAAGCGGGTCATCCCGCTCTGGCCGGAGCTGCGGCCGCTTATCGAAGCCGTAATCAAGAAAGCTTCGCCCGATCAGGCCCGCCTTCTCCCGTTCATCCTGCCCGGATACAACCCGCACACCCAGTTCGTCCGGCTCATCGAGCGAGCCGGACTCAATCCCTGGCCGAAGGTGTGGCAGAACCTTCGCTCGACCCGCGAGACCGAACTGCTCAAGGACTTTCCGATCCACGTGGTCTGCGGCTGGATCGGCAACACCGAGCGGATTGCCCGCCGACATTACCTCCAAATCACCGAAGCCGACTTCGATCAGGCCACCGGGTCGAAGGGCGGATTGCAGCGCGCTGCAAAAAGCGCTGCAATTTCATCCAGCGAGTACGCGCAGTTGGCGCAGGTAGAAACCAAAGAACCGCGTTTCCCCGCAGAAAATGCGGTTAACGCGGTTCCTCAGCTATCTTCATGTGCCCAGGACAGGATTTGAACCTGCACGGGTTGCCCCGCTACCACCTCAAAGTAGTGCGTCTGCCAATTTCGCCACCTGGGCTAATTGCCCCCAGTATATGCGCCGAATTGGGGGTGTCGAGGGAGAATGGATCGCCTATTCGCCCCCGGGCGCCGCGATCAGTTGCCGCTCGTATAGCTGCTGATAAATCTGGCAGGTGTTCAGCAATTCGTCGTGCTTGCCTTGGCCGACGATTCGGCCGCGTTCCATCACCACGATGGTGTCGGCCGAGATGATCGTGCTGAACCGATGCGCGATCACGAACGTGGTGCGCTCGTGGATCAGATGTTCGATGGCCTGATGAATGAGGTGTTCGCTCTCGGCATCGACCTGGCTGGTGGCCTCGTCGAGGACGAGAATGGGCGACTGGTGGAATATGGCGCGAGCGATGCACAGCCGCTGTTTTTGGCCGCCGGAGAGCTGATTGCCCAGCCCTTCGAGGACCATGTTGTATCCGCCGGGTTTTTCAACGATGAAATCGTGAGCGAAGGCGCGGCGGGCGGATTCCTCGACGCGCGCCCAAACGGCGCGGCGCTGGGGTGAATCGGGCGCCTGGGGATTGGCAAGGGTTTGGCCGTAGGCGATGTTCTCCGCGAAGGTGCCGGGGAAGACGTGACTGTCCTGAGTGACGAGGCTGATCTGCTGACGAAGGGAGGTTCGGGAGACGGTGCGGATGTCCACGCCGTCGATCAGGATTCGTCCGGAATCGGGATCGAAGAACCGTTCGAGCAGAGCCAGGAGGGTGGTCTTGCCGCTTCCGTTTCGGCCGACGACGGCGATGGACTGGCCCTTGGGCACGGCGAGGCTGACGCCGTTGAGTGCGGGCGAGGAAGCGTTCGGATAGGTGAAGACGATGTTTTGGAACTCGATTGCCGAGCGAAGGGGCGGCAGCTTGCGTGGGACAGCATCGCCCTTGACGAGGGCTCTGGCGACGACCAGGCTGTGTTCCCGCTCCGAGGGCAGGTCCAGCGTTTCGAAGAGCCGCGCCGCCGCGGCGTTGGCCTTCTGCAAGGCGTTGTTCACCTTGCTGGCCTTGCGGAGGGATTCGGCGATTATCGCCAGGGAAAACATCACCGTGACGAACTGAGGGACCGTCAATTGCTGTACGGTGATCATGTACGTCCCCGTCAGCACTACCATCCCGGCCATGACCATGATCATCGTTTCCATGACCGGCGAGCTGATGGCGTCGATCCGGCTCATCTTGATCATCTCGGCAATCAGCGAGTGGAGGATTTTGCTATAGCGCCGGCGCTCGAACTTCTCGGCGTTAAATCCCTTGACAACGCGGATGCCGACGAGAGTTCCCTCGACCTGTCCGAGCAACACGGCCGAAGAACGCAGCGCCGCCCGGCTGGCGCGGCGCATCTTCTTGCCGAATTTCTTCATCATCAGGGCCATCAGCGGGGCAAGGATGATGATGAATATCGTCAATCGCCAACTGACCCACAGGGCGAATACGAATGCCATGACCGCCTTGATCGGCTCCTGGATGCTCTGGCCCAGCACGGTTTTGAAGCCGTCCTGAAGATTGTCTACGTCCGTAATCAGCCGGCTGGTGACGTCGCTGGCGCCTTGATTGCCGAACGATGACAGCGGGATGCGCAGCACGCGATCGTAGAGTCTTTGGCGAATGTCGTTGGCCGCGTAGATGGCCGACTGGTCGGACAGATGCTCCTGGAAAAAGCGTGCGACGTTGCCGATGACGGCGATGATGGCGAGGAGCGCGAAGACCGTAGCGACGGATTGGACGGGCTTCAAGGGAAGCGATTGAACGGCTTTAAGTGCAAAGAGGTCGTACCACTTGGCCCGGTTCAAAGGGACCAAGACGGTCAGGTTTCGGGCCGCGACGGTTAGCGCAACCTGTCCTGGGTCGTGCGAGTCCGAGCCGGTCCAGGCGATTCGCCGAAGGATCTCGCCGGCGCGATAGGACTGATCGGTTGTGCTCCAGGTCGCGGGATCGCCGGTGACTGGGGGAAACGGGCTGGGCGGCGCACCGGCGGGCGCTGGGGATGCGTCGGTAATGACGTCGGCGGATTTAAGTCCGGCCGCCTTGGCGCGCCCTTGCAGGGGCTGGGCGAGTTGCACCTCGGTGGGTTCAACGACGAATTTGACGTCCATTCGTTGCTGGGCCACATGACGATAGACCGACGCCTGGATGGTGTCGCCGCTGAGCATGACCCCCAGGATCGGGATCATGGTGGTCAGCCCCCCGGTCATGGCCAGCCCGACGAACACCGCCGAAGCGACCGAGATGACGACCTTGGCGCGATACGGCCAGAGATAGCGGCAGGCCCGCCAGAAATAGCGATGGTTTTTTCCCTTGATTTTCGGCCGGTCGCTCATGCCAATGGTGGCCTCATCGGTGAAAGTGCAGAGGATAGAACAGAAACGCCCGGTACGCCACCGTGGCTCACCCATTTAGGTTAATTGAGGAATGGCGGGCGACTGTTTTATGTTATATGAGGGAAGGAGCGGATTTTGGCGGGGCTTGGACGGGAAGAGGGCTTATTTGCGCACCCGCTTATTTGCGCGCCCGGTTATCTGCGCACCCACTTGGCCAGCAGTTCGGGGCGGCTGTTCACGGCAAACCGCTTGTAGAGGGATTTGACGTAAACGTGGACGGTGTGGCGGCTAATGCTGAGGCGGGCGGCGATTTGCTTCTCGGCATTGCCGGTCAGGAGGAGCTCCAGGGTCTGCCGCTGGCGCGGGGAAAGGGGGGGGCCGGCGCCGGCGACAGGCTTGCCTTCAAGCACCTGCTCGCCCAGCCCGTGGTGCTCGTCAAAAATGCGCTCCAGTTCGG
>JBEKKC010000248.1:0-3428 GCA_050010915.1 Tepidisphaeraceae bacterium | reverse complement strand
GAAGGTCCGCTCAAGCCGCCGGGGGAATTTCCCTCCTTGGACGGCAACGAACCCCTCCGGCGGTGGATCAAGGCCAACGTCCGCGACCAGCGTCAGGCCGGCTATGTCACCGCCGCGGTCACCCTCCCGCTGGGCGACATCACCGCCGACCAACTTCGCGCGCTGGCAGACATTGTGGCCCGCTATACCCGCGGCACGATCCGAACCACGGTCGAGCAGAATTTCCTCATCCGCTGGGTCAGCAAGTCCGACGTGGCGGCGCTTTTCGCCGATCTGGAAGCCGTCCACCTCGGCCAACCCGGCGCGGGCAGCATTGTGGACATCACCGCCTGCCCCGGGACGGACACTTGCAAGCTGGGCATCTCTTCGTCGCGCGGGCTTGGCGGCGAACTGCGCAGCCGCTTGGTTGCCAAGAGCCACGAGCTTGATGAGGCGGTCACGGCGCTGCACATCAAGGTCAGCGGCTGTTTCAATGCCTGCGGAGGGCATCACGTCGCCGATCTTGGTTTTTACGGTGTCAGCCGCACGGTCAACGGTTACAAAGTGCCGCACTTCCAAGTTGTGCTGGGCGGTCAATGGGAGAATAACGCCGGCTCCTACGGGCTGCCGATCATCGCGATTCCCTCGAAACGCGCGCCGGACGCGGTGGACCGGATCACAGATTACTACGTGAAGAACCGCGGGAAATCCGAAAGATTTTACGCGTTTGTCCAGCGCGTTGGCAAAGGCCCGATCCGCGACTTGCTCGAGCCGCTCAACCGGAACCTGCCTTCGCACGGCGTCGAGCTTGGTTTCTATTCCGACTGGGGCGATCCGCGCCAGTACAGCATCGGCGACATCGGAGTGGGCGAATGCGCAGGTGAGGTCGTTTCGCGCTTCCAATTCGATCTGACTGCCGCCGAGCGCCTCGTGTTCGAGGCTGGCTTGCATCTGGACCGGGGAGCGGCGCAACAGGCGGGCGAAACCGCCTACGCGGCGTTCCTGAAGGCGGCGCGGGCCTTGGTGCAGGTTCAGTACGACGACGTCTCCAATGAAGCGGAGGAAATCGTCGCCGAATTCAAGAAACGGTTTTTCGACAACCAACTCTTCTTCGATCCGTTTGTCGGGGCGAAGTTTGCAAACGATTTCTTCGCCGCCCATGCCGGACGGGGCGCGGCATTCACGGCCGACACGGCGCATCATCGCATCGCCGAGGCCCAGTTGTTCATCGAGGCCGTTTACAATTGCCACAACAAACTGCGTTCATCGCCAGCCCCGGTGATGGCAAAAACCTGAAGCCCGGCAACCCCGCTCCCGATGGAACTGCAACATCTCATGATCAAAATCCCGGTGGACGGTGCGCTGGGCCTTGGTTCCGCAAAAATTGTTGACATTATGCACCAATGGGTCGCCGGGCAGGTCATGCCGGGTGTGCTGCTTGTTGATGTCGCCGAGTTGCTCCATGTACCCAATGGCCCCGGCGTTATCGCCGTGGGGCACGAAGCCGATTTCGCGCTCGACCACACTGGCGGCACTTGGGGCGCGCTTTACCGCCGCAAGACCATCCTGAGCGGCAACAACCAAGCCCGTCTCGTTCGGGCAATTCAGTCCGCCGCGCAGATAGCCCTGCGTTTGCAAGCGGCGTTTCCCGAGGCGATCAAATTCAGCCGCACAGAATTTGATCTGATCGTCAACGATCGCGGGATTGCGCCAAACACCGCGGAAACCTACGCCGCCGCGCTGCCGGAGATTGAAGAGGGCCTTCGCGCCATGCTCGGACATGGGGATTTCAAACTTGTCCGACATGACGCGGAACGCCGTCAACGCTTCGGCGTGACCGTAAAGTCCGGGCAGCCCTTCGATCTCGCCTTGCTGGCAAATTCGGGATTGTGCGCCGTTGACGGACGCTAAAACCGGGGCCTTTGCTGTTTTGTGATCATCGGCGTCCCCAAAGAAATTAAAAAGCAGGAGTATCGTGTCGCGCTGCCGCCTTCGGCGGCGTATCAACTCGTCAAACGCGGCCACCGGGTCCTGGTGGAACACGGGGCCGGCGTCGGCTCCGGTTTTGCGGACGAAGAATACACCCTGGCTGGCGCCTCGCTGTTTGATTCGCCTTCCGCGGTGTTCGGACAGGCGGAATTGATCGTCAAGGTGAAGGAGCCGCAACCTTCGGAGGTGTGCCTTTTGCGGCGGGGCCAGTTGCTCTTCACCTATCTGCACTTGGCGGCGGACAAGGAGTTGACCGAGGCACTCATCAAGTCTGGCGTCACCGCCATTGCCTACGAAACCGTCGAGGTCAACGGCCGTCTCTGCTTGCTCGAACCGATGAGCGAAATTGCCGGGCGCATGAGTGTGCTGATTGGGGGCTATTATTTGGCTAAACATTATGGCGGCAGTGGGACCCTTCTTGGTGGCGTGCCAGGCGTGTTGGCGGGCAAAGTGGTCGTGCTGGGGGGCGGATCCGCGGGAATCAACGCGGCGCGGATGGCGACTGGTTTGGGGGCGGACGTGACCATTCTTGAAGTGGACATTGAGCGCATGCGTTATTTGGACATCACGCTCCACAACGCCCATACCCTGTACTCTGACGAGTCGCGTTTATTGCAGATGTTGCCGGGAACGGACTTGCTGATTGGGGCCGTGCTCCTGCCTGGAGCCAGGGCACCGAAACTGATCCGCCGCGACATGCTTCGGCTCATGCGTCCGGGCAGTGTGCTGGTGGACATCGCCATTGACCAGGGCGGTTGTGCGGAAACTTCCCGCCCGACAACCCATGAGCACCCGGTCTTTGTCGAGGAAGGAGTCACCCATTATTGCGTGGCGAATATGCCGGGAGCCTATGCCCGCACCGCCACCCAGGCGCTCACCAACGCCACCTATCGTTACATTGAGACGCTTGCCGATCACGAACTCATCGAAGCATGCCGCCTCCAGCCGTCGCTGTTGGGCGGCATCAACGTGATGGCTGGAAAAGTCACGCAGCCTGCCGTGGCACGGGCGCATGGGCTTCCGTATGAATCGCCGGCATTATGATGTCGGGCTGGTGGCTTCCGCAGGTGTGGCCGGGGGTTACCTCGATACGGTGACCCTTGAGCTGCGGGACGACGCGCGTTCAACCACTCCGGCCTCCCGAGCCTTGGCCCCAGGCGTGCTCGTCATTTGCAACGATCTCAATCACGACCCAGATTGCGCCTGTGGAGGAAGGAGGCCTTGAGGCGTGGCTATCGCTCCTCTGGTCTCTTTCCCCTCAAAGTGAGGTGCCGGACCGTCGGAACAATCTGGTTTTCTCGGAAGCGGTTTTGATTTAGCCTGCACATGTGATGCACTTGCCGATCAATATTGATGATGTCCTTTACGGACAAACCGTGGAATGGGAGCGGTTGGAGTTTAAGCAAGGCTGGAATCCGGAGGCCGTCCTCCATACGATGTGCGCCTTCGCCAACGATTTC
>JBEKKC010000247.1:0-3556 GCA_050010915.1 Tepidisphaeraceae bacterium | reverse complement strand
GCTCGAGGACGGACAGTTCGAACAATGCGATCTGACCTTGCGCGATCTCGATCAAATCGAAAACGCGATCACCAAAACGCTTCTGGGCATCTATCATGGCCGAATCGTGTATCCCAGCGCCGAGCCCACGGCCCCGGCCGCCGGCGACGTCGCAACCCAGACCGCCTAAGACAACGTGGCATTGCAGTTGACCATCTTCGCCGCGGCAGCGCGGCAATGCGTCCCCGCCCTCCGCCGCGGATTGACGGGCGCTCACCGCATCCTCCGCTCGCCGCTGAATGAGCTTTCGCTGGCCATCGTGTCCGGGCCGCAGATGGCACTCCTCCACGGAAAGTTTCTTGGTCGAACCGGTCCCACCGACGTGCTGACGTTCGAGTTGGACCACGACGCCCGCGGCCGCGTGCTCTGCGGTGAAATCGTCGTCTGTTCCACCCTCGCCAAAGCTCGCGCCCGCCAGCTCGGGCATCCTTTGTGCCACGAGTTGCTGCTTTACGCCATCCACGGTTTATTGCACTTGTGCGCTTTCGACGATAGAATCGATTCGGCTTTCGCGGCCATGCACGCCAAGGAAGACGAGATTCTCACCCGTCTGGGGATCGGCCCGGTCTTTGCGCCGCGCAACGGAAGGCTTCGCCTCCACGCCGGAAGGCTTCGCCTCCACGCCGGAAGGCTTCGCCTCAGGAATGGAGTTCGGAAATGCCGCTCTACCTGACCATCGGCGGAGTGGCGCTCGCCTCGCTGCTGTCCTGCTTTTTTTCGACGCTGTCGTATTCCCTTCGGGAATTTTCGCGGGTCCGGCTGGCGGAATTCCTGGGCCGCCGCGACGCCGACCGCTGGTTTGAGCCCCTCACCGAAAACACCGCCGACCTGACGTTCCTCACCGCCATCTTCCGGCAGTTCTCGAACATTCTCATCTGGGTGCTGGTTTTCGCCTCGTTCGAGCAAACGCATTACGGCGCGCTGGTCCGCTACACGTTGACGGTATTGGTCGCCGGGGTGATCGCCGTCTTCGTCGCCGTCACGATCCCGCACGCCGCCGCCAGGTACGCCGGCGCCGAAATCGTCGGGTTCTTCGCGCCCGCGTTGAACGTGCTGCGCATCGCTTTTTCGCCGCTGGCCAAGCTGATGCACGGCACCGACGACGTGGTTCGCCGCGCCCTGGGCGCCGGCGAGGAACAGAGCGAATCGCAGATCGATGACGAAATTATGTCCGCCGTCGAGGAGGGGGAAAAGGAGGGCGTGGTCGACGAGCAGGAACGCGAGATGATCGAATCGGTCATCGAGTTCCGCGACACGACCGCCGGCCACATTATGACCCCCCGCCAGGACGTCGTCGCCATCCCCGTCGACGTCCCCCTCGAACAGGTTAAAAACGCCATCGAGGAATCCCGGCATTCCCGAATCCCCGTCTACGAGCAGGGCCTCGATCACGTCGTCGGCATCCTCCATGCGCGCGATCTCATCAAACTCCTCGGTCAGGCCGATCCCCAGTTCTCCGTCCGCCAGATCATGCGCCCCGCCATCTACGTCCCGGAAACCAAGTCGCTCAGCCATCTGCTCAGCGATTTTCGCCACCAGAAAGTCCACTTCGCCGTCGTTTTGGACGAGTACGGCAGCACGTCCGGCATCGTGACCATCGAGGACGTTCTGGAAGAACTCGTCGGCGAAATGTCCGACGAGCACGAAACCGACGAGCCCGCGATGCTGAAAAAATTTGACGATAAGACCGTTGACGCCGACGCCCGCATCCGCATCGAGGATTTGAATCGCCTGGCCGGCCTGAACCTGCCCGAAGACGCGGGATACGAAACCCTCGCCGGATTTCTCACCACGAGCCTGGCTCGAATCCCCGAAAAAGGCGCGGTTTATGAACACGACCGGGCGCGCTACACCGTGCTGGACGCCGAACCCCAGCGCGTCAAGCGCGTGAAGATCGAGATTCTCGCTCAGCCCGCGCCCAAACACACGTGACGTAGCCCCGGATGTACATCCCGGGGCTTCGAATGACGTGACCAGAAGATGCAACCGGTATAATATATGCGGCATTGAGGGAGACCCCATGAGACACCTGTTGTGCGGCATCCTGGCAACGGGCATCCTGCTGTCGCTTTCCAGTTCATGGGCTTTGGCGGACGGTGGATTTGCCCTGGCCGGCGAGAGCGGGGCAGTCCAGGTGCAATTCGCCGGCGGCGACACCGAGGTGGATGCGATCGCGAACGGCGTCAAGTTCTTCAGCAATGAGAATGATGTTCTGGACAAGTTTCCCGGCGAACTGGCCAATTTGAGTTTCACGCGACGGGCATTCGCGGCCCCGGCCGATGTCACCATCGACATTCCACCGGGAAGCACGGCCTATGTAATTGTCGGCGCCGGTTCAGGGGCCGCACGGTCGCGCGCTACGCTCACGTCCGCAGGCTGGAAGAAAATCGGCACACTTCATTTCACTGGCGACAAAACCAGGACCATGGAAGTCTACAGGGGGAGGTTCACCGAATCAGAGCACTTGACCATTCAAGGAGACGAGGGCTCCATCGGCACCATCGTGGCCGCCCGACAGCTAACTCTGTCAAAGCCGCCCCCGAACGACGAAAACCCAAAGGCGGAGCCTTCTCAAAACGACGCCCCGTCCAACGTCGCGCTGCAAAGCACCGATCCGGATGCGCCGGCAGTGCGGATTTCCAGATTGCAGGCCTCTATCAAGATGTTATGCGTTTTGGAACAGCCGAATGGCGACGCGCTTGGCTCGGCGACGGATTTGATCCTGACGGTTGCGCCGGGATCGCCGAAGGACGATGCCATACCGGTGACGTTCGCCATTCCCGTGGGCAAGCAAATGAACATGGTGCTCGGCGACGTGGCCCGGGCGATCGACGCCAAGTATCCCAGGCTCGTGGCCCGCAGGCTCGAGTTTTCGTTTGAAGACAGATCCAACTACGACGGCCCATCGGTCGGCGCGGCGCTGGGAACGCTGATTCTGTCGGTGATTCAGGGCTTCGACATCGATCCGCAGTTTGCAATTACGGGAGATGTCAGCGCGGAAGGCAAAATCCGCGTCATCGGCGGAGTCGGAGCCAAGTTGCGCGGCGCCAAAGACGCCGGGTGCACGCTGGTTGCCGTGCCGAATGAAGATTTGGAGGAATTGGTCGACGCGGTGATCTTCAACGGCGTCAGCGAGATAACGAGCATTCAGGTCATCGGAATCTCAACGCTGGACGACGCCGCCGCGATCGCCCGTATCGACCGCGATCCCAAAGAGGACGAGGCGATCAAACTATTCAGCGAGATTCAGCCGTCGATGCAAGCATCTGGCAAATACCTTCGCAGCGATGACGCTCAGAACAAGCTCAAGCACGTCACGGAACTGGCGCCGAATCATCTTTCGGCCAAGCTGCTGCTTCAGATGGCGCAGCACAAGTTGCGGCAGAGGCTCACCCCCTGGAGCTTGGGAATTTATCGCTCATTCAGCCTCACCGTTCTCCCCTCGTCCGGTGAAAATGTTATTCGACGATTTGTCTCAGCGGAGTCGGGATTGCTGGATTGGCCTCACTTTCGTCGT
>JBEKKC010000246.1:0-3557 GCA_050010915.1 Tepidisphaeraceae bacterium | reverse complement strand
TCCGAATTGCGCCGCCAGATTGACCGCGACGTCCAGGTTGCCTTCGACAGCCTCATGACCGCGCAGAACGAACTGGCCAGCCTCGACCAGGAAGTCCAGGCCGCTTCCGATGCCCTGGACCAGTCGGAGCAATTGCTGAAGAACCAATTGGCCATTCCCCTGGACGTTTTGACGGCCCAGGACACCCTGCTGACGGCCCAATTGAGCTACGCCAGCGAAAATATCAGCCGGACCATTTTTTACCTCGATTTGCTCAGAATCACGGGCCAGCTCGATCCAACCAGCCCCGAACGCTGGGGCGGGCAGCGAGGGAAAGGGGAATTACTGCAACGCTAATCCCTTCCAACCCGCTTCAAAAACTCGTCCTCCGTCAAAATTTCGATTCCGAGTTCCTTCGCCTTGGCCAGCTTGCTGCCGGCATCCTCGCCGGCCACGATAAAACTGGTCTTTTTGCTGACGGTGCCGGCGGCGCGTCCGCCCAGGTCGGTAATCAGCCGCTCGATTTCCTCCCGCTTGAACTTTTTCATTGCGCCGGTCACCACGACCGTTTTTCCGGCGAGCGCCGGCAATCCGCGCGACGCTCTTTCCATCTTCGGATCGACTCCGACGCGATTCAGCTCGGCAATCGTGTGCCGGCCCGCCTGGCCGTGAAAAAAATCGTACACCGATTGCGCGATCACGTCGCCGATCTCGTGAATCGACGCCAGCCGCTCGACCGTCGCCTGACCCAGCGACGCCAAATCGCCGAACTCCTGGGCCAGCACGAACGCCACGCGGCTCCCCACGTGCCGAATCCCCAATCCCGCCAGCAGCCGATCCAGCGGCCGCGATTTGCTCTGGGCAATCCCATCCACCACGTTCTGGGCGCTCTTGTCCCCCATGCGCTCCAACTCCAACAATTGCTCGTTCTTGATTCGATACAGATCGGCGAACGTCTTGACCAAACCGGCGTCGATGAGTTGATCCACGAGCGCTTCGCCGACGTTCTCGATGTCCATCTGCCCGCGGCCGCAGAACCACCTCAGCCGCTCGCGGAACTGCGCGGGACATTCCGGATTGTCGCACCGGATGTACGGGCCGTCGGGTTCCTTCTCGACTTTCGAGCCGCAAGACGGGCATCGCGTCGGTGGCTCAATGGGTTTGGCGCCTTTGGGCCGCTTTTCGGGCACGGCCTGCCGAACGTATGGAATCACTTCCCCCGCCTTTTCGACGACGACCGTGTCGCCAAGATGCAGGTCGAGCTTTCTGATCTGCTCGATGTTGTGCAAACTGGCGTTTTGAACCGTGGTTCCGGCGAGGAAGACCGGCTCGAGCCGGGCGACCGGCGTCAGCGTGCCCCCCTTGCCCACCTGCCAATCCACCTCGCGCAGCAGTGTTTGCATCTGCTCGGCGGCGTATTTGAACGCGATCACCCAGCGCGGGGCCTTGCTGGTGGCGCCGAGCCGATCGCGCTGCTCGAACGAATCCAGCTTGATCACCACGCCGTCCGTCTGATACGCCAGCTTGCCGCGAACCTCCGCGAACTTTTCGATCGCCCCGATCACCTCGTCGATCGAGCGGGCAAACGTCGTGTGCTCGCTGACCGGCAAATGCCATTTCCGGAACAGTTTCAGACATTCCCAATAACTTTGCGTCGGCGGCGGATCGACCTCGCCCAATCCATGGGCCACGAAACGCAGTTTTCGCGAAGCGGTGATTTTCGGATCGAGTTGCTTCAGCGCCCCCACGGCCAAATTTCGCGGATTTTTGAAAATCTCCTCCCCCGCTTCCTCACGCTCTTTGTTGATCTGCTGAAACACCTGGCTGGACATGTAAATCTCGCCGCGCACCTCCAAAACCCTCGGCACGTCGTCCGTGGAGGCGGAGCCTACCGCGCCGTGCAGCCGCAGCGGAATCGACTGGATGGTCCTGGCATTGACGGTGATGTCATCCCCCCGCCGCCCGTCGCCGCGCGTGGCCGCCAGCACCATCGCCCCCTTCTCGAACCGCACCGATGCCGCAACCCCATCCACCTTCGGCTCAACCACGTAAGCGATGGTCTCATCGGCCAACCCCTTGCGAATCCGCGCATCGAACGCCCGCACCTCCGCCTCGTCGTAGGTATTGTCGATGCTCATCATGGGCACCGAATGCTCGACGGTCTTGAACCCCTCGATCGGCTGCCCCCCAACGCGCTGCGACGGCGAATCCGGCGTGAGAAATTCCGGATGCGCTTTTTCCAATTCGATGAGGTCGCGCATCATCGCGTCGAATTCCCGATCGCTGATTTCCGGCTTGCCCTGGTAATAAAGATAGTTGTGCCGCTCGAGTTCCTGGCGGAGCTTTTCGATCTTCTGCGTAATGGCGCTTGGCATACAACCAGTTTAATGAAAAGTGGCGTAAGACGAAAAGATGACCCCTGTGATTGATCCCACTTTCGCTTACGATCACCCAGGGAGCGAGCTCCCTGGGCTTTGGACCGTGAATGTGACGAGGGGATCAAAGCCAAAGTGCGCCAAATGCGATACCTGTTTGGAAATGTGGGAAAAAACCGACCCGACGCGGCCACGTGATCACATTTGCTTGAGCCAATGATGCGGTCATGGCGATTCCTATCTGACTGTTGATCCGCCGCAAATGCCATGACGCGATTGGCCGCGGCGGCATTTGCAAAATCACTTCACCATCGCCCGCAGGGTTTCCAGATTTACCTCATCCCACGGCCGGCCGGACGAGTGTTTCTCTTTCGGCGTCTCCAGGATTTTGGGAACCTCGGCGAAGGCCTCGTCGCGAACGATGGGGACGAAGCCAGCGCGGCCGATCTTTCCCAGGCCGATGTGATCGTGGCGATCGACCCGGCTTCCAAGGTCCTTCTTGGAATCGTTCAAATGCAGGACTTTCACGCGCTTCAGGCCGATGGTTTTGTCGACTAGCTTGCGGAAGGCGGGGTATCGCCGGCCGCGGAAATCGTAGCCGGCGGCGAAGAGATGGGCGGTGTCCAGGCAGACGGCGAGGCGGCGGGAATTCTTCGAGAGCGACATGATTTCGGCCAGATGTTCCAGCCGATAGCCCAGCGAGCTGCCCTGCCCAGCGGTGATTTCCAGACAGGTTATTACTTTCGCGCCATTAACGCTGGCGTACGCGCGGTCCAGGGCTTTGGCCATGCGTTTCAGGCCCGCTGGTTCACCCGTTCCCAAGTGCGCGCCGGGATGGGTCACCAGATATGGAATTCCCAGGATTTCGCAGCGAGAAATCTCCTCGACGAACAATTCGATGCTGGCGTTCCACAGGCGATCATCGGGCGACGCCAGGTTGATCAGGTAGCTGTCGTGGCTGACGGTTCGGGCGAAGCCCAGACGATGGCAGTGGGTTTTCCAAAGCTTGATCGCGTCGGCCGCCAGCGGTTTGAATTTCCATTGCTGCTGGTTTTTGGTGAAAATCTGGACGGTTTGGCATCGCAGAATTTCCGCTTCGAGCAGCGCGTTGTGCAGGCTGCCGGAGATGGAGAGATGGGCGCCGAACATCGCGCACCTAAAAAACCACAGAGAGCACAGAGACCACAGAGGACACAGAGACCA
>JBEKKC010000245.1:0-3643 GCA_050010915.1 Tepidisphaeraceae bacterium | reverse complement strand
ACGTTCTCCCGCCCCGTCAATTCCGGATGAAACCCCGTCCCCACCTCCAGCAGCGATGCCACGCGGCCTTTCAATTTGGCGCGGCCTTCGGTGGGTTCAGTGATCCGGCTGAGGATTTTCAGCAGCGTTGATTTCCCCGCCCCGTTGCGCCCGATGATTCCCATCACCTCCCCGCGCCCAACGTCGAACGATACGTTCTTCAGCGCCCAGAACATCCCTTCCTTGGGCCCGTCGCCCCGCAGCCCCGCCAGCCGCTGAAACGGGCTCTTGATCGCCGACATGATCGTGTCGCGCAGCGTCAGATATTTCTCTGCCTTCAGGCCGATCTGATAGCACTTGCCGATTCCGTCGATGGTGATTGCCGCGCTCATGTCCCACCTATGCGATTCGCATTTATGCGATGTCCGCGAATCGCCGCTCGGTTTTCTTGAAATAGTAAAGCCCGAAGACCAGGATTGCCCCGACTTCGGCAATCGCGATCGCCAGTCCGGGGAAGTCCCAATGCTGTTTGAGCAGCGCCGACCGGAACGCGTTGATGATTCCGTACATCGGATTCAACCGCAGCAGCCAGCGAATCCATTGCCGGCGCGGATCGAGCGGATATCCCACCGGGCTGATCGCCATCCAGGTGGAGACCATGAACGGCAACAGAAACCGGAAGTCGCGATACGTCACCGTCAGCGACGCCATCACGTACGCCATTCCCATAGCCGCCAGTGCGGTCATCAACAAGAGCGCGGGGATGAGGACGATGGTCCACGGCGGAACCACGCGATAACATGCCATGAGCACAAAGAACATTCCCAGCGAGACCAACGTATCCACCATCGCCGCCGCGATCACGGAGGTCGGGACGAATAACCGGGGGAAATAGATTTTCGTCAGCAGGTTCTGCTGGTTCATCAGCGACGTGCCGCCGGAACCCACTCCCGTGGCAAACAGCGTCCACGCCAGCACGCCCGCGTAATTGAACAACGAATAGGGAATATGCTGGTCCTTCAGTTCCTGCGGCAATCTGCTGGCAAACCCCGCCACCGTGCCGAAGATCACGGTCTGAATGATGACCGTCATCACCGGTTGGATGATCGCCCAGGCGAACCCCAGCACCGTTTGCTTGTACCGCACCTTCACGTCCCGCCAGGTGAGGAAGTAGAGCAACTCCCGGTAATGCATCAACTCTTTGAAGTCGATCGCCACCCATCCGCTTCGTGGACGAATCTCGAACTCCGGCGCCTCGGTGGGCACGGGCTCGGTCGCCGGCGGTGATGG
This sequence comes from Tepidisphaeraceae bacterium, assembly GCA_050010915.1. GTDB lineage: Bacteria > Planctomycetota > Phycisphaerae > Tepidisphaerales > Tepidisphaeraceae > PALSA-1353. The sequence goes on along the minus strand of JBEKKC010000245.1, from coordinate 2,374 downwards.
GGCGGCCTGCATTGAAGTGGCTGTCAAACTCATCGGTGGCAAATTCCTGCCCAATTCCATCAACGTCCGGGAAAATCAACAATGAATGAATGCTTTCCCGCCGGCGCATACTAACCGTCCGGTCACTTGCGTCAACTTCAACCGCAACATCGTCCTTTCATTATTGTCACCTGAGAACTTACGACCGTTTTGCCGCCTGGAATTTCTCGGCCGTAGCATAAAAAATCCCCCCGGCGCAAAAAAAGCTCACGGATGGGTATCCGTGAGCCTTGATGAGTCGGTCCACTGCCCCTTAATCAGGCAGGTTTCTATCTTTGCGCGCTGTTGTAGTATCCGCAAAAATAAAGAAATCGGTTCTGATTCATGATCGGAATCCCCAGCTTCTCCCCCTTTTCCAGCTCAGCCTGGTACGCATCGTAGTCCGCCTTCTCGTTCTGTAGCATCTGGCGGTTCAGGGGATCGTTCAACTCCTCCGGGGTGAATTGGCTCGGGTCGTACTTCGGCTCCATGCCCATCACCACGAAATCCGTATCGACGTCAATGTCCTTCTGAACGTGCCCGCCCCATTCCGTCACCAACGCCTTGATCTTCTGGTCGTCCCCTTTTTTCGCCTTGCCCGTCTGACCCAGATCGAAATCCCCGTAAACCACCAGGTTGTATTTGGTGTTCCGGTCATACACCAGGTTTGCGATCCAATCACCCTCGGTGATGTGCTGCCCGATCTCCATCCTGGTAACACGGCACTGGCTCACCGATGCCAGAACCTGCTCAATCTCTATCGACGCCAACCCGACAGGCATGTTTTCCGCGTTCATCAGGTCGTCCTGCTTGGGAATCCCCTCGCGCCGGCTATAAACCTCGAACGTCATCCCGGGCACGATGTGATCTCCCAGGCCCAGATTGATGTAGACGATTTCGTCTGATGCCACTGACGCGATCGTGCCATCCGGCTGCCGCAACATCGGGTCGATCGGCGAAATCCGTATCTTCGCCAGCTTGTCCGTCAATTTCGACGCCAGCCTCGTTTCCTGGTCCAGTTCCTTGCCCTTGGCCTCGATTGATTGCTGCGCCTTTTGAAGCTCGGAGTTCATTTGGCCCCGCTCGACGTCCATCGCCTGCGCCAACAGCTTGATCCTCGCTTGAGAATCGTTTTCCGCCTTCTGCGCCCGATCCAGGGCGTCGTTCTTCACCTTGTCGGCGGCCGTCACGTCGTCCTGGGCCTTCTGCACCTCTTGCTGCAACAGCGCGATCTGCCTGGCCGCGTCCCCCGCCGCCTGGTCCTGAGCCATCTGCTTCAGGGTATTCTGGTATTGCTGGTCGGCGGCGTATGCCGTCAGCTTGTTAATCACCGACACCAGATTCATGCTCGGGGTCAGATTCAGCGCCGGCAGCTTTTGGGCCGCTTCCGCCAGTGCCTTGCGGGCCTCCTCCGCGGAGGCGCCGGGTTGCTTCGCATTGGCCGCCAGCTTCCCGTCGATCACTTCCGCCAATTCCTGCGAATCCTGCAACGCCACCGACAAAATCGTCTGTCCCGGCTTGGGACTGTGGGCAATTTCCTGGTAGCGAAGATTGCTCAAATCCTGTGACGAATAGATCGCCTTGCTGCGATCCACCTGCGTCTGAAGCAACTCCGTCTTCTTCCCGTCATCGACGCCAAAATAGATCGCGAAGATCGTCGCCGCCACAAACAGGATCGTGAAAACCACGACCGCGGCGATCAAACCGCCTCCCGAGCCTTGAGGGCCAACCGCAGCCATACAAAACCTCCAATCATCACAACGGCGAAGAAAGCGTCACGTCAGTCGCTCAAAACCGGCGCTGAAGCGCATCGGAGTCAGGGAAAAGGTAGGGTTTTCCGCCGTCCGCATGGACTACCGCATAATTTAACTCCCCGTAGCCCGTCAGGTCAAGAAATTTACGCTGTGGCATGGCGTCCCGCCCATGCGGATGATGTCCAAACGGTCGAACGCACCAAGGGCGAACTCGACGGCGCGATCCGCCGCGCAATGGGCAGCAACGAGGTGTGCGTCATCGACGTCCGCGTTCCCCGCGACGACATGAGCCCCCAATTCAAGATCATGAGCGGCGAGTTGGCCCGTTTTCGCAATCCGGGAAAGCGGAGATGATCGCCGATTGCTGAATGTGGTGCGAGGGAATTCTCGCGGCATTTTGTCAATCTTCCTGTCGCGAAAGCGGAGCTATTTTTCCGATTTTGCGTCTAAAAATGTCCAACTCGTGCCCCAAATGTCCCATTCCCCCCCCCGGAGCTTGGGAAAAAATGCTTGACTCGCATGGTAGACTTTGACTCATGCAGGAAGCACTTTTCAGCGGCATGGATGCGGCCACGGGGACATCTGAATCGGCGGCGGCGCAA
>JBEKKC010000244.1:0-3654 GCA_050010915.1 Tepidisphaeraceae bacterium | reverse complement strand
GTGGTGGTGGTGGATTACGATCAATATTCAATGCTGGGGACGGCCATCCGGGCTCCAAGCAAAATGGGGGGCGAGGCGTCGATGCGGTTTTGCCTGGACGCCATCGACGCGGCCAACCGCAAACTCATCGACGGGATCGTGACGGGGCCGATCGCCAAGCAGAGTTGGAAGCTGGCGGGGTATCATTTTCCGGGGCACACGGAATTGTTCGCACAGCGGACCGGCTCGCGGCGGTTTGCGATGATGTTCGCGGGGGGGCCGCTGAAGGTGGTGCTGGCGACGGTGCACATTCCGCTGATGGGATTGTGGGGTAGGTTGAATATCGGGGCGGTCTTCCAGCCGATCGAATTGGTGCATCAGGCGTTGGTGGAATGGTTCGACATTCCAAAGCCGCGGATCGCGGTATGCGGGCTGAATCCCCATGCAAGCGAAAACGGACAGTTCGGCGATGAGGAAGAGCGGATCATCGAGCCGGCAATCCTAATGGCCAAGGACCAGGGCGTGGACGTCAGCGGCCCGTATCCGTCGGACACGATTTTTATGCGTGCGCGCGACGGATATTTCGACGCGGTGGTGGCGATGTATCACGATCAGGGTCTGATTCCGGTGAAGCTGCTGGCGTTCGATCAGGCGGTGAACGTCACCTTGGGATTGCCAATCATCCGCACCAGCCCGGATCACGGGACGGCGTTCGACATCGTCGGACGGAACCGGGCGAATCCGGGAAGCATGCGCGCGGCCATCGAACTGGCGATCGATCTGGCGGTGAAAAAGCATCGGCGATCGCTGAATCCGGGGCTTGCGCGGAGTCCGTGGAGGAAGTGAAGCCGGGGAGAGGGGTGTGCCGAAACTTCCGGGTGCCGAAGACGGCCGGAGGACCGGCCGGCTCAATTTGGAAAGTGAGCCGGCCGGTACTCCGGACGGTTATTATTGCCCGGATGTTTGGGCACGCCCGGGAGAGGCGAAGGAGGGCGTCCGTTGACAAGGCGGGCATGTGTCCAGTACCGTTCGGCACGGCCATGCGTCAAAGGCGGATGGCCGCCTGATGACCAACGTCGCGAGCAAACCCAAGGCATACCTCAAAGTCCGGCAAAAAACGGTCCGCGCGGCCATGAACAGGCTGAACCTGGACGGTTTACTGCTGACGTTACCGGCTGATCTGGCGTATCTTACGAATTTCACGGGGGATGATTCCATCGGTCTGGTGACGGCCAACGATATCCGGTTGGTGACGGACTTTCGGTATAAGGAACAGGCGGCAATTGAAGCGGGCTGGCTGACGGTGGTCCTCCGCGAAGGGAAGATGGATACGGCATTGGCCCAGACGATCCTGGGGGCGAAGGTAAAGCGGGTGGGTTTCGAGGCCAATCGGGCCACGTTCGGGCAGATTCACGCGTTGGACGCGGAGATCAAGAAAAAGGCGGGCAAAGAAGCGGTGGAGTTAGTGCCGCTGGAGGACGTGCTGGTCAATATCCGGAAGGTAAAGGACGATCAGGAGATTGGGCTGATCCGCAAGTCGGCGATGATCGCGGAGGAGGCGTTCACGGCGGTGCGCGAGGCGATCGAGGTTGGTCAGTCGGAGAATTACCTGGCGGGGCTGCTGGTGCTTGAGCTTCGCAGCCGGGGGGCGAGCGACGCGAGCTTTCCGGTGATCGTGGCCGCTGGGGCGAACAGCAGCTTGCCGCATTACCGGCCGGGGGATGCGCTGGTTGGCGACGACCAGCCATTGCTTTTCGACTGGGGCGCGATTTACGGGGGGTATTGCAGCGACATCACGCGGACGCTGTTGTTGGGTCGGGTGGATACGAAGATCAAGGGGATTTACAAGATCGTGCTGGAGGCGCAGCAGGCGGCGATTGGATTTCTGCGGCCGGGCGTGACGACGCAGCAGGCGGACCGGGTGGCGCGGGACGTGATCGACAAGGCCGGATATAAAGATCAATTTGGCCATGGGTTAGGGCACGGGATCGGGCGGGAGATTCACGAATTGCCGACGATGCGGCGAATCGGCGGGGACGAAGAGCTTCAGCCGGGTATGATCGTTACGGTTGAACCGGGCATTTATCTGCCCGGCGAAGGAGGCGTGCGGATTGAGGATGACGTGCTGATCACCCACAGCGGATGCGAAGTGTTGACGACTCTGGACAAGACTTTTGAGGGCTGCCACATTGAGTGAAAAGAGCCAATCGAAGAAGAAGACGACGACGCCCGGGCTGAAGACCGCGGGGCCGATGGACGTTGCGCTGCTGGAGCGGATCGTGAAGCTGATGGAGGCCAACGATCTGAACATGGTGGAGTTGCGAGACGGGGAGCGGCGCGTGCTGATGAAGCGTGGACCTGCGGAGTCCGTGGCGATGCCGATTCAGATCGCGGCTCCGGTTGCCGGCGTCGCCCCCCTACCGCAATCGGCGGGGAACGGCGTCGTGGAGGAGAAGCTTCACGAGATCAAGAGCCCCATGGTGGGAACGTTCTATTCGGCGCCGAGTCCGGATGCCAAGCCGTTCGTGACGGTCGGGTCGGTCGTGTCGGAAGAGACGGACGTGTGCGTGATCGAGGCGATGAAGGTATTCAACAACGTCAAGGCGGAGTGCAAGGGGACGATCGCCAAGATTCTGGTGAATAACGGCCAGGCGGTGGAATTCAATCAGGTCCTTTTTCTTGTTAAGCCGTGAGCGAGCGCCGGAGGCTGAAATTCGCCAATGCGGATGAGGTGGCGGCGGAGGTCGGCCGGCTGCGAAAGGGATATACCCAAGCGGGGGAATGGTCGCTGGCGCAGATGTGCGGACACCTGGACATGGCGATTCGATATTCGATGCAGCCGGCGCCGGAAAGAAAGAATGAGACGACGTTCCTGCAATGGCTGCAATTGAAACTGATTCTGGCCTTCGGGCGTATTCCGGCGGGAATGGCGGCGCCGAAACGGATTATCCCGCCGGATGACACGCCGGATTCGGCCATTGATGAATTCCTGGAGGCGTTGCGGGAACTGAAGGATTTTACGGGCGAATTTACGCCGCATCGGCGGCTGGGCAAGATCAAGCGTCGGGATTACATCCGGCTTCATATGATCCATTGTGCCCATCACTTGGGGTTTTTGTCGCCGGCGGGGAAATAGGATCGAAGCGAAATGTTTTCGAAGATTCTCATTGCCAATCGCGGGGAGATCGCATTGCGGATCATCCGCGCCTGCCGGGAGATGGGGGTGCAGACGGCGGTGGTCTATTCGACGGCGGACAAGGACGCGGCGTATCTGAAGCTGGCGGACCAGGCGATCTGCATCGGCGACGCCCCGCCAGGGGAAAGCTATCTCAATATCCCGCGGATCATCTCGGCGGCGGAGATCGCGGACGTGCAGGCGATCCATCCCGGTTACGGATTTTTGGCGGAGAACGACCACTTCGCGGAGATTTGCCGAAGCTGCAAGATCGAATTCATCGGGCCGCCGGTGTCGGCGATGGCCGCGGTGGGCGACAAGGTGGCGTGCAAGAAGCTGGCGCGGAAGGCGAAGGTGCCGACGGTGCCGGGGAGCGACGGGGCGGTGGACGACGAGAAATCGGCGTTGAAGGTGGCGGGGCAGATCGGATATCCGATCATCATCAAGGCGGCGGCGGGAGGCGGCGGGCGGGGAATGCGCGTGGCGCATAACGACGTGTC
>JBEKKC010000243.1:0-4125 GCA_050010915.1 Tepidisphaeraceae bacterium | reverse complement strand
CACGTTGAACCGGGTTCGGCGGATGTTCCCTCGATTGAAGACGACCCGTCTAAAGAAGATTACGGACTTCTATTCGCTTGCGGTGCTAATTGGAAAGTTTGAAGAAGAAGGACTGATTCTGACCGACCGTAGGCGGAATGGCCTTGCTTGGGATCTGCTGCGGGATCACTCCCGTCAGCCGCGATCGCCCGCCACGGCATTAAGAGCAGCGCCGAAATCAGCACGAACCAAACACGATTGCTTCTACATAACTTCATAACCGAGACATCCCTTTCCAGAGGAATTTCCGCCCCCAAACGCTCCCTCGCCTCCCATAGCCAAAACTCCCAAAGCTTCGGCCCCAAATCGCTCAAATGTGATTAGTCAAAGACTCATACATGAACAGCTTTTCAAATACCAGCGGTTATGGAAAATAGAAGGGCTGCTTATGCACCCTTTGGACACACGTTTCCACGAGTTCGCGGAATTGTATTTGGTGCGGAGCGCTTGGACTAATAAAGCAGCTTATCTATGCATCCTTCGGACACGCGCTTCGACGATTATTTGGGGGGCTTCGCATGATCGCCCAACCGAAAAGTGCTTGGCCGTTCTGAGCCTTCAAAAGGACAAGACGTGGCAGCTGTGCTGGCGTACTAGCCGCACCGATGGTTAAAGGTGGGACGACAAAGCGCCGGATAGCCGAACGCGGAACTCAAGAAGGGGTGGCTCGCTCGTCAGAGCGCCACCCCTTGCGGCTTAGGCTCTTCTCTTCGTCTCATCCGTGCCGGCCGTTACGGACGGCTCAACTGGAAACGCACCAACTCTCCATGCATCGGTTCGCTAGTGTGCTTGTTGGGCAGATTGGAGAGCGAGGTCCACACGTCGCCGGTCGAATAATCAACCGCAACCATGCGCGCGTAGGATATCTGTCCCGGGATCCGATAAGTGGTGAACGTCTTGCGCTCCGGGTCGAAGCGATAGAGCGAATCCGCGCCGTTGCCGGTAATCCATACGGCCCCCGTAGCCCCATCTACGCGCACCGAATAAGGGAAGGTATCCGGCTCGGGAAGCGCGTACTCAGTAAAGGTGCCCTTGGCGATGTCGAACATCGCGAGCTTCCCGGTGCCGCTCTCCGGAATCCACAACCGCTGCTTGGCGTCGATCGCCATACGGTGCGGCCCGGAGTTCTTGTGCGGCATCTGGCGCTCAGTAGCAACGCTGGTCTCGGGATCCAGCATCCCCAGAACGTTTTCGAGATACTTCGTGTACCAGATGCGACCCTGCTTATCCATCGCGATTCCGTAAGCCGTCGCCTTATTGCCGGGGAGGCTGTATTCCCTGACTTGGCCGCTTTTGGGATCGATACTCGCCATCGCATTGCCACCGAACTCTGAAACCCACAGCCTTCCCTGCTGATCGTATTGGATGTAGCGGGCGGCATCGCCGATGGCATTGGAGCCGGTGGCGCAGGCGGTGGCGACGGCGGTGTTGGGGCCATAGAGCTTGAAGATGATCGACACGTTTCCGCTGGCGGCGTTGACCATGAGCCGCGGGACGGTGAAGGGGCTGACGCGGCTGATTCCACGGGTGTTGAGAATCTTGTTCTGGTCCTCGAGGGTTTCGATGCCGCCGATGCCGCTGCCGATGAGCACTCCGCAGCGATAGCGGTTGGTTTTTTCAAAGTCGATTCCCGAATCGCCGACGGCGCTGATGGAGGCGGCGATGCCGAACTGTCCGAACCGGTCAAGCCGCTTGGGCAGGAGACGTTCCTCGGTATAGCGCGAGACGTCGTAGCGGTTGAGATCGAAGTGGGTGCATTCCCCGCCGAATCGTGTGGGAAACGCGCTGGCATCCCAGCGCGTGATGAGGGAGATGCCGCTCTTTCCGGCGCAAAGAGCGGCCCACATATCCTCGACCTTGTCGCCGAGGGAAGTGACGACGCCCAAACCCGTTAAGACCACTCGGCGTCCGCTCATTTGCTGGAATGTTCTTTGATGTAGTCGATCGCCTGACCAACGGTCTGGATTTTCTCCGCCTCTTCGTCAGGAATGGACAGCTCGAATTCATCCTCGAACTCCATGACGAGTTCGACGGTGTCAAGCGAGTCGGCGTTGAGATCGTTTATAAAATGCGTCTCCCGCGTGACTTCGCTCTTATCGACGCCCATCTGCTCGCTGACGATTTCGATGACCTTTTGATCGATTTCTTCTGCCATATCCACCTGCCCTACCCAAAAGTCCCAAGGACCACCACGGCCCAAGTGGGGAGACTATAACGGTGCCAAACGCTTTTGCCAACCGCTCCCATTACAAGACGCTCACATTACGACGCGCTGGCGTCACCAGACGCTCACATGACCATTCCGCCATCCACACATAATACCTGACCGGTAATATAACTTGCATCCGGGCTGGCGAAAAAACTGACCGCCGCCGCAACTTCCTGGGTCATCCCGAAACGCTTGAGCGGGATGAAGTTCTTCACGCCTTCCTTGATCTGGTCGCTCAGGACGTCCGTCATGTCCGAAACGATGAATCCGGGCGCCACCACGTTACAGGTAACGTTCTTGGCCGCCAACTCCTTGGCGACGGATTTGCTCAGGCCGATCAAGCCCGCCTTGCTGGCGGCGTAATTGGCCTGCCCAGCGTTACCGGCGACGCCGGAGACCGAACCGATATTGATAATCCGCCCGCCCTTGGCCCTGATCATCGGCCGGGCCGCGGCGCGAATCGCCACGAATGCGCTCTTCAGGTTCGTCGCGATCACCAAATCAAAATCCTCGTCCTCCATGCGCAACAGCAGGCCATCCTTGGTGATGCCGGCGTTGTTGACCAGGACGTCGATCCGGCCCAGGCGTTCCGCCGCGCCCTCGACCGCGGCCGCCAGGGCCTTGGGATCGGCGATATCGCAGACGACCGGCTCGGCGGCCCCACCGGCAGCGACCGCTTCGGCGCAGACCTGCTGAAGCTTTTCCAGGTTCCTGGCCAGCGCCACGACGTGCAGTCCATCGCCCGCCAGCCGCCGCACGATGGCCGCGCCAATGCCGCGCGATCCACCGGTGACCAGGGCCACGCGTTTTTCCGTCATCGTTCTGCGCTCCTAGCGGACATCGCTTGGCCCTCCGCTACCCGATGCTTTCCACCACCAGGCGGCGGTTGATTCGCTTGGCCAGGCCCGCCAGCGTTTTGCCCGGCGAAAGCTCGATGAATCGCGCTTCATGCGATGCCACCGACGGCTGCTCAGCCAGTGCCTGCATCGTCTGCGCCCATCGCACCGGCGAGACGATCTGCTCGACCAGGAGCCTCTTGATGGACTGCGGCTCCCGATGCGGCTGGGCCGTGACGTTGGAGTATACGACTTTGGCCGGGGGGGAGAAGTCCACCTTGGCCAATTCCGCGATCATTTTGTCGGCGGCGGATTGCATCAGCGGGCTATGAAAGGCGCCGGCGACCTTCAGGGGCATGGCGCGGATGCCGATCGCCTCGGCGGCAGCGGCGGCCCGCTCGCAGGCCGCGCTGGTTCCGCTGATCACGATCTGTCCCGGCGCGTTGAAATTGGCGGGGACCAGGGCCTCGCCCGCGGCCGATTCCAGGCAAAGCCGCCGGGCGGTCGGTTCATCCGCCCCGATGAGTGCCACCATCCCGCTCGGCGATGCCGCCGCCGCTTCCTGCATGTATCTGCCGCGCAGGGCCACCAAGCGCAATCCCTCTTCAAACCCGAACGTCCCGGCAAGATGCAGGGCGGTGTATTCGCCAAGGCTCAGGCCCGCAAAGGCCGTCACCGCGGCGGCGTCGAACATCCCCGAGGCGGCCGCTTCCTTGAAGCTGGCGATGCTGGTGACGTAAATGGCCGGCTGGCTGATGTCGGTTTGGTTGAGCCGATCCTCGGGGCCGTGGAAGCAAACCTCCGCCAGGTCGAGGCCCAGAATCCGCCCGGCACGCTGGAAAAGCTCGCGGGCCGACGCCGACGATTCGTACAGCGACTTGCCCATTCCCACGAACTGCGCCCCCTGGCCGGGACAAAGGATATCGGTGGTGGAGGGCATCAAGAGCGGTTCTCCTTTTCCTGTAGCGTCTGCGTTGCGTCCAGACGGGTCGGGCGCTAGGAAGAGCGACGAGGCGGGTCTGCTACGACCCTCCGAGGAGC
>JBEKKC010000242.1:0-4178 GCA_050010915.1 Tepidisphaeraceae bacterium | reverse complement strand
TTGCTCATACGATCCAAATCGTTCCATCGAAATAGACATTGTTCGCTCCGATTCTGACTCCCCCTATAATCCTGTCTGCCTGTAGCGGCGTGGCTGGACCGCGCGCAGCGATTCATTGCGCAACAGGCGGCGCGAGGTCTGTTTGTGAAGCCTCGGGCCGGGCGCTGGATCGGAGTCGCTGCCACACTTCCAAGCGATTGACAGGAATGTCGTTGGCGACCTCGAAGCCCAACCGGACTTTGCCCCTGCCAATCTCCAGCACGGTGACCTTGAGCATTTGCTCCACGGAGCCTCCCGGATCTCCAACGACGACCGATTCAGAGCTCCTTCTCGATAGGACCAACATGACGGATCCTCCGTTGTTGTGAGCGATTGCTCGGTTCACCGAAAAACAAAAAAAAGCCGGCGCAACCAAACCCCGAGGTTTCGGGATTCCATTGCGTCGGCTTACTCACTAACGGGTCTCGCGGCCGTTGGCCGAGCTACCCTTTATTTAGTCATCCGAGAGCCACGATATTCTGCCGGGAGCCGATTTATTTAAGGCTCCACTAATTTATAATTATAGTCATCTCAACTAATAAGGCAAGTGGAATCCTCATTGGCTCCATGCCGCGCCCAGCGAAAGATCAAGGTCTGAGAGCCTTTTCCGGTCGGCGCGGTAATTACGCCGGTAGGAGAGGTTGGCGACAAGCATGGTGAGGGGGCTTCGCCAACGGCTGAGGCCGCCGAAGACCCTTCGGAGAATCCGCCACGGTGAATAGAACCATCGCCACGACTCGTCCATCTCCGTAAGTATCTGGGCCCAGGAGAGGTTCTGAAACCGCGCGACGGGGAAGCTGAGCGTGTAGTAGCGCCAATCCTGCGGGAAACGATTGGCGGCAATGCGGCCCTGGGTCTGCATGTTGTCCCACAACCGGGTGCCGGGCAGAGGCGTGAGGAAGATGGGATTCAGCAGATCGACGGAGTATCGGGCGGCGGCTTTGGCGATGCGTCTGCCCACGCCGGGGGTGTCGCTATCCAAACCCATGATGAATGATCCGACGACCAATATGCCGTGGCGGTGGATGCGGGCGACGCTGCCGCGGAGGTTGCCGCCCTTGAGGATGTTGTAGCGCTTGCCGATTTCGGCCAGTCCCTCGTTTGTGACCGATTCGAAGCCGATGAAGGCGCCGACGCAGCCGGCGCGCGCGGCCAATTCCAGGAGTTCCTCGTCATCGCCAAAATTGACGGTGACCTGACAGACCCATTTCTTATTCAGCTTGGCGGCGATCATGGCGCGGAAGAGGTCTTTGGCGCGGGCCAGGTGTTCCGGGCGCGTGCCGATGAGATTGTCGTCCACGACCAGGACAAGCCGCTCGCGGATCTGAGTAAACTCTCGCACGACGGCGTCGATGGGCCGATGGCGGTAGCTGCGTCCATTGAAAGCCGACACGCTGCAAAAATGGCAATTCAACGGGCAACCGCGGGTGGTTTGGATGGAGCCAAAGGCATAGCCATCGGTGAGGAGATCGTGCCGCGCCGATGGAACGGATCCCAGATCGACGAATTTCCCTTCGTAGAGGGGGCGGAGCGAGCCGCGCGCGACGTCGGCCAGGACGGTGGGCCAGATGGATTCGGCCTCGCCTTTGACGACGGCGTCCACGTTTGCCAACGCCTCTTCGGGACACATCGAGGCATGAATGCCGCCCATGACCACGGGTACGCCGACCCTCCGGAAGACATCCGCGATTTCATAGGCGCGAGGGGATTGCGAGGTGAAAGCCGTGATGCCGACGAGGTCGGGCCTGGGAAGGCGCGAGTAATCGGGCACGGCCAGATTTTCGTCGAGGATGGTCACTTCCCATTCCGCGGGCGTCACGCCGGCGAGGACCATCAATCCCAGCGGTTTCCATACGCGATATCTGCGCCAGCGGCTCGGCTGGGACATGCTGACCAGGGGATTGCCTGGGTTGATTAGCAGGAGACGCATGCAGTGAATCCTCAGGAGGCCGAACTATACCGCCGCCAACCGTGCCAGCCCAACAGCGCGACGACGGCCGCGATGGCGGCGAACATGAGACTCTTGCCGTTGAAGCCTGTCACGGCGCTTCCGCTGAACAGACTGTAAAGCCAGCCGCCGATCAACGCCCCGGTTGCGGCCAAGCAGATGCCCATTTTAGGGTCGTCTCCCCGCAGGTTGACGAGCTTGGAGGCAATGAACCCGGCGATCAATCCCAAGATTATCCAACCGGCAACGCCGATCAACATGGTACATCTCCTTTGCGAAATGGTCCTGCGGAAAACAAAAAAACCAACGCGGCCGAACCCCGAGGTTTCGGGATCCATTTGCGTCGGCTTACTCGCTAACGGGTCTCCCGGCCGTCGGCCGAGTTACCCCTTATTTAGTCATCCGATGACTTGTATATTCTGCGGCGAACTCATCTATGCAGCGCCGCTCCAATATTCATCATACGGATTAAGGCCGGTGAAGCAAGACAATTGCCCGAATAAATGATATATTGCTTATCGCTGATGAAGACGCAGGGCGAAATCGAAAGCGCCGTTTCGGAGGGCATGAGCCGCTTCGAACAGGAGTACATGGGCCGAGGGCCGAAGGACATTCGCGCGCATCTGATCGATGATCTGGTGGTGGTGCGACTCAAAGGCGTTTTGACCGCGGCGGAGCAGCATCTGGTCAAGACGCTGGCGGCCGAGAAAGGCAGAGACCTGCTCAAGCAGGTACGGACCCATTTGATCGAGACGGCGCGGCCGACGATGGAGGCCATGGTACAGGGCATCACCGACGTCAAGGTGCTGAGCCTGCATCACGACATCAGCACGTTGACCGGCGAAGAGATCGTGATTTTCACGCTGGCCGAGTCGCCATTGGTCCGAGAGACGAAGAAAAAATAGGCCTTATTTTCACGATTTCCCCGCATGTTTCGATATTGACCGTTGCTATTTCGCGGTCGGTGTTCTAGGGTGTGGAGAAGTGCGGGAGCCAATGGGTTCCGCCTGATGAATAAATACAAGCCGTCGGACGACTAAATAAAGGGCAGCCCGGTTCGCCGGGTGGCCGGTTGAAGAGTAAGCCGACGTGGTTGAACGCCTTGCGGGTGTTTAACCACGTCGGTTTTTGTTTTTGGCTCCGTTATGGATGGTAATCAATCCGTCCAGGAGAATCAGATGATTCGGCTTCTAGGCATTCTCGTTGTGCTATCGGCTGTGGTCGCCGGCATCGGGTATTACCGCGGCTGGTTCCATGCGGAATCACATGATACCAATGGCCAGCGCTCCGTCACCTTGACGGTGGACAAGGACAAGCTCGACCAAGACAAGTCCAGCGCGCAACAACAGGTGCAGGATTTGGCACACAAGTAAGCAGAACCTTTAACCGTACGGAGGCATTTATGATCCGCATGCGCTCTCTTTCGTTGCCCATTATGTTGGCGCTCGCTCTGGCGATTTTGAGCGGTTGTGCAACCGATCGATCGAGCAACATCCCATCGAATGCGATTGTCGCCAGTTCGGGCAACGATCATCTTTCCTACACGGCGCCGTCGTTTGGCACGATCTGGGTGTACGACGTGACCAACGATCGCATCGATTATTCCGGACCGATTGCAATGAACGAGGAGGTTAAGGTCGAACCGAGCAACTTCTCGGTCAAGATCAACGACCGCGTTGTCGCGGACAAGCTGGCCCAAGGCGCTCAGCATCGCATTTATTTTCTGCCTGCACAGTAAACCCCGGCGTCGTAATCCCAACCAGGCGACAACGCAGGACGTGGTACAACCTGTGGAACGGCCGGCATGGTCATTACGAGGAGTCAGGGGACATGGCTCAGGGCGGGCACTTTGACGGCAAATTCCATTGGCGGCGGGCAACATCCCGGCTGGCATCGATCGGGTTGCTTTTTAGAAAGGCCGCGTCGGAATGGTGCCGGGACAACGCCATGCGGCTCTCAGCATCGGTTTCCTTTTATGCTGTTTTGTCCCTGCCGCCGCTGTTGGTCATCGTCATCCGGGTCATGGGCACTGCCCACGCCAGCCAATTTGCCCGCGAGCAGATAATCAAACAGACCACAAACCTGATGGGCACGCAGGTTGCCGGCGCGATCAAGCCAATCATCGAAAGCAACGCCACCCAGAACATCGGCCATCTGGCAACGGCAATCAGCACCGTTGTCTTGCTATTCT
>JBEKKC010000241.1:0-4214 GCA_050010915.1 Tepidisphaeraceae bacterium | reverse complement strand
GCGATCGCCACAGGGCAATGCCGCTGACGATCAGGCAATAGATGGCTCCGAGCAGAAAGATGTGCAGGCGGAAATCGCCGCTTCGGCCGGCGGTCCAGCCGTAAGTTGGCGCATACGCATCGCTGTCCACGGTCGGTGGGAAATGGAGGTCCGAAGAGGCGATCCACCATTTCCCATTATGCCGCCAGGGAAGCGTCGCATCGGGTCGTCCCCCGCCGATCACCGCCAACTCCACGCCCGCGGCAAACAGATCCGCGCGCGCCGATGGAGAGGTTTTCGCCAACGCATCGGACGTGAGCAGAACGGCGTCGAGGGTTTCCCAGGCCATCGCGGGGCCTTCAACAAGATTCGGCGGATGAACCAGGATCAGGCGATGACCCGGAAATAGCTCGCTGGCGGCCGAATCCTTGTCCACTGTGCTGGCCACAAGGCAATCGGAATCCTCAAGCGGATGCAGGGCTGGGAAAATCGCTTCTGAAACGGCCGGCGATTGCCAGCGCGCGTCGCGGGCATTTTGATCGATCACGAGCCAGGGAAAGATTCCGCGCGGATTGCCGGCCGTTTGCACCCGCGAGGTGATCGCGCCCCATGCCGATAGCTGGATAATTCCGCTTGAGGAGTTGGCGGAGGAAATATCCCACTGCACCGGCATGGCCCGGCCGGGATGAAAGTAACCCTTGAGCGGCAGAGAAAGTGTATCCCCGCGGGCATCGAGGCATAGACAATTGAGAATGATGAGAATAAGGGAAAGGCTCGCGGATTTCCCCTTCGTGCCTTCGTGCCTGCCCTGAGCCTGTCGAAGGGCCTTCGTGCCTCGCATTCACATTCCCAATTCCACGGCCAACCTCAGCGCTTCGGCAACGCTCCACGCCTGCGCGAAACATCCGACGCCGCGATGCGGCTCATCGCCTTCGAATATCTCTCCGATCTGCCCGATGCAGCCCTGATCCATGGTCTGCAGCAGCGGCTCGAGCCATCGTCGCGCCTGCGCGACCGCCTGATCGGAGCGGTCATGCACTTTCAGATAGGCATCCAGGAAGGCCCCAAGCGGCCAGGCCCAGACCGTGCCGTTGTGATAGGCGGCGTCGCGCTCCCACATGGGTCCGGCGTAGCGACCATGATAATTGGGATCGCTCTGGGACAGCGACCGCAGTCCGACGGGCGTGAGCAATTCGCGCCGGACGGCTTCCACAACCGCTTCCTGCTGCGGGCGGGTCAGCGGGCTGTTGGGCAGGCTCACGGCGAAAATCTGGTTCGGCCGCATGGCCGTGTCCCGAACCGATCCGTTCACCACGTCGGCCAGTCCGCGAAACGGATTCAGCCAGAACGCCTTGCGAAAACTCTCGGCGACGCGGTCGGCGCGGGCGCCGTCGCCGATGAGGCGCAACGCGTGATGCCACAGCGCGTTGATCTCGACGGCCTTTCCCTGCCGGGGCGTGAAACAGACGCCGTTGCATTTGGCGTCCATCCATGTGAGTTGCGTGTTTGCATCCCCCTGGTTCAGCAATCCGTCGATCGGATCGACCTTGATGTGCCAACGCGTTCCGCGCGTATAGCCCCGGACGATCTCCAGACATGCGGGCCGCAGAATCTTTTCGAAGAAATCCGGATCGCCGGCCAGCCGGAAGTATTCAAACGCCGCGTGAATGAACCAGAGGCTTGCATCGACCGTGTTGTACGATGGCTCATTGGTGTAGTCGTCGAATCGATTGGGGATCATCCCCTCGCTGATGTATTGGGCGAAAACGGACAGAACCTGGCGGGCTTCGTCGAACCTCTTTGTGTGCAAGAGCAATCCCGGAAGGGAGATCAACGTGTCGCGTCCCCAATCGGCGAACCAGGGATACCCAGCGATGACGGTGCACCCCGGCCGGCCGTCGGGCGATTTCCGGGCCACGATAAAATCGTCGGCGGCGATCATCAGCCGCCGGATCGTTGGCGACGCATCGGGCGCGATCTTCAATCGGTCCCGTCGCCGGGCGATCTCCCGGTCCCAGTCGAAATTCCCCATCGGATCCACACCGGCCCACAGCGTGATCGAGCCCCGCGTGGTCGTCGTGAAAACGAATCGACCGGGAGTGTAGAGGTCTTCCTTGTCGTCCAACCCGCGCTCGGCCTCGACGGCGTAGGTGTGGCCATACCACCAATCCGGCTCCGGCCGAAAGGAACCCGCATCGGCGGTAATCACCAGCTTGTTGGAATCCAGCTTGAGGCAGCAGGTGCGCGATCCGTGCGATTCCTCGAACGTCGCTTTTTCATGCCGCAGGGCGTGAAAGTCCATCATGCGCGCGAACGGCATGAGCGATAGCTCGACCGCTCGGCCACCAGGGTCGATAGTGTACCGAATGCCGACGGCGTTGTTTTGCCAGGGCATCTGGATTTCCTTGAGGACGCGCATGCCTTCGATTTCGTATTCCCAGCGCGCCAGGGTGATTTCCAGATCGAACCGGCGGAGATAGTGGTCGCCGCGGGGATGAAACTTGTCGCCGAACTGATTGATGGAGAATTCCACGACGCGATCTTCCTCGCCGGCGACGCGGAGAGATTCGCCGAGGCGATTGAGCATGAGGAACCGGCCGACCGGCGGAAGCAGCGCGGCACACAGGAGGCCGTGATATCGGCGGGTGTTGCATCCGACGACGGTCCCGCAGGCGAACCCGCCGATGCCGTTGGCGATGAGCCATTCCTGTTGGAGATGCGACTGGAGTTGGCCGTAGGTTTCGACGGAATACAGGGCCATAAGTTGGGGCAGTTTGTGAGCGGCGGGTCGTAAAAGCAACCTTGACACGCCTTTGGGGATGTTGAATGATTAAGGGTTCGCAAAAGAAAGAGCACCTTTAGCTCAACTGGATAGAGCGTCGGTCTACGGAACCGAAGGTTGCAGGTTCGAGCCCTGCAAGGTGCATTAGGAAGAATAAGGACTTACGACCCACACTAAGACGGCTCGCGTCCACTGGCAGAGAAGATTGGCAGAGAAGTGCTAGAAAAAAGTCTCGGACGGTTGTGACCCGCCGAGACCCGCAAACCTCAAGGGTCTGCTCCCAACAGATACTGGAGGTTTTTATGCCGCACTTCCCGAAACCGTTCTTTCGTTCGTCCCGCAACGCCTGGTTTGTCCAGATTGGCTCACGCCAGATCAAGCTCCATGCGGACAAGGACCAGGCATTCGCTCGCTACCACCAGTTGATGGCCGCACCGGAACAACTACCCGTGGCGCCGCCGAAAACTGAACTCGTAGTGGTCGTCGTCGATGCATTCCTCGACTTCGTTCAAAAGCACCTTGCCCCGGACACTTTCCGTTGGTATCGGGATACGGATGGGCTGCCGGCCTTCTTGGCCTGGGGCTGTCGAACGCAACGGATGAAATGATGGCTGATGGCCTCGTCGATTGCATCGCGGATCATGTCGCGGCTGATGCCAGCGGCTTCAAAGTCGCTCCACGACACGGCGTGCTGCTCTGTCTGGGGATTTCCGTTTTGATCGCACCAGCCCAGCGTCTTGCGGATCAACAGCGACACCAGCCGGACAACGCCGCGGGAAGAATAGGGGAGACAGACATCGAAAAATTGGTTGGGCGTATAGACGGTGTTCGACGTTGGGGGATTGAAGCCCTGAAATATGTGGAGGATGCCAGAATCATTTTTCTTTTGTTCTTGATGAATGGGCATGAAAGGCGTGGCTACAAACTTGCCTCCTGGGCGCCCTCGCGAGCGGCAGCAGAAACATTCTGGCCATGCCATCGCGCGTGCTCGCGAAGAACGAAGTTGAGTGTCAAGCTGCGGGTCCAGCCCATTTCGCGGGCGAGTCGGTCCACGTACCCGACAACCTCACGGTCGAGGGAAACCCCGGTATAAAATTTTTTCGGTTTTGCGGGTTCAGGGGGCATGAAAGAAGGGGACCGGATTCGATTCAAGTCTAACACGGTTTAACAGCGAACGTGCCATCGAAGCTGTGGATAACACACGTAATGGATGTACCTAACAACTTAAGGGTACGGAACAACGGAGATTTCACGGCATGGAGCCAATTTTGAGCTTGTTCCTTGTTGTGATAGACTATCAGCCAATTGCTCGGCGGTCTGAAAAATCAGCCTAAACTTCAAGGGCGGTCACATGAATATTTTCTTAACAGGTGCGACATCAGGAATTGGCAGGGTTCTCGCCGCCGGACTCGCGGAACGTGGGTGCACGATGCACCTGCATGGAAGGGACAAG
>JBEKKC010000240.1:0-4221 GCA_050010915.1 Tepidisphaeraceae bacterium | reverse complement strand
CTTGCCGTCCTTGTTGCAGAACGGCGCGGAATACGGGCAGACGGTGACGCAGGTCATGCAGGAGATGCATTTCTGCTGGCTGACATAAGAGACCTGGGCACTGACGTCAAGATGAGTTTTGGATAGGACGGTGGCTGCGCGCGCAGCGGCGGCGCGCGCCTGGGCAATGTTCTCGTCGATGAACTTCGGCGAATGAGCCAGCCCGCAAAGGAAGACGCCTTCGGTGGCGAAATCCACCGGCCGCAGCTTCATGTGGGCTTCCACATAAAATCCGTCGGCGTTAAGCGGCACCTTGAGCATGTCGGAAACGCGCTTGTTGTTCTCCAGGTCGGTTTCAATGCCGGTGCTCAGGACAACATTGTCAGCCTCGATCTGAAGCGGTTCGGGGAAATCGGGGCTCTTTAGGCTAACGACCAGGCCCTGACTATCGCGCACCTCGGGCGGCGCTTCTGGCGTATAGCGGATAAAGACGACACCGGCCTCGCGCGCTTGCTGGTAGTAGAGTTCACGGAAGCCGTAGGTCCTGACGTCGCGGTATAGGACGAAGACGCTGGCGGCGGGATCTTGTTTCTTGATGGCCAGAGCATTCTTGATGGCCATCGAGCAGCAAATACGGCTGCAGAAAGGATGCTGCTCGTTGCGCGAGCCGACACACTGGATCATGACGACATTTTGTCCCTTCGCGGGATAGGCTTTGTCGTGCAACAGTTTTCCCAGCTCAACCTGCGTCAAGACGCCCGCGGAGCGGCCATAAAAGAACTCGGAGGTCTTGGCCTGGCGCGCGCCGGTGGCGACGATGATGGCGCCGCCGGACACTTCGAGTGGTTTACCGCCCTTCACCAGCGACAGATGAAAATGGCCGACGTGGCCATTGATGCCGGAGATTTCTGTTTCCAGATACAGCTTGATGTTGGGATGGTTCTCGACTTGCTGGATAAGGTCGTTGGTAAACTGGGCGAGGTCCGCGTGCTCGAAGGTGCTGTGAATCTCGTGCAGGGTCCCTCCCAGACGATTCGCTTGTTCCACCAGATGCACCGGAAATCCCTGATTCGCGAGCGCCAGGGCCGCGGTCATGCCACTCAACCCGCCGCCGATGACCAAGCCCGTCTGGTCAACCTGCAGCGTCCCGCCTTCCAGCGGCGAAAGCATCCGCGCCCGGGCGATGGCCATGTTGACCAGTTCAACCGCTTTTTCCGTTGCGGATTGCGGCGCCGCGGAATGCACCCAGGAACACTGGTCGCGGATGTTGGCCATCTCGAACAGATAGGGATTCAACCCCGCTTCGCGCAAGGTTTCACGGAACAAAGGCTCGTGCGTTCGCGGGGTGCAGGAGGCGACCACGATACGATTGAGCCGATGCTCGCGGATCACATCCTTTATGTTCGACAAACTCGTATCGGAACAGGTGAACATGGTATGAGTCGCCAACACGACGTTCGGCTGGTTGGCGACGCTTTTCGCGACTCGCTCGACGTCCACAACGGAGCCGATGTTCATGCCGCAGTGGCAGACAAAGACCCCCACTCGCGCTGCTTCATCGGTGACGTCATGCTCGGTGGGGTAGCTCTTTTTGGTGATCAGCGTATTGCGCGAGGGCGCCAGCATCTCCATCGCCATGGACGCCGCGGCGCTGGCTTGGGTCACCGTTTCAGGAATGTCCTTGGGCTCCTGGAAGGCGCCGCCGACGAAGACGCCCGGCCGGGAGGTCGATAAGGGGGCCAGGCGGTCGGTGTGGCAGAAGCCAAAGTCGTTCAGCTTTATATCAAGGCTGGCGGCGCACTTGGCCATGGAGTTCGACGGTTCCATGCCGACGGACAGAACGATCAGGTCAAAATCCTGCTGCTGAAGCTGGTTGTTGCCATCCAGAAATTGGACGCGCAGGTCTTTGCTTCCGGGGACCTGGACAATTCGCGACGGAATGCTTTTGACGTAGTGGATGTTTTTCTGTGCCCTGGCGCGCTCATAGTACTGGTCAAAATCTTTGCCGTGGGCGCGGATATCCATGTAGAAGATGGTCGCGTCCAGGCCTTCGACGTGATCGCCCGCCACCATGGCCTGTTTGGTCGCCATCATGCAGCAGATGGACGAGCAATAGTTATTGCCGCAAGCGGAATCTCGCGAACCGACGCATTGGATCCAGGCGATTCGCTGGGCTTTCCGACTGTCGGAGAGCCGGATGATATGCCCTTCGAATGGCCCCGCGGCCGAGAGCATGCGCTCGAATTGAACACTGGTAACGACGTTGGGATAGCGGCCATAACCGAATTCGCCTTTTCGTTTGGCATCGAATTCACTAAAGCCCGGGGTCAGGATGACAGCGCCGATGTCGAGCGTAACCGACCGCTCCTTCATCGCGTGGTCGATGGCGTGCTGTTGGCAAGTCTCGACGCACCGATTGCACTCCGAGCACAGGGCACAGTTAAGACAACGCTCAGCCTCAGCCAACGCTTGCTCCTCGGTCAGCCCTTTTTCGACTTCGTCGAAATTCCTCAGCCGATTGGCGGGCGGCAGTTCGGCGGCGTGGGGTCGGTCCTTCTTCGCGACTTTCCCGGTATCGGGCAGCAGCTCCTCCGGCATGGGATTGACCGTGCTCTCAAAACGAGCAGCCAGCAGGTCCTTGCCGGTCAAATAGCGTTCGATGGATTCGGCGACCCGTTTGCCGGCCGTGACCGCATCGATCACCGACGCGGGACCCGAGGCATTGTCGCCGCCAGCGAAAACGCCGGGGATGGAGGTTTGCCCGGTGACGGGGTCGGCTTTGAAGCAGCCTCTGTCGCTTTCAACCGGAATATGTCCGACCAACTGTTCATCCACCATCTGGCCGATGGCCACAATGATTTGGTCGGCTTCCAGAGTGGCCAGGTCGTTCTCGTCAAAGGCGGGACTAAAGCGTTTCTGATCGTCGAAGACCCGGATGCACCGTTTGACCTGGAGACCGGTCACGGTGCCATTCCCCATGATGCGCTTGGGCCCCCATCCATCGCGGATCGTGATGTTTTCGGCCAGGGTGGCCTCGATTTCTTCCTTATAAGCGGGCATTTCATCGCGCCGTTCGAGGCAAACCATTTCGACCTTCCTGGCGCCGAGGCGCAGAACGGTGCGGGCGACATCCACCGCCACATTGCCGCCGCCAATCACCAGGACCCGGTCTTTCACCACCGGCTTTCGGGGCGAAGCCGCGTCCCGGAGGAATTCGACACCATGAAACACGCCATTGATTTGTTCGCCTTCGATGCGGAGTTTACGGCTTTTCTGGGCGCCGGCGGAAAGGAATATGGCCTGATAATCCTGCCGGAGCGATTGGAAGGTGATGTTCTCGCCGATGCGGCAGTTATAGACGAACTTGACGCCCTTGCGGCGGATCAGTTCGATTTCATGGTCCAGAATGTCCTTTGGCAGCCGGTACTCAGGAATCCCCCAGCGGAGCATGCCACCGGCGGCGCTGAGCGCTTCAAACACGGTGACGGCAAAACCGGCATCGGCAAGGTCACTGGCCGCAGTCAATCCGGCAGGCCCACCGCCCACCACGGCGACCTTTTTGGCGTCCGGCGGGAGAGATTTCTCTTCCGGCAAAGCCAATTCTCCCGCTGCCAGCATTTCGATTTCCCGATCGGACGCGAACCGTTTCAACAACCGGATGGCGATGGGATCATCGGCCTTGCCGCGGGTGCAAACGGATTCGCAGGGATGGGTACAAATTCGGCCGCAGATCGCGGCGAGCGGATTTCGCTGGCGAACAAGGTTGACTGCCTTGAGGTATTCCTTCTTCTTGATGAGCTGAACGTAGCCTTGGACGTTGACCTTGGCGGGGCACTTCACCTTGCAGGGCGCGTGGCCGCGCTTGAGGATGCCGAAGATGTTGGGCGTGGCCTGAGCGTAAAGCTTGGCGATTCCCTTGCGCGTGCCGAGGCAACGGTTGAACTCGTCCGGTATATCGACGGGGCACGCTTGAGTGCATTCGCTGCAGCCGGTGCATCTATCCTCATCAACAAATCGTGGAAACCGTCGGACAGTAGCTTCAAAATGCCCCGGTTCACCCTTTAGGTCAGTCAATTCCGAGAGTGTCAGGATTTCAATGTTGAGATTCCGCGCGCATTCCACCAGTTTGGGCGAGACAATGCAGGTCGCGCAATCGCCCGTCGGGAAAGTCTTATCCAGGTGGGCCATCATGCCGCCGATGGCGGCATCGCGCTCCACGAGATAGACCTTGAAGCCGCTGTT
>JBEKKC010000239.1:0-4334 GCA_050010915.1 Tepidisphaeraceae bacterium | reverse complement strand
GTTAAAGCCCACACGACGGCGATCCATCGCCGCAACACCCTCTATCTTAACCGATCAAAGGCGGCATTTCAATTATCACGGGCCACCAGGGAAATTCGAATGACGAATCAAATTCGAAGTCCGAAATTCGAAACACGGGCGATTCGGTCATTCGAATTTCCAGTTTCGAATTTCGCTCGGCGCGATTCGTGCCGCGCGCAGCAATCTCGCCGTGGTCGTCATCGGCAATCCCACGATATTCGTGGCACATCCCGCCACGCGGGTCACGAACGGGTCGGGGTCCTGTATGCCATACGCTCCCGCTTTGCCCTGCCACTGGTTCGTGCCGATATACGCTTCGACCTCTGCGAAACTCAGCGGCCTCATTTCCACGGTCGAAACCACCGACTCGGTCACGACCAAGGCATTTCGGCTGGAAACGACCGCCACCCCCGTTATGACGCGGTGCGTCGTCCCCGAAAGCAGCGTCAGAATCCGCCGGGCGTCATCCGCGTCCAGCGGCTTGCCGAGAATTTCCGCTCCCTTGGCGACGAGGGTGTCGGCGGCCAATACGACGTCGTCGGGGAACTTTTGGGCGACCATCTGCGCCTTGACGCCGGCCAGATGCGCCGCCAGATTCTCCGGCGAAAGGTCTGGTTTTTGCCGGGCGACGGCGGCCTCGTCCAACTCGGCGGGATAGGTCAGGAATTCATATCCCGCCTCGCGCAGCAACTCCTGCCGCCGCGGCGAAGCGCTGGCGAGAATCAAACGCCCCATTGCCGGCGTATTCGTCGGGGGAATTGGCTATTCCTCAGTGAATGGCCCGGACCGCGACGTCGCCCGCCATCGGTGCGCGGCTGGCGGGGTCCGGCTTCTCGTATTTCACCGTCAGCGAGATGGCGTTGACCGCTTCCACCGTGCCCAGAACCAGGACTTTGCCGTTCGAGTCCATGAAGGTGATGACGTCGCCGGGGGTAAAATCGGCCACCGGCACGCTTCCCACGGCCGCGAGGTTAGAGCTTGGCAACACACTCGTCACCACGCCCACGCGCGCCTCCGGGTCGGTCTTGTGGTACGTATCGCGCAGCTGCGCCAACTGCGCCGGCGTCACCGGCGGCGCCAGCGGCTCGGAAGTCGACTTGCAACTACTCAGGCCTAAAATCACGGGAAGCAGGGCGGCAATCATCGTGCATCGCATGCGAATCTCCTTCTTTTCGTTGCATATTAACCGCTTCTTCGAACCATTTGAAACGCCTCGACCACGCGCCGCAATACGTCGGCCCAATCGCCGCGCGTCGTTTGACGGAACAGTCGCATCGTCGGATACCACGGGCTGTCCGATCGATCCAGCATCCACCGCCAATCCGGGATGTGCGGAAGCAGCAGCCAGACGGGCTTGCCCATGGCCCCCGCGAGATGGGCGACCGACGTGTCCACCGTCACCAACAAATCGAGATGCGCAACCATCGCCGCGGTGTCCGCAAAATCCCGCACGTCCTTCGTCCAATCCGTCAGATTCAAGCCCGAAGGCGGATGAGCGGCTTGCGCGGCGGCCTGGCCCATTTGCAAGCTGTAAAACGCGGCGTTTTGGACCGACGCCAGCGGCGCGAATTGCTCGAGTTTCATGGAGCGGTTTCGGTCCTTGGCGTGCTCCGGTCTGCCGGCCCATGCCAATCCGACGCGCAGCCGGTCCCCGGCCGAATCGAATCGCCCGGCCCATTGCCGCGCCAACTCCGGATCGGCCTTCAGATACGGCACCTCACGAGGGATCGTTTGCTCGGTGACGCCGAAAAGGCCCGCAAGGCTCATCAGCGGACATTGCACGTCGAAATCCGGCAGCGGTTTGTCCCGCTCGGCGAGCTGGGAAACGCCCGGAAAATCCCTGAAAAGACGCATCGTTTCCACCGGGCATTCCAGGATCACCCTTCCGCCCCGGCCGGCAACCCGCGGAATGAACCGCGCGAACTGGATCATGTCGCCGAACCCCTGTTCCGCATGAAGCAGGATCGTTTTTCCCTGCAAATCCCCGCCGTCCCAGCGAGGCTGCGGGATTTGCCGGGTGCCGACGATCGCCGGAACCCGCAGACGCCATTCATATTCGCACCATCCCCGCTCAAAATCGCCCGTTACCAGATACGCCAGTGCCAGATTCGCGTGGATTTTCGCATCGTCGGGATTCGACGACAGAACGTTGCTCAACACGCTGATGACCCGGGCAAACTCACCTCTGCCGAACAGCACGTTGCCGAGGTTGTTGTAGGCCCCGGGCAACTGCGGATTCATGGCAATGGCGGTTTGAATTTCCGCCATGGCCTCGTCCAGCCGGTCCATCGAGTTCAGCACGGCGCCCAGGTTGCTGTGCGGATCGGCGTAATCGCCTTTCAGCTCGATCGCCCGGCGGAATTGGGCGATCGCCGCCTCCAGCTGCCGCGCTTCCGCCAGCGCTACCCCAAAACTGTTCCGAATCACCGGATCGCTCCCGTCCAGCGCGACGGCACGCTCGAACGAGGCGATGGACTCCGGCATTCTTCCCAGCGCGCGCAGATATTCACCCAGGTTCCCATGGTAATCCGCGACATTTGGCCGAATCGCCACCGCACGCGAGATGAGATCCACGGCCTTTTGCGGCTCACCTCTCTGCCCGTAGCAAACGCCCAGCAGTTGGAGGGCGTGCGGATGGCTTGGCTGGCGAACAAGTATCTGTCTATAGATCTTTTCCGCCTCGCTGCGCCGGCCGGCGCGATGCAGCGCCACCGCCTCGCTGACCGCCTGATCGGCCGAATCGGGAGAGAATCTCTGTTGCGGTTCCAAGGGCCGTTGGACTATAACCCGGCGATGTTCGAATTGTCTAAGGGAGACCACCGCATGAGTTCGACCAAGAAGATGGAAAATAAACGCCAGTCGCCCGATTCGCGCGCAATTGCCGGGACGCCGCAGGCCATCAACCGCCACGCACGCGCCTGGATTGAACAGTGCATCGAGATGTGCCAGCCTCGGGACGTCTATTGGTGTGACGGCTCGGCCGAGGAAAGGCAGACGCTGCTGAGCCGCGGCGTCAGCGAAGGCGTCTTCATCGCGCTGAATCCACGGAAATTGCCCAACTGCTATTTGCACCGGAGCAATCTCAACGACGTCGCCCGCAGCGAGCAGGCGACCTTCATCTGTACCCCCAGCCAGGACATGGCCGGGCCGACCAACAATTGGATGGAAGCCCGGGCGGCGTACGCGAAGCTGAAGGGGCTTTTCAACGGCTGCATGAAGGGCCGCACCATGTACGTCGTGCCGTTCGTCATGGGGCCGATTGGCTCGCCGCTGGCAAAAGTCGGCATCGAATTGACCGACTCCGTCTATGTGGCCGTCAACATGGGGGTCATGACCCGCATGGGAGCGGTCGCCTGGAAACAACTCGATGCCGGCGTTCCCGCCGCCGACCCCGACGCCGAGCCCGAATTCACCCGATGCCTCCACAGCATCGGCGATTGCAACCCCGATCGTCGCTACATTTGCCACTTCCCGCTGGACAACACGGTCTGGAGTTTCGGCTCGGGCTACGGCGGCAACGCGCTTCTGGGGAAAAAATGCCTGGCCCTGCGAATTGCCAGCTTCCTCGGCCAGCAGCAGGACTGGATGGCCGAGCACATGCTCCTCATGGGCGCCACCAGCCCCGAAGGCGAGAAAACCTACGTCGCCGCCGCCTTCCCCAGCGCCTGCGGAAAAACCAATTTCGCCATGCTCATTCCACCCAAAAAATACCGTGACGAAGGGTGGAAGATCACCACCGTCGGCGACGACATCGTCTGGATGTGGGTTGACGAAACCGGCCGCCTCCGCGCCATCAATCCCGAGGCCGGATATTTCGGCGTGGTGCCCGGCACCAACGAACAAACCAATCCCAACGCCATGGCCGCCATGCGCCGCGATACCCTGTTCACCAACGTCGCCCTGCTGCCCGACGGCGATGTCTGGTGGGAAGGCAAAACGCCCCAGCCCCCCGCAAAATGCATCGATTGGACCGGCCAGGAATGGACTCCCAACTGCGGCCGCAAGGCCGCTCATCCCAACAGCCGATTCACCGCCCCCATGGCCAACAATCCCGCCCTCGACCCCGCCGCCAACGATCCGGCCGGCGTCCCGGTCGCCGCGATCGTCTTCGGCGGCCGGCGCTCGCGCGTCGTCCCCCTGGTTTTCCAAGCCTTCAACTGGATGCACGGCGTCTATCTGGGCGCCACCCTCGGCAGCGAAACCACCGCCGCCGCCTCCGGACAGGTCGGCGTCGTCCGCCGCGATCCCATGGCCATGCTCCCCTTCATTGGCTACAACATCCGCGATTACCTCGTCCATTGGTTCCGCATGCG
>JBEKKC010000238.1:0-4419 GCA_050010915.1 Tepidisphaeraceae bacterium | reverse complement strand
AGCAGGATTACCAGCATTTTCTGGAAGCTTCTTTCCACGAGCACAACGTCCCGTTCTTCGCGGATCGTCGCCGCTCGGCGTCGCATCATCCGCTCCTGCGCCTGATCCGGGCCGTCCTGGCCGTGGCAACGAGCAACTGGTCGCACGATTCGATGATGGCCGTCATCAAAACGGGACTCGTTGGACTGACTGAATCCGACGCCGATGCCTTGGAGAATTACGTCCTGCTGCATGGGATCGATCATGGGACGTGGATTTCGCCGCAGCCGTGGACCGGCCGGCGAGCCCGCGGGGAGGAATCGGACGCCGTTTGGGTTGACGATGCGCCGGCAATGGATGCGCTGCGCCGCGGCCTGATGGATCGCCTTCAGCCCTTTGTCCAATCGACCGCCGCACGGCAAGGCACGTCGGTTGCGTCGCTGGCCTCGGCGATCTTTCGTCTTTTGGAGGATTTCCACTGCCGCGATCAGATCGTGCAATGGATGGACCGTGCCGCGGATGCGGGCGAACTGGAAGAGCGCGGCGAGCACGAGCGGGTCTGGGACGAGTTGGTCAAACTGTTCGACGAACTGGTCGATCTCTTCGGCGACGAGCCGATTTCCCTGGAGGATTTCTCGGCCATCCTTGATTCGGCGCTCGAGGGGTTCGATCTGGCGCTGACGCCTCCGACGGTGGATCAGGTTTTGGTGGGCGTGGTTGATCGGACGCGCGCTCCGGCGACCAAGGCGTGCGCGGTGCTGGGACTGGCCGAGGGGCAGTTTCCCCGGGCGAGCCTGGAGGATTCGATATTCACCGACGCCGATCGCCGCACGCTCGGCAGGCACAATATCGACCTCGATCCCGACACTTCACGCCGGCTTCTCGACGAGCATTTCCTGGGCTACGTCGCCCTGACGCGCGCCTCGGAGCGGCTGCTGCTGACGCGCAGCGCCGCCGACGAAGACGGCAGGCCCGTGGGCGCCTCGCCGCTGTGGCAGCGCGTGGTCGAGATCATGCCGGACGTGCCGTTGGCCCGGCTGCCCCATGAGGAGATGTTGCCGCTGCGGCACGTCGCCACGCCCCGGCAATTGGTCGGGTCGCTGATGCGCTGGGTGCGCGACGGCGCCGCCGAGCCGCAGTGGGAGCCGGTGTATCAATGGCTGGCGACGCATTCACCCTGCGACGATGCGATCGACGTGGCGCGTTTTCGCGCCTGGAAGGCGCTGAGCTACGGCAACGAGGCCAGGCTTGAAGCCGGCCGCGCCGCGGAAATGTTCCCTTCGCCGCTGCACGCAAGCATATTTCAACTGGAATCCTTCCGCATGTGCCCCTATCAGCACTTTGCACGATACGGGCTGGGGCTGGAGCAGCGTGAGCGCCGGCAACTCGATCGGGGCGATCTTTCCCGCGTGTTTCACGAGGTTTTGCAGCGGCTGGTGAAGGAACTCATCGCGTCCCGGCAGACCTGGCAGGACATGGATGATGCCCAGGCCAGGCAGCGGCTATCGCGGTTGACGGCGCAACTCGGGCAGCAGCTTCGCGACGATCTGATGCTTTCCAAAGCCCGCAACCGTTACCTGCTCGGACACATCGAGAAAACGCTCGGGTTGATCGCCGCGTCCCAGAAAGCCGCGGCCCAGCGCGGGGGATTCCGGCCCGCTTTCATCAACGTTCGCTTCGGATCGAACCCGGCCGACTCGCTTGGGCCGTTGGCGATCCGCACCCCGGCGGGAAACCAAACGCTCATCCACGGGAAGATCGACCGGATCGATCTTCTTGGCGATGGATCGGCCTGCGCCCTGGACTATCGCCTGTCGGCCGACCCGCCGGACGCGGGCAGCGCCTATCACGGCCTGAGCCTGCAACTGCTGAGCTATCTCCTGGTGCTGGAGCAGCATGGCCGGCATTTGACGGAGGAAGGCGAGCTCGCCCCCGCCGCGGCGTTTTTCATAAAACTTCTTCGCCCGGTGCGTCCCGCCGATCCCCAAAACGCTCCGGCGCCGGACGATCCGCGCTTTCACCTGCTCGTTAAGCCGCGCGGAATATTCGACCTGCGCGTGGCCCGGGAATTGGATAGATCGCTGACCGACGGAAATTCCGAGGTGGTGCAACTCTTTCTCAAGAAAGACGGCAGCGTGGGACGCGCGAACCAATCCGACGCGGCCGGGAGCACGGAATTCGCCGCCCTGCTCCGCCACGTCGAGCGGCGCATCGGCGAACTGGCCGACCAGATCATGGCCGGCCGGATCGACATCCGTCCTTATCGGATGGGAAAACAGACGCCGTGCCCGAGATGCGAGTTTCGCTCTTTGTGCCGCCTGGAGCCGAGCCCGGGATGCTATGACGACCTGGAGGGAATGAATAGGGAGGAGATGTTCGAGAGACTGATGAGGAGGAAAGAATGAAATTCGAAATTCGAAACTCGAAATTCGAATCAAATTCGAATGACAAAATTCGAAAAGGCTTTCCTTTGGTCATTCCAGTTTCGAATTTGATTCGAATTTCGAATTTCGAATTTCGAATTTACACGGGGGATTCGATGCAATGACCACTCCGGCTCCCAACTGGACCCCCCGCCAACGTGCCGGCATCGAAACCCTCGGCCACAGCCTGCTGGTCAGCGCCGCCGCCGGGTCGGGCAAGACCGCGGTTTTGGCCGAGCGATGCGCCCATCTGGTTTGCAATGCCGAAACCGCCTGCGACGTCGATCAGTTGCTCGTCGTCACCTTCACCGAATCCGCCGCGGCCGAAATGAAGGCGCGAATCCAACTGGCGCTTCGCCAGCGAATGGCGCTCAATCCCTCGCAGCGCCTGGCGCGGCAGGTGGGATTGGCCGAACACGCCCACGTCAGCACCGTGCATGGTTTTTGTTTCCGGCTCCTGAAGCAGAATTTCACGCTGGCGGGGATCGATCCGGAATTCCAAATCCTCGATCCCGACGAGGCCGCCTTGCTCCGCCGCGAAATCGCCACCGATCTGTTTCACCGCCGCTATGAAGACGACCAGACCGGAGATTTCCATCGGCTCATCGACGCCTACGGCGACGGCGATGACGAATCGCTGATTCGCCAGGTCGTCGCCACGCACGAGCTACTGGCCAGCCTGACCGATCCGCGGGGCTGGATCGACACCAGCGCCAGCGCCATGCGGGAGTCGGCCGAGAAGCCGCTGGAGGAATCCAAGTTGGGGCGGAACCTGATCGGGCAGATCGACGCGGGGCTGTCGGCGCTGCTGCGCCGCTGCGACGACGCCCGCCGGACGGTTGCCGCCCTGGGGCCGGAGTTCCATCCATACGCCGAGTATTTAAGGGGACTGTCCCCTTTTTTCACGCATTGGAAGCGCGTGCTGAAGGAACAGGGGCTGGACATGCTCGTCGGCGAGGTCGCGGACTTTCGCGCCGCCCGGCCGCGGATTCCGGCCCTGCGCGGACAGCCGGCGGCCAAGGATTTGGCTAAGTCGATCGTGGATGGCGTCAAGAATGCCGTGGATGAAAATCCGCTGGGGGAATTGCTGGCATCGAACAGCGGGCAGTGGCGCGAGGGAATGACCAGCGTCGCGCCGCATGCCCAGGCCTATTTGGCTTTGGTGTTGGATTTCGGGACGGATTATTCCGCGGCCAAGTCGGCCCAGCGCGCCCTGGATTTCGCCGATCTGGAACGGCTCACCCTGAACGTACTCCGCGAGGGCGACGCCGTTCCGATGCGCCCATCGGCCCTGGCCAAGTCGCTGCACGAGCAGTTCTGCCACGTTTTGGTGGACGAGTATCAGGACATCAATCCGATTCAGGATGCGATCCTTTCGCTCGTGAGCCGGGAGTGCCTCGGCGAGCAAAACGCCAACCTGTTCTGTGTCGGCGACGTGAAGCAGAGCATTTTCCGTTTCCGCTTGGCCGAGCCGGGAAGGTTCCTGGATCGGCACCGGCGTTTCTCCGCGGCGATCGACAAGCGCCTGGGGGAGGTAATCGATCTTCGGGAGAATTTCCGCAGCCGCGCGCCGCTGCTGGAGGCGATCAACGGCGTTTTCGAGCGGCTGATGACGCGGGATGCGGCGGAGATCGAATATGACCAGTCGCATCGGCTGGCCGCGGGGCGCAGCTTTCCGCCGGGGGACGGCGTTTCGGATTTCCGCGGCGCGCCGCTCGAGTTGCATCTGTTGCCGGAGGAACCGGGCACGTCCGAGGGGCTGGACCCAATTCCCAAATCGGAAGAATTGGAGCGCGTCGAATACGAGGCGATCCTGGTGGCCCGGCGAATCCGGCAATTGTTGGGCAAGGACGGCTCGCCAGTGGAGGCGAAGCCTTCCACGCGGATGAACGTTTGTAAGCCGGATGACGCCGGCCGCGACGTGCTGAAGCCGATCGAACCGGGTGACATCGTCGTGCTTTTGCGGGCGATGCAGCACAAGGCCGACCGGTTTGCCGATGTCATCCGCGCCCACGGG
>JBEKKC010000237.1:0-4764 GCA_050010915.1 Tepidisphaeraceae bacterium | reverse complement strand
AAGTCGAGCTACACGACCGCGGAGTTTGGCCGGTTGATCCGCGTATCAAATTGGTATGCGCGCGAGCTTTGCCGGAAAGGCCGCGTCCATGCGACCAAAGCCAACTCTGGCCGCGGGCGTAGTTGTGAATGGCGCATCTCCCACCAGGAGCTATTACGATACCAGAAGGAAGGCTTGCTGCCTCTGCCTGAAAAAAGCAGCATCAAGAAAGGAGATGCTGCTGCGTAGTTGCCTATGCTCCGAATACTAACTTCATTGCCTTTAGCTGGGGTTCGGGGAATAGGTGACGGTATCGAGCCGCCATTTCGGTCGTTGTGTGACCAACCCAGGTGTCGATCATTCTTTGGTCTACGCCCTTTCGTGCGCAGTTCGAAATGAACGAGTGCCGAAGAACGTGCCAGCCGCGAAGCACGTCCCATTTGCTGCCCTCGACTGCCCAGCGGAAATAATGCGCGGCCATTTGCGGCGTTACCGGGACGTTCGGTTGCTCGCAGACCAGCATCCGGCCGCCGGGGTGATGGTCGAACCAATCTCTCATGGCGGTTGCAAGCGGCGGCGCCAACGGAACAAATCTGAACGTGAAGGCTTTGGTATTGTCCTTTTTCTTTTCCCGGATTCGAACCATGCCCGAGCCGAAATCGACATCGTCAATCTCCGATCGGAGAGCTTCCGAGCGACGGCATCCGGCGTACGCCGCGAAAGCAAACATTGCATACACGAATCCGAAGCGAGCGGTTTTCTTGACGTGGGCCAGGAGTTTTTCAACCTGAGCGATGGAGAGAAACAGGCTCTCCCAAAGCTCGTCTTGCTCGGCAACGGACAGGCCGCCGCGTTTGATGCGCTGTTCTATTTGCTCCCAGGTCTGGAACGGTTGGTCTATTCTCGTCTTGGCGTAGATCAGACCTTTGGTGGGGGCGGGACCGGACACAAGCCCAGCTTGCACTCCCCACTTATTCCAGATGCTCGCAAGACTGCCGATTTCCTTTTTCACAGTCGCGTGACTCAACGGCTCGCCGTTCCTTCCCTCTTCTTTCGACCTCTGATTGACATACCGCTGAAGCATTTCGGCTGTGATCAAACGGACTCCCGTACGTGAGCCGATGATGCGCTCCAGGTGCCGCATATGAACGCCTTCGGTGTAACGGGTGTTAGACTCTTTCGCGGCCGTGGGATATTCCTCACGATACCGGCGAAAGAACATCGACAGCGGCAGAGATATTTCCACCTTGGGCTTGTCACTGAGCTTCCCATCGCTGAGAAGGAACAACGCCAGGTTGCCATCGGCCGGCGGATCGATCTTCCCCCTTTCCAAAAGGATCAGGTTGTCCTCGAGCCTGCCGAGGAGGGCGTTTGCTTCCCGCTCATTTCCTGTCTTTAACTCGTGGCGGTACTTCTGGCCGCCGTAGCGGAACACAATGCGGAAACTATCACCGCGCTTTTCCAGGGATGCCATCATTCCTCCCAACGCAGATGCGACGCATCCGCAACGCTGTCCCCAATCTGTCCCCAAAACGCTTGGAGAGCGTTGGGGACAAAATCAGAAACGTCAGTTTTTCTCGGGTATTTCTACTATTTTGAAGGGACGAATGCAACTGGGGAACTAGGATTCGAACCTAGACAAGCAGATCCAGAGTCTGCTGTGCTACCGTTACACCATTCCCCAAATATTCTCGGAAAATCCACGCTCATCCGAGAGCCATGAGACGTTACACTAAATCGCCTTTTGTTGCCAGATGCCGCGGGACCGTGGCTGGCGGGGGATTTGCGCAAACTTCAGGACGGGTTTTCCGGAGCCAACTCGAACAATTCCGCGTTGATCGAGTCGCGGCGGACTTCGGCGGCCGCGGCCGCGGCGTCCTGGCGATGATCCGCCAACGTGAACAGCGTGCTGCCGCTGCCGGTCATGCGGACGATTCTCCCGATCTTTTTTTCGATCCGCCGTCTCAGTGCGCCCAAATCCGGCTGAAGCGAAAAGGCGGGAGCTTCCAGATCGTTGACCAACACCTCCAGCAATTCCCCGGCGGGCAATTTCGTCCAGGGGATCCAATCCGGCTGACGGGAGATGGCCGGGTGCGATCCCAATTTCATTTCGTCGAATCGCCGATAGACGGCGGCGGTGGACATCGAAAGTTTCGGAAAGAACAACACCGCGAATTTCGCCGCGGGTTGGGGGATGGGCATCACTCGTTCTCCGCGGCCGGCGCAGACGCTGCTGGGGCCGTGCAAAAAGAACGGGACGTCGCTACCGAGCCGCGCGCCGATCTCGGCCAGTTGGTTCATCGAAAAATTCAAATTCCAGATTTGATTGAATCCAATCAGGGCGAACGCCGCATTGGAGCTTCCTCCGCCGAGGCCGCCGCCCATCGGGACATTTTTTTGCAGCGTTACATTGGCTCCCCGCTGGTCGCCCAGCGCCCGTCCCGCTCGGACGATCAGGTTGGTTTCATCCACCGGAACGTCCGACCGATCGCATTTCAATCGGATTCCGGGATTGCTGGCGGCGCTCATCTCGATCGTGTCATGCAAGCCCACGGTGCACATCCAGCTTAGCAGGGGATGAAATCCATCGGCGGAGCGCGGCCCGATGCGCAGATGGAGGTTGATCTTGGCTGGCGAGAGGATTCGCATCGTTCACTTGCGGCGAAACAAGCCCTCCTCGCAACTCATCACGAAGCGTTCGGCGCAGGCCTTGAGGTCTTCCCACTTTTGGCGGATGCGGTCGGCCTCCTCGGTGTTGACCCGCTGGGCGTCCTCGAGCGATTTGGTGACGGCTTCCAAGAGTTCGCTGAAATCGCGGACCATCTCGCGGGTTTCGTCGAAGATGGTTTCGTCGGGACTCTTGCGCAGATCGGGAACGGGATTGGCGGCGAAAAAGCCTCCCGCTTCGTTACAGAGCCAGCGGATGAGGTGGATGTCTTTGGTGAGGAGATAAAGCTCGCGGATGCGATCCAGCGGATTTTTGGCCCCCGAAGCATCGGGGTCAAGGTGCTCGGCGGGAGGCTCGCACCATTTGTACACGAGGGCAGCGGAGACTTTCAGCCCGGCGGCGACGGCTTTGACGCCCAAGTCTTCAACGGCGTTGCGCATGATTTCGTAAGATTTCATGGCCGCAAATTGTAGCCGACGCGGGCGGTTCGTATATTGGGCGGGACGTGATTTTGTTTACCGGAGGTTCGGTGAAGTCGCGAAATTGGTGGAGCAGCTGTCTGGTGTTTCTGGCGTGGTTGCCGATCGCGCTGGCGGAGTCGCCGGCCACCCAGTCGTCCGCCGGGCCGACCGACGTGTTCAGGGGATTTTTGCAGGATATTCAACGCGGCAACTCAGCCGACCTTGTCGGGGTTTGCTCGGCTCGTGGCGAGGATGCCAAGGGGCTGGTCCGGGATTTCCAGGCGGTGGCATCGGCGATGCAGTATTTGCGGACGATCGTAAGCGCCAAGTTCGGCCCGGATGCCTGGGCTGCGGTTTTGCCGTCGCTTCCAATGCCGGCCGATTTGGATGACGTTACGGAAACCATCACGGGTGACCAAGCCCAATTGACCGGCGCCAACATCTCGAAGGTACGGATGATCCGCGTGCTGGGGTCTTGGAAACTCGATGTTGACGGGCTGCTCCAGAGCGACGAGGCGCCCGCGAACATACATTGGTTCTCCGCCATGGCCGAGGCGATGCGCCGAACCGCCGACGACGTGGCGGCGGGGCGGCTGACGACGGCGGCGGCCGCCGCTGAGGCGATAGCCGCGCGAGTGCAAGCCATCCCCGACGTTCCCACCACTCAGGCGGCGACCCGGCCTTGACATGGCGCAGACCAAGCAACAAATCCAATCGCTGCTCGCCGACGCCGGCGCCAAGCCGCGGCGCCGGTTCGGCCAGAATTTCATGATCGACGGCAACCTGGTGCGCATCGTCGCCGATGCCGGGCAGATTGCCCCGGGCGATCTGGTGATCGAGGTGGGGCCCGGGACGGGATCGCTCAGCGAGGAGCTTCTGGCAAGAGGGGCCAACGTCCTGGCGGTGGAAATCGACCGGGCGCTGGCGGAGGTTTTGCGCAAGCGTTTCGCGCAGGCGGGCAACTTCACGTTGATCGAAGCCGATGCCCTGATGGGCAAACATGCGCTGGATGCGCGGATCGTTGAGGCCATTGGGCGGGAGAAAACGGCGGGGCGGTTGGTTCGGTTGGTGGCGAATCTTCCCTACAACGCCGCTTCGCCGCTGATCGTCGAGTCGTTGATCGCGGGCGTGGATTTGCTGGCAATTACGGTGCAGAAGGAAGTGGCGGATCGGCTGCGCTCGGGGCCGGATTGCAAGGAATATGGAACGCTGTCGATCGTCGCGCAGCTTCTTTCGCGGGTGGAGGTCGTTCGCACGTTGCCGCCGCAGGCGTTTTGGCCAATGCCGAAAATCGAATCGGCGCTGGTGCGAATGACCCGGCAGGACCGCCTGGGAATTCATGCCGCCGCATTTGGGACGTTCATTCACCGGGTCTTTTCCGCTCGCAGAAAGACCCTGCGAAATGCACTGACGATGGCGGGAGTGGATGCCGACAAATTGCTCGCCGATGCGGGGATCAGCGGGCTGGCGCGGCCGGAACAAATTGCGCCCGCGGATTTCCTCAGGCTGTTTGAGGCGATTGGAGGGGAAGCGGAAATTCCCTGGTGGCCCGTGATAATTGAAATGCCGCCTTTGATCGGTTAAGATAGAGGGTGTTGCGGCGATGGATCGCCGTCGTGTGGGCTTTAACGGGAGCCAAGTCATGGACGACCTATC
>JBEKKC010000236.1:0-4801 GCA_050010915.1 Tepidisphaeraceae bacterium | reverse complement strand
GGGGAAAACCCACCGTACGGAATTTTAGAGGGGGAAGGGGAAACCCGAAGCTCGATCGAGCCCGCCGGGCGCCCCTTCCCTACTCGGCAGTTCATCATTCTTGCCCGGAAAGATGGACGGATTATTGGTGTCGGACGGATCATTGGTGTCAGTTCTTTTTTCGGCGAAAAAAGAACTGACACCAATGATCCCCCGCTGCCGCCGGGATTCAGCGATTCGACTTTGGCATAAATCAGCGACGCCACGTCGGCGCCGATCCGGCGAAGCCGAACGAGCGGCGTGTGCCCGATTGCCCGCAAAATGTTCTCGTATCTGGCCCTAAATCAAGCTCCGTTGTTTATCATAGTTTTTGCCCCGGCTGCAAGAGCCGCTGGTAATAGAAATTGCTGGTGTAGAGGGCGGCGGCGGGATTGTGGCCCAGCACGCGATCCTTGGTGATGAGTGTCGTCACCGGCGCATCGGAATGTTTGATAAACAGGGAGTCGTGTCCGACGCACAGGCCGACGATGACATTGAGATCGGTCTTCTGTTCGTTGAGCAGCTGCGCTTGGAGGATCGGGTTGCAGATCGCCTCATAAGAGCCTTTCTTCACCTTCAACTCGTCGGGAATGCCGATCTCGGTCTTGTCGACCGACCCGACTTTGCAGCACACGGTGTAAGGTTCCAGGCCGTGCGCCTTGAGGACTTTGACGAAGACCCGCGTCTCGCGGATGAGCCCGATGCACGTAGCGATGCCGATGCGTTTGGCGCCGATGCGATTGGCGAAGGCGATGATTTCCTCCACGCGCGTCAGTTTTCCGTAATACGTGCCTTCGACCTCCGCCGCCGCGTGGGCGATGAGGGCGTCAGGGTTCTTGCCGCGGTAACGCCTGGAGATTTTGTCCACGACCTGGCGATCCGCCCCTTCAGTCAGGCAGAAGGACGGAAACATTTTGTCTTTGCGGTAGCAGTTCAAGACCCCGCACTCGGAACATGTCTTTTTTGTTTTCATGGGAAGGTCAGAATGAAAGTGCCTTGACGAAGGTTTTCTCGAACGCCAGATCGTTGGCCAGTTCGAGCACGTGAACGCGTTGCACCAGTTGTTTGAGTTCGTCGCGCAAACGTCGGTTCAGCAAAAAGGCGCGGGCACCGGATTTGGACGTGTTGCCGACAAACTCCACCCGGTCTTTGAACTCGCGAGGCAACAGGCCAAGATGGATCAGGCTGGCGGTGCGCAGATGAAAACCGAATGAACCGGCGACCAACACGCGATCCACCTGTGCGGCGACAAGGCCGTGGGCCGTGGGAGCGGAGCAGGAGTTCGATTCCGGCGCGAACGCCGGCCTTGGCCAGTTGCACCTGGCGCACATCTTTCTGCGACAGATAAACCGGATCGGCGATGCGGAAGACGGGCTTGCCGTCGAGCGAGCCAAACCGGTCCTTCCACTGGCGGTCAGGAAGCGAGCCGTTGGTTTCAAAGCGACCGTTCTTATCCACGCCGCCGTGCGCCGCCAGTTCCCCGACGACGTCCAACAAACCGCTGCCACACAACCCCACCGGCTCGGCGTTGGCGATGGTTTTGATTTCGACGTCATTTCCGGAAAGCGAAACCTGTTCGATGGCGCCGCGACTGGCCCTCATGCCGCAGGCGATGTTCATGCCCTCGAAGGCCGGCCCGGCGGCGGTGGACGTCGCGGTCAGTTGTCCATTCGCCGCCAGCACCATTTCGCCGTTGGTGCCGATGTCCACGAACAGCGTCACGCCGCGCTGCTCCGCCAGCTTCGTCGCGAGAATGCCGGACGTGATGTCCGCGCCCACATAAGCCGACATGATCGGCGGCAGATAAACCAGTCCCCGCGGCGCCATGACCAGACCGATGTCCGCCGCGCTCACGTGCTGGCCGCCCTGAAGCGCCGGCGTGTAGGGATATTTTCCGAGCGATGCCGGATTGGTCGCGGTGGCCAGATGGAGCATGGTGGTGTTGCCGCTGAATACCGCTTCGTAGATATGGCGGACGGGTACATCGGCTTCCGCCGCCGCGGCGCCGACGAGACGGTTCAACTCCGCGATCAGTTCGCCGTGCAGCAGTTGCAGCCCTTGCGGCTGCGAGCCAAGCTTGATGCGGGACAAGACGTCTTGCGCGTGCCGCGCCTGCGGATTGAGGCTCGACGCGATGGCCAGCTCGCGTCCGTCGCGCAAATCGATCAGCGCCACGACGAGCGTGGTTGTGCCGATGTCCACCGCCGCGCCGAACAATGCCGCCGTGGTGTCGCCCGGCTCGGTCGCCAGCAACGCTCCGCCCGCCGTCACGGTCGTCCGTGCGGCGGACGCGTCGAACGTCTTGGTGATCCACATGGGATCCTGAACTAAAGATTCCGGCTGCCCGGAGGCAAGCAACCTTTGAATCTCTGAATCAAACAGAGAATCAAACTCCGGATCGCGCTGGCGATTGCGCAGGGCACCGACGGTAAAAAATACGCCGGTTACGCCCAGTTTTTGCACTTCTGGCGCAAAGCGAAAGCCGATGTTTCGATATCCCATCGCGCTCATTTCGATATCCCATCGCGCTCATGAGGGCAACTCTCTTTCCAGTGCATCGCCGTCAACCGGCCAGCCGATTTCGCGGACGGCGTCCAGCATCGCGTCGATGTTGGAGAACGGGGTTTCGACCGGCAGGCTGCAACCGGACGCCACGATGAACCCTTTGGGATTATCGTGCGTCTTGCGGACACATCTCCGCACCGATTCCCGCACCCCGGCGACTGTTCCCTGCAACATGACTTCCGACGGCGGCACGTTGCCCATGAGTCGGACGCGCTGGCCCACTTTTGATTTGGCGGCCTGCAGATCGGCGGCATTGTCAATCGACAGACAATCCGCGCCGGTATCGGCCATTGCATCCCAAATCGGAGCTGTCTTCCCGCAAATGTGCAACGTCACGGAGCGCCCCCGGCGATGAATGAACTCCACAAGTCGCTTCAAATACGGCTGGCCGAATTCCTTGAACTGTTTCGGACTAATGACGGTCGTCGAGCACATCGCATCGGTCAAACTCGGCGTGCAACCGGTGTCGAGAATTGCCCCGGCATAGAGCAACGCGCCTTGATACGCTGCTTCGCACAGTTGATGAACCGCGGCCGGATTCTTCAGCGTCAGGCGCACGAGGTTTTCCATGCCGATCAGAAACGTTGCCGTGGTGAATGGACCGGTGAGGGCGCCGGTCACGGGAACCTCCTTGCCGACCGCCTGGAACGCCCGTTCCATCGCTTCGAGATGATGAGGCAGGTTCCCGTCCTTGCAGGGATTGGCCGGCCGCAATGAGGCAATCTGCTCGGCGGCCGAGATGGCCGGCTCGGCCAGATAGGCGGTTTCATCTTCGGGATAGTGAACCCGTGCGCCCATCGCCTCGGCCTGGGTATACAGGTCGGTGAAGATGCGGATGACATCGTAGCCGAACCGGCGGTAGGCGGCGATCTGCGCGTCGGCGATGAGCCTGCCATTGCCGCGAAATTCCGAGACCTTTACGCCCAGCACGCGCGCCGCCGTGTTGCCGACGATCGGAACACAAGGCAGACGATCCAACGCCTCGCCGCGACTGCAAGCGGCGAATCGTTCGATAGGTGTCAGGCGATCGCGGCTCATCGGGCTGCCTCGCCAACGAGGTGCTTGACGAGTTTCACCGCCGCGGGCGCTCCCGAGGCGTAGCCGTCCGCGCCGATGCGGTCGGCGAAGGATTGCGAGATGGGTCCGCCGCCGCCGATCACCTTGAAGCGGTCGCGCAGATTGGCCTTTTGCAGAAGTTGAATCACGTCGGCCATGCCGTCCATGGTGGTGGTCATGAGCGTGGACAGAGCGATGACGCTGGCCTGGACTTTGATCGCCTCGTCCACGAATCGCTGGGGCGGGATGTCGCGGCCCAGGTCCACGATCTCAAAGCCGGAAGCCTCCAACATGATTTTGACGAGATTCTTGCCGATGTCGTGGGTGTCGCCCTCGACGACGCCGATCACGACCTTGCGGCGGACCTCGTTCTCCTCGTGCTGCAAGTGCGGGCGCAGAATCTCCAGGCCCGCATACATGGCGTCAGAGCACAGGAGCAATTCGGGGATGAAATACTCCTCGGTCTCAAAGAGCTTGCCAGCGCGGTTCATGCCCTCGACCAAACCGTGCTCAATGGTGGACAGTGCATCGATGCCTGGGTCCACGGCCTGTATGGAGAGTTGGCGGGTAAGGTCTTCGTCCATTCCGACGACGGAATCGGAAAGGGCCACAAAGAGAGATTCAGTTTGGTTTGACATAGTTGTCAGAGGGACCCGGCCCAATAATCCCCTCTAGCGGCAGGTATGAGTTGTGACTGGAAGAACGCCTGTCGAGGTTGTAAGGCATGGCTCTCACACCGCCGTCGAGAAAGAGCAATTAGGGTCGCACCACCAAAATTATTATCTTTCCTATCGAGTTTGTCAAGAATAATCCTGAGTATTCCTATCATGGTTTTCAAAAATCTTCAGGCCCCGACAAGGCAAGATGGAAATTCCTACTCAAGACAAGCGACGGCCACGTCGAATTGGCTTTCCTGCCAGGGTTGGCAGGTCCACGGCATGGACCCGGTCCCATCAAATGCGTCACGCATGGATCACTTCAAGAGCTCCGGACGTGTCCCCCATGAGCGGCGATACCTGCATACCCTCCGACCGTATATCTTGATCTTGGTGATCTAGATTGTCATGATATATGTAAAAATCTTTATTTTTTTGTTGCATTCCCATTCTCGGTCCTTACAATGAGACATAGGCGGGTCGCTTGATCCGCGGTCAAACCTCAA
>JBEKKC010000235.1:0-4828 GCA_050010915.1 Tepidisphaeraceae bacterium | reverse complement strand
CAACCTCACCTGGAACAACAGCGGCGGCGCCAGCCCGAGCGATGGAAAGACGTGGGATATCGGGACCAACCACAATTGGAACAACGGCGACTCCGCCACGGTCTACACCGATGGCAGCAATATCACCTTTAACGACAGCAATAACGGCCACTATTCGGTCACTTTGAACACCACGGTCAGCCCCGGCTCGGTGACGGTAAACAACAGCCTGGGCAACTACACGTTCACCGGCGCCGGGCAAATCGCCGATGCCGGGGCGTTCGTAAAATCCGGCGGCGATTCGCTGACGGTCGGGACCGCGCTGAGCGTCGGAAGCATGAGCATCACGGGCGGAACGCTGAAGCTGGCCGCGGGCGTCTCCGGCGGCTCCGGACCGGCGGTGACCAGCACCATCAACCTCACGTCGCTGTCGATCACCGGCAACGGCGTGCTGGACGTGAACAACAACCACATCATCATCACCTACAGCTCCAGCGATCCGATCACGACGATCGCCGGGTACATCAAATCCGGCTACAACGGCGGCGCGTGGAACGGCCCCGGCATCATTTCCTCGGCGGCACAAACGCCGACGGACGGGCTTCTGTATGGCCTGGGCTACGCCGACGGGGCCGACGGCATCGTCGCCGGCTTGGCGCCGGGCCAGATCGAAGTGGCGTACACGCTCGTCGGCGACGCCAATCTGGACGGCGTGGTCAACAGTACGGACTTCGACATCCTGGCTGCCAACTTCAACCAGAGCATTACCGGCTGGGACCAGGGCGACTTCAACTACGGCGGCAACGTCAACGCGACCGACTTCGACGAGTTGGCGGCGAACTTCAACCAGACCGTCAGCGGCGCGGCTTCGGCCGGGGACGTTGCGGCCTTGGACGCGTTCGCCGTGGTCAACGGCATCGACTTGGCGAGCGTCCCCGAGCCGGCGAGTGCGGCGATTGAGGTGATGGCCGGATTGGGAATTCTGTGCCGTCGGCGACGATCCTCGCATTAGTTCGGATTATTCATCTCAGGAGATGGGGTTGTGGAAATGGGTGATGAACGTTAAGGTTCCCCCGCAATTCCTCGTTTCGACCCAATAGGCAGCAGGCAATGGAGATCGTGTGCCCCGCAAGATTCTTCCGCTCTTAGCGTCGTGTCTCTTGTCACTGGTCATTTTGCCCCTTCGAGCGCTGGCTGATGACCCCTTTCCCGGGGACTTCACCGGGCCAAACCTTTCCATCGAGATCGTCGCCGAAGGCGGCGCTTACACCGGCTCCATCCATCTCGCTCAACAGGTATTTCCCTTCAAGGCCCAAGCCACCGCCGGCCAATTAGTCGGCAGCTTCACCAGCAACGGACACGATTACCCCTTCACGATCAGCGTCTCCGGGGACAACCTCACGTTCAGCAGCGGCAGCCGCACCTACCAGCTAAGCCGCAACGCCCCCAACCCCCTGGGCAATTCCCCGGCGGCCAACCCGCTGAATCCAAACCCGCCGGCGCCCGATTCGACCCCGGCGTCATCTAATTCTCCGGCGGGATATGGCATTGCCGCCGCCACCGACGCCGGAAAGGCATGGGTTACCAAAAAGCCCGGAATCACCACGGTCACGGCTGCCCTGGAGGCCACAGTATCCGATTTATCCACGTTTTTCGGCGGCCAACTCGTCGTCAAAGGCGCGTTCGAAGACACCAAGGACCATCAATCCGGCGCCGCCTCTTTCACGGCAACCCTGGCCGGTCAGCCCATCGTGGGCCTTATCACCTGCAAACTTGGCGGGAATGAAGCCAAGATCAGCGTGACGTACTGTCTGGCCAGCGCCACGGCGGCCGACTGGGCCAAGCTCAACTCCGCGGCGACAACTGTCACGCCGGCCGCCCCGACGGTCCCGCTGACACGGTCCGATTTTCCAGACGGCACCGGCTCCGTCGGAGTCGCCGGCGGCTGGACGCTCAAAAGCAGTTCAGCGGTCGATCCGCTTTACACCACAGGCCCCGCCAACCAGAGCATGGGCGCCCCAGGCCTTTGGTGGATCACTATCGTAACACCGGACTCACCCCGGATACGCCAAGCCGAGGACCAGCGCAGACAATTGGAGGACAGCTACCAAAGAATGGGAAGGCAGCCGCCTCCGGCTATTCCCATGAATGTCCTGTTCCCCGTGGTCGCCCCATTTAGCGCCCCCGACCAGGCGATTCCGGTGGTCATGCCCCAGTTTAACTTGATGCAGGCCCGTGCTCACGTACCCGTAGTCACCCTCGAGCGCATCACGTCGGTCAAACCGCTTCCGCCCGCGCAGCCTGGGTGGACAACACAGCTTCTGGAATACGATACGACCAAGAACGTCGGCGACGTTCCCACGCACTTCCATAACAGATGCACGTGGAGTTCCAGCCCTCCCGGTCCCAATATGCCCGACCAGTGGATGCTCGCACCGCTTGGAGACATGACCGCGCCGCTCGCCAGCTTCGATCAGGACCTCATCACAATGCAGGCCATGTCCCGCTCCATCAAGATCAATTGGGACGTCTATTTCAAAGTCGATGAGGAGCGATTTGAGGCTCGCCTGCGGGCCAACCAAATTGCCTTTGATGAAAGGATGAAAGATCAGGAAAGGCAGCGCGTGGAGCGGATGAAGGAGTTCGACGAACACCAGCGGCAGGTGGCCGAGGAGGAAAACCAGAGGAGCCGCAACGCCGACGATTGGATTGAATACGCCGGCGGATATCGCACGGTCATCGACACGCAAACCGGCGAGCGTGGCCGCGTCGATCTGAGCAACGTCAACGGCATCGTCGATTCCCTGAACCAGTCGGCCAACGATCCCAACCGGTACGTTCAAATCCCCCTTCGCGACGAGCGCAACCCGGTCAACTAATCCTTCACCTTGAGGCAAGCTATGCAAGACGGTATTCCAAATCCGCCCGCG
Organism: Tepidisphaeraceae bacterium; assembly: GCA_050010915.1. Lineage (GTDB taxonomy): Bacteria > Planctomycetota > Phycisphaerae > Tepidisphaerales > Tepidisphaeraceae > PALSA-1353. The sequence goes on along the minus strand of JBEKKC010000235.1, from coordinate 1,919 downwards.
GGCGACCAGCCCGCTCCGGCATCCAAAAAAGCAAAGATGCCGGTCTGGGCGCGGCTACTGGTCGGTCTGGCGGGAATCATCGCCATCATCAGCGGCCTGTACCAAATCTTTGGCGGCCCCGGTGGGCATGACGTGCCATACGGCAAAGACATCGTCACTTACTACCACGACGCCACCCGCGCCGATGCCGATGCGCTGGCCAAGGCATTGAAGGACGCGGGCTATTTCGGGAGCAACCCCGATGGCGTCACCGTACTGCTGGACAAGAAAGCCGACGCGATCACCCTCAGTTTTGTCGTCAAGCCTGAAAAGGCGGATGATCCCGATACGAAAAAGGTATTCCATGACTTGGCGATCGCGGTCGCCAAGTCGGTTTCCGGAAATTTAACGGCCATCAAACTCGTCGACCCGGAGTTACACGAAAAACAATCCCTGGACGTTGGTCCGGTCAATCCGCCGGCCGCCAACTCTGATGTCTCGAAACCTGTCACGGCGTCATTCGCCGGCAGCTTTTCCGATGGCAAGGTCACGGTGGAATTGTCCGAATCCGGAGGCGCATACGTCGGGACGATCGCGCAGGGCGATACCAAATTCCCGGCCAAGGCGAGCGTGGCCGGGCAAGGTCTGGCGGGGACTTTCACCTCGAACGGCAACGAATACGCCTTCACGGCGACGCTGGACGGCGATCGGCTGATCTTCACTACCGGCGGCAAAACCTATACGCTGGCCCGGGCGACGGCCCAACCGCGTGCGGCTCCGACGCAGCCCCCCGCGGCTCCGACTGGCGCCGCCCCCCAATCCGGCGGGGCGCAGTTCGGCAACTTCAGCGTCCTTGGCTCCACGCCGAAGGGCCAGACCCTGTTCATGAAACTTCCCGCCGGCCAGACGCTTGAGGCGGCGATCATTCAGACCGCCGACGAGTTGGGGAAGGTGTTCGATGGCAAGCCCGAACTCACCGGAGCATTCGCCAACGCCCAAGGCAGAAACAATGGCGGAGCGACGCTGAATGCCAAGCTCAAAGGCCAGGATATTCAAGGATTGATCTTCTGCGGCACCGGGCCAAACGGCGGCTCGGCGACCGCCATCATCGCAGCGCTCGGCGCATCGAAGGACGAGGTGGCAATGCTTATGGGCTTCATGCCCGTGCCGCTCAAGATGACGACCCACACGTTCCCCGACGGCAGCGGCAGCGTTGATCTACCCGATGGATGGACGACGAACACGCAAAGCGCCTCTAACGGGATATTCGTCAAAGGACCCGCCGGCCAGACCGTGATATGGTGCGCCATCCAGGAGATTTATGACCCCGACTGTCGTAACGAAAGAATGCGCAGACAGATTTATAACATGCAGATGTCGCGGTACCAGAGAGATCTGCAGAATTACAACCACATGGTGGAGGTGCATAGGCAGAATCCCAACATCCTGGCTCCCGGCGACCCGCCCCAGCCCCCGCCGCCGTACGAGCCGGACCCCAACATCAACTCCATCAAGCAGCACCTGCCGTTGCGGTATTGCAAATATTGCGACGGGGTCGAAGACCTTATTAAAGTCTTTACTCCTGTCATGGCAGACGCCAACCAACGCGCCGGTCTCCCATACAACTCGATAGACAAGGTCATCGTGGATCTTCCGGGGAAACCAGATCCGAACAATCCGAATGCAAATTCCGGAACCGTTTACATCGTCACCACAGTTCACGACGGCGAGACGGCCACGCACTACCGCCAGCTGAACACTGTGTGGACCGGCAACACCGTGCCTGGAGAGGTCTGGCAACTCACTGGTTGTTATATGCAGGCTCCGGATGCGACCTTCGATAAGGATCTGCCCAAAATGAGCGCCGTCATGGCCAGCGTTAAAGTGGACATGACTGTGGTCGGCAAGGAGACCGCTGCCGCAGGCGAGGCGACCCGGGA
>JBEKKC010000234.1:0-4867 GCA_050010915.1 Tepidisphaeraceae bacterium | reverse complement strand
GTCCATGACTTGGCTCCCGTTAAAGCCCACACGACGGCGATCCATCGCCGCAACACCCTCTATCTTAACCGATCAAAGGCGGCATTTCAATTATCACGGGCCACCAGGCGAGTTTCGAATTTCGAATTTTCCCTACGGTCTTGTCGCCGGCAACTCGATCGCCTGCGTCGCCGCCGCGTGCTTGTTCGCATCCAGTATCACCAGCCCGACCATCGTCGTCAGGGCCTGCTGGAACTGCGGATCGGTCGGGGCCTTCGTCGGCTGCGTCGCGGGCATCGTCGAGGGGTGAAACCGGATCGCCTCGTTTCTCTCCAGCAATTCCTCGATCGCCTTTTCCCCGGTCTCGTCAACGGGGACAATGATCTGCGGCTCGACGCCCCAGTCGGTCGAATCCTTCTTCCGGCTGACCAGCCGCCCGCTGGGCAAATACCAATGGGCCACCGTCATCTTCAAAGTTCCATCGTCCTGGCCCAGTTGAATCACGCGCTGGACCGATCCCTTGCCGAACGTCCGCTGACCCTCCACCAGCGCCCGGTGATTGTCCTTGAGGCTTCCGGCCACGATCTCGGCCGCGCTGGCCGAGTGATCGTTCACCAGAACGATCATGGGAAAATACGGCAATGTCGTCGCCTCGGCGCCGGCCCGGTCCACTTCCTCCGGCGAATTCCGCCCATGCGTGCTGACAATCACGCCATCCTTGATAAACAGGTTGACCACCTTGATCGCCTGCTGGAGTTGCCCGCCGGGATTGAACCGCAGGTCCATGATCAGACCCTGCATCCCCTGGCTCATCAGCCCGGAGTGCCCGTCCGCCCCGGTCAGCACGCGCTTCATCTCGTCGAACGTGTTCTCGTCGAACTGCGTCACCCGCAGATACGCGATCCTGGGGTTCTGCGATACGAAATATTCCCACGACTGGTTTGAATTCCGCGCGTATCCATAGACTGTCGGCAAAACGATCTGCTGGCGGTGCAGGGTGAAATCCATCGACTTGCCGCCGCGGTCGATGGTCAAAGTCACCGGCGAGCCGACCGGCCCCGACACCAGCTTCACAACGTCGTCAATCGGCATCTTGGCGATCGGCTTGCCATCCACCTTCACGATCACGTCGCCGGCATCGACTCCGGCGAGGTCGGCCGGCCCGCCCTCGATGGGGGTGAGGACCACCATCCTCCCGCCGACGTCGCGCAGGGAAATTCCCACCCCGCTGAACGTCCCGCCCAATTCCTTGTCGAATTCCGCCTGATGGTCCGGGGGGATGTACACCGTATACGGATCGTCCAGTGCGCCCAGCATTCCCTCGATCGCCTTATCTTTCAGCAGCGAATCGTCCACCTTATCGACGTAGCTTTCCAAAACCTGCCGATGAATCTCGACGATGGTTCGCACCCATGAATACTCGTCGTCGCGCTGCCCCAGCGTCCCGGGCAATTGAAATGCCAGGATCGCCAGAAGAATGATGCTGACCAGCCATGCCAGCCGTTCTCGAGTCATGGCGTTGGTGCTCCGTTTGGCATGCCCTGATATTCCTCAATTCCCCCGCCGCGTCAACGCCGGGAACCATCCAATTGCGGTATCCGCAACTCTGGTCCGTAATCCCACTAATAGACGGTTCAAATCAGCAAATCCACTACATTTTGTGGAAAACCCGTCGATAACGCCGCTTTAACTTGCATGGCCGGGCGAACTTGCTAGGGTCAGCTCAATCGGCGATGGTGTGGGCGTGAAGTACAAGATGATCGCTGTAGACCTTGACGGAACGCTGCTATCGCCGAGCGGTCAGGTGACGCCGCGAACCAAGTCCGCCGTTCATGGGGCCTTGCACGCGGGGTTGCTGATCTGTTTCGCGACCGGACGAAATTTCACGGAAAGCCAGGCCGTGCTCGACGCCGTGGCACATTACGACCCAGCCGTCTTCGTGGGTGGAGCTCTCATCATCGACACGCGAACGCGCCTCACTCTGCATCGCACCCTGATGGACGGAAAGCTCGCCCGCGATTTGTCCCAGTTTTTTGAATCACATGGCCATGCCGCCCTCGCCCTTCAGGACCGGTCCACCGCCGGCGTCGATTACCTGGCCACGCGCGGTTTCGATCTCAACCATGCCACCGAGCGTTGGCTCAAAATCACCCGCGCCACCGTTCAGCGAACGGCTGATCTGGCGCAACATCCCCACGATCACACGATCCGCGTCGGCATCGTCGCCCCGGCCAAGACCGTAAAGTCCGTCTATGACGAATTGCGAAAGGCTTTCAGCGACCGCGCCACCGTTCACTGCCTGTTCACCCCGGACGGCCTCGGCATAGTCGAAGCCTTCGACCCAAGCGTCAACAAATGGCAGGGAGTTCTGCACGTGGCCCGCCGCCAAAACGTCCAGCCGCGGGAGATTATCGCCGTCGGCGACGACGTGAACGATCTGTCGATGGTCCAAAACGCCGCACTGGGCATCGCCATGGGCAACGCCTGCCCGGAACTTCTGCAAAGCGCCGGAAAAGTCATTGGCCGCAATGACGGCGACGGCCTGGCCATTTTTCTGGAGGAACTGGCCGCGTCCGCGGCGGCATCGCCGGCGCGGAACTGACTCGAATCATGGAAGGATGCGAAAGGAGTCGCAGACTCTGCGGCCGGTACGCCTGGAGGCGCACCGGCCGTTTTTTTTCGCTTTACGCCGCCGCCCACAAAAATCCCCGGCGCATCAATTCCAGCACCGGCGGCATCTTCACGATGCTTGCGCTATGCCCCAGCGAATTGTAGAAAACCCGGCCTTTGCCGTACGTCTTCGTCCAAACCACCGGCATATCCACCGAGCCATTACCAGCGTGCGGCCCGTCGGCGGTCGGAAATCGCGTCGTCGCCAACACCTTCACCGCCGGATCGACGTGCATGTAATACTGCTCGCTGGTCACGTCGAAATCCTTGATTCCTTCGGTGATTGGACTCTTCGCCGGCCCCATCTTTACGCGATATTTGACGCCGTCGTTGCCCGGATGCGCGACCCATTGCCCGCCGGTCATAAATTGCCATTCGGTCGCTTCGCGAAACGAATCACACATCCCCCCATGACATCCGGCGATCCCCGCCCCGGCCTCCACCGCGGCCAGCACCGGCTTCAATTGCTCCGGCGAAATCTTTCCCATGGTCCACACCGGCACCAGCAGATTCATCGATTTGACCTTCCCCGCATCCGCAAACGCATCCAGCGTATCGCAGACCTCGACGTCGAATTTCTCCTTGGCCAGCAGATCCCGGAAAATCTCCGCCACTTCCTTGGGCTGATGCCCGTCCCATCCGCCCCAGACGATTAATGCTTTCATTAATTCTCCTTCTGTAATTCCCCGGTGGCCGCATAGGTTGCCGTGCCCTTGGTTCCATCGGCGCGCGTGTACGCAATCTCATAGCTCGTCGAGCCGTCGGAATTCGATCGCGTCGTCGAACGATCGATATGCGCGTAGGGATGTTCGGAATAGAACGCCCCCTCGACCGCCGACGAACCCGATGAACAGCCGGCCGCCATGACACCCAGCAGCGCCCAGAATACAGACTCTTTTCGCATCACAACCTCGCCGAAAAATCACAAGTGTATCGCCCGTCCATCCGCGACGCCGGCGGCTTCCATGATGGCCTCGCTGAACGTCGGATGGGGATGGATCGCCTCGATGATTTCATCCTCCGTGGCCTCAAGCTTCTTGGCCATGACCAGCTCCGCGAGCATCTCCGTCACGCCCTCTCCGATCATGTGCACGCCCAGCAATTCCCCATCCTGGTCGTCGAAGATCAGCTTCACAAACCCCTCCGGCTCCCCCGCCGCCAGCGCCCGCCCGCTGGCGCTGAACGGGAACTTGCCGATCTTCAGCTTTCGGCCCAGCGCCCGCGCCCGCTTTTCCGTCAGTCCCATGCTGGCGACCTGCGGATGCGTGTAAGTGCAGCCGGGGATCGCCTTGTAATCCATCTGATGCCGTTGCAGCCCGGCGATGCGCTCGACGCACAGCACCGCTTCGTGATGGGCCACGTGCGCCAGGTCCGGATGGCGGTCGGCGCTGGCGCCGCCCTGCTCCGCCCAATTCACGCTCAGACAATCTCCCACCGCCCAGACGTTTTCGAGATTCGTCTGGTACCAGGGATTCACGCGCACGCGCCCCTTGAACAAATCCAGGTCCACGCCCGGCGCCGCCAGAGCCTCGGTGTTCGCCGTCACCCCGATGGCCACCAACACCACGTCCGCCTCCACCACGCCCGCCTTGGCGCCCGAAAGCGTCAGCTTCACGCCGCTCTCCGTCGTCTCGACTCTATCCGTCTTCGTCTTGACGCGCACGTCGATCTGGCGCTTGGCGAACACGCGTTCCAGCAGGATCGACACGTCTTCGTCCTCGTTGGGCAGCAGGTGATCCATCATCTCGATGACGACGACCTGGGTCCCCAGCGCGTTATAGAAGTCCGCGAACTCGCACCCGATCGCCCCCGCCCCGACGATCGCGATCTTCTTCGGCTGCTTCGGCAGCGTCATCGCTTCCCGCGAGGTGATGATCTTCTTCCCGTCAAACGCCACGCCCGGCAGCGGCGTCGCCCGCGACCCCGTCGCGATGATGACGTGCTGGCCCGTCACCTGCTTGGTTCCCTGCGGCGAAGTGATCTTCACGATATGCGGAGCCAGCAGTTGTCCGAATCCTGATTCCTTCTTCACCTCATACTTGCGAAACAAATGCTCGATTCCCTTGCTCAGTCCCTCCGCGATGGCGCGACTGCGTCCCACCAGCTTGGAAAAATCCACCGTCAAATCCTTGTACGTCACGCCATGCTCGGCCGCGTGAAGCCGCAGCTTGCGGATGAACGCCCCATCGTCCAGCAGCGCCTTGGTGGGAATGCAGCC
>JBEKKC010000233.1:0-4914 GCA_050010915.1 Tepidisphaeraceae bacterium | reverse complement strand
GATCGCCTCCAACCAGCGCTTGAGGTGCGGGAAGTCCGCGATGTTCTGGCCTTGTCGTTCCCAGGGAACGACCCAGGGATAGCACGCCATGTCGGCGATGGAATAATCCCCGGCGAGATACGGGCGGTCGGCGAGCCGCTTGTTCATCACGCCGAACAAGCGGTTGACCTCGTTGCGATAACGGTCGATCGCATAGGGAATCTTCTCCGGCGCGTAGGCGCTGAAATGATTGTTCTGTCCGGCCATGGGGCCGAGGCCGCCCATCTGCCAGAACAGCCACTCGATCGTCGCGGTGCGCCCGCGCAGGTCCTTGCCGATAAACTTGCCGGTCTTGTCCGCGAGATAGAGCAAGATCGCCCCGGATTCGAACACCGAGATTGGCTTGCCGCCGTCGGTCGGCGCCTGGTCGACGATGGCGGGAATGCGGTTGTTCGGCGAGACCGCCAGGAATTCCGCCTTGAACTGCTCGCCCTTGCCGATATTGATCGGGATGATCTTGTACGGCAGTCCGGCTTCTTCGAGAAAAATCGTGATCTTGTGGCCGTTCGGCGTCGTCCAGTAATACACGTCGATCATGGCAAGCCTGCGTGTTGGGGGATGAATGGCGGAGAATCTAACGATCGCCTAGCGAATATTTAACCCCCCCCTCTCGCATGCCTGTCCTGTATCCGCAACCGCTATAGCGACGCCCGCCATGTCGTGGCCGGATGCCTCCGGAACGCGCATCTTCGGCGTGCCGTTCCCCTCGCCGCCCAATTTAGGAATTGTTGGATGAGGGTCGATTTCCCTGAATACGACTGGTTCGTTGGGCGGTTATTTTGTGTAGTGTCGGGCTCTCATTGCAGGAACGAGCCAAGAGCGAAACATGATCACCGAAATCGCGCAAATCGACGTCAAGCCCGGCTTGGAGGCGGAATTCGAAAGCGGCGTGAAAAAAGCCGCGCCGATTTTCCAACGCGCCAAAGGCTGCCACGGCATGGAACTTCGTCGCTCGATCGAAAAGCCGAGCCGCTACCATCTGTTCGTCACCTGGGAAACCGTCGAGAACCACAACCTGGACTTTCGCGGATCCCCCGACTTCCAGGAATGGCGGAAACTTGTCGGCCATTGCTTTGCCGCGCCGCCGGAGGTCGAGCACGTGCGGCAGGTCGTGAACGGATTTTGAGTGGCAGTTTTTCAGTCCTTTTGAACAATCTGCATCACGAACAGCCGATCGAAAATGAATTCCAGGCCGGCTTCCCGACGCGCATTGCTGCAGCAAAATAATCATTTTTCGGATCAAACCAGAGTGTGGTGTTTGACAGCAATTATTCCATACGATTAACTTTGCCGCGCACTTTTCATAACGAAAAGGGGTAGCGCATGTGGGGGAGGATATCGAAGGCGTTATTTGTCACGGCGATGTCATTCGCGTTGATGGCGGCGGCACATGTCAGCGCGATACACAAACCTTCGTCAGTGGTCTGGGCAATGACAGCAATGCGTCGGCGAACTGCCCGCGAGCGAGCCCCTGCCGCACCTTGGCCACTGCATACTCCGTCACCCAGCGCGGCGGCGAGATCATTGCTCTCGACCCAGCCGATTACGGACCGATCACGATCGCCGGGCAGATCTCTATATTAGGAGTGGAAGGCGCCGACATCGCGGTCGCGGCCGGAACTACCGGCATTACCATCAATGCTGGTGCCGGCGACAGGATAATCATAAGGCACTTTGTAATCAGCGGCGCCGGAGAGGCAAACACCAAGGGTATTGAGTTGAATACCGGCCAGCTGGCGCTTTTCAACTCCACCTTAAAGGAGTTGTCGATTGGACTGAATGTTTCGAACACAAAGGCGGACTTGGTCTATACCGACCTGATCGCCAATGCCACCGGAATTAACACCAGCGGCACGGGAGTCGATACTAACGTCTTCCCCTTCACGGGTCCGACACAGGTCCGTATTGCCTGGGGCAATGCCATCGGGAATACGAACGCCTATGTCATGAACAATCCCGGTACAGGCACAGGTGGCAACAAGATCACGATCTTGGAATTTCTGACCAGCAACACCGACGCCGCTTTCTCGACCAATATGACGGGTAACACGAACCTGATTTCAGGGACCGGATCTTCGTGCAGCGGCTCGAATTGTCAGAGCTTGGGCTACTAAGCAGTTACACCAACCCGAAGTAACGGGCGCCTCGTTGGAAGGATCGCCGTGCCAACGCGGCTTCAGTCCGTTGCGTGCTGCCCGCATACCGGACTCGGCCCATCACCTCTCCAGTTTGATTGCATCGCCCCCACCCAAGCGCGAAGCACCATGCCATGAGCCAGCCTCGCGAAATGAAGGCCAATCAAACGCGTTAAATCAATGTTAAAGCTAGCTGACCACGATGCGCGCCGAAACCAATCGGCCCGGCCCGCATGTCGACGATCGACCCTGCCTTACGCGTCGACTCCCTGTCACCGTTCGAGGTGCAAGGGTCTGCGAAGCGATCACGCCTCGCGTACTATTTGCTCCGCCTGGGCGAGGCGCTCTCACTGGTGGCCTTCCTCAGTTTTTGCGTGATGTGGGTGCAATGGCAGGCGTCCACGCCCGGTATCTCCAAGGTGTCGGGCGATTTCGTCAGTTTCTGGACCGCCGGGCAGCTGGCGCTGGAAGGGCGCGCCGCGGATGCCTATCGGGAGCAGCCGCACTTCTTGCAGCAACTGGCTCTGCATGGGGATCCGGAATGGGGATACCTGGCATTCTTCTATCCGCCGTTCTTTCTGCTGCTCAGCGCTGGCTTTGCCCTGCTGGGTTATTTTCCGGCTCTGTGCCTGTGGTTGGCGACGAGCTGCGCCGGCTATATCGCCGCACTGCGAGCGTTCGTGCCAAAAGCCTTGCGCGACGGCGGGCCGATCTGGGTGCTGTTCCTGGGTTATCCCGCGGTGATGATCAATGCAGGGTTCGGGCAGAACGGATTCCTGAGCACGGCACTGCTGGGCGGTGCAGCGGTCTGGCTGGATCGGCGGCCGGGGCTGGCGGGAGTATGTCTGGGTTGCTTGGCCTACAAGCCACAGCTCGGAATCATCGTGCCGCTCGCGCTGGCGGCGGCGGGGCGATGGCGAAGTTTCGCCGCCGCGGGCGCGACCGTGGCGATCATGGCGGCGGCGGCGACCTTGGCTTTCGGGACGGACATCTGGCCGGCGTTCATGGCCGACATGGCGGTTGCACGCCGCAATTGGTTGGAGCCGGCTAACCCCCAATACCTGCAATATTTGACCACCATCTACGGCGCGGTGCGCCTGCATGGCGGGTCGCTGGCGCTGGCCTATGTGGCGCAGGCGGCCGTGAGCGTTGCCACGGCGTTCATGCTGGTGCGCGATCGGGCCGGGCGGAGGGAGCGGCGATCGCAGCCTGCGTGCCCTTCTGCTCGCCCTTTATGCTGGAATACGATTTGGTCATCCTGGCCGTGCCGATGGCCTGGCTGCTGGGTGAGGCTTTGCGCGACGGCTTCCGACGCGGGGAGGCTGTGGCTTTGCTCGGAGCCTTTCTGGCCCCCGTCCTGTTCAAGATCACGCCGTTCGACAGCGCGCTGAGGCTGGGTGCCATCGCCGCCGCGGCCCTGCTGTTCGCAGCGGTGTTGCGGCGGATGACGGAGCAGTCCCGTAACTTTCAGGCTGCGGCCGCTGTCGTCTCGCGGGCGGAAAAATTCAGCGCCTCTGCGACGCCGTCGGGATTTTGATCGGACGGCCATACTTTCCCGAATACCGGACTCGGCCCATATTGGGGCCATGGCGAAAAGCCCCGATCGAGGGAACGCGCCGAGAGGGCGCGATCCGGCAAAGCATTCGAAAAAAGACCCGGCCCGGCCGACGCGCGCCAAGGCGGCGCGTCCGCACACGCCGCCGCTCGATCCGGCGCTGGCGGATTTGCTCAATCCCGCCATCGGCCAAGGCCGCGCGGGCGTCGGATCGCAGACCGGGCTCGATCCGTCCACCTCTCCCCAGCGGGGAGAGGTGGATCGAGCGCAGCGAGATCGGGTGAGGGGGATCGAACCTCGCGATCAGCCCCCCTCGCCCGGCCCTTCGGGCCGGCCTCTCCCCACCGGGGAGAGGCGAAAGGGACCAAGCGGGCTACAGCCTCCACCGGACAATTCCTTTGACCGCCGCGCCGACTTCGCCAATGCGCACCGGGCGCGCGCCTCGGTGACTCGCGGCTTCGGCGAGGCGCCACAGCAGAGCTATGTCGGCAAAACACCGGTGCCGCCGGGCGAGCTCGATCCCGATCTGGCCCGCGCGCTCGGCATCGATGAGCAAGCCGGCGATGCGGAAGAAGACCCTCGGAGTGTGATCACGCCCGGCATGGCCCCTGCCCGCTTGCGCTTAGCACGACCGGCCTCGGGAGACGTGGGAACGGTGGCCGGGCTCGCCAGTCAGCAATCGCTAGACAAGTTGCTGCGCGAAGGCCGGGCCGAATTTCGCGAGTACGATGGCGGCAACAAAATTTGGGTGCCGCATCGGCCGGAGCGGCCGGCCAAGACCGAGGGCGGCCGCCGTCTCGTCATCAAATCCGATTTCGACCCGAAGGGCGATCAGCCGCAGGCGATCGCCGAACTGGTCGAAGGCGTGCGGCGCCACGACCGCACGCAGGTGCTGCTCGGCGTCACCGGCTCGGGCAAGACCTTCACCATGGCGAAGGTGATCGAGGCAACGCAACGCCCGGCGCTCATCCTCGCCCCCAACAAGACGCTGGCGGCGCAGCTCTACGGCGAGTTCCGGTCCTTCTTTCCTGATAACGCGGTGGAGTATTTCGTCTCCTATTACGACTACTACCAGCCGGAAGCGTACATCCCGCGCACCGACACCTATATCGAGAAAGATTCGTCGATCAACGAGCAGATCGATCGCATGCGGCATGCGGCGACGCGCGCGCTATTGGAGCGCGA
>JBEKKC010000232.1:0-4924 GCA_050010915.1 Tepidisphaeraceae bacterium | reverse complement strand
TCCCTCGCGCGCGATGCCGCCCTGCGCTGCACGGTGATGGACGAGTGGCAATTGGCGCGGCTCGGCATGGGCGGAATTCTCGCCGTCGGCGACGGCAGCATTCAGACCCCGCCGCGCATGATCGTCCTCGAGCATCGCCCCGCGAGGAGTTTGGCCCCAAGTCCGGCCAAGAGCGGGGGCAAAACCATTCTCGTCGTCGGCAAGTCGATTACCTTCGACAGCGGCGGCATCTCCATCAAGCCCGCGGAGAAAATGGGAAAAATGATCTTCGACAAATGCGGCGGAATGGCCGTCCTCGGCTTGATGTACGCCGTCGCCAAGCTCAAATTGCCCCTCCACGTCGTGGGGATTTTGGCCAGCGCCGAGAACGCCATCAGTTCCAAGGCCTATCGCCCCGGCGATATTTTGCGCCTGTACAACGGCGTCACCGTCGAGGTGACCAACACCGATGCCGAGGGACGGCTCGTTCTCGGCGATGCCCTCGCCTGGGGAATCGAAAAATATAAACCCGCCGCCGTCGTCGATTTGGCGACTTTGACCGGCGGAGTCGTCACTGCCCTCGGCAAAACCATGGCTGGAGTCATGAGCAACAACGACGAGCTTGTCAATGAATTGATCCAGGCGGGCGAAGCCGAGGGCGAAAACATATGGCGATTGCCGCTTGGCCAGGATCAACGCGATTTCATAAAATCGGAATCCGCCGACATCGTCAACAGCGCGGGCAGGGAGGGCCATCCGCTCCAGGGCGGAGCGTTCCTCAGCTATTTTGTCCCGGACGATGAGTCCGTTCCCTGGGCGCATCTGGATATCGCGGGCGTGGCCGACACGGAAAAGAAACTTCCCTATTATGCCCCTGGCGCGACCGGCTGGGGCATTCGCACCTTGGTCCGATGGCTGGAATCGCGCGTGAGGTGAGCCGAGATGTCGTTTGTGAAACCGGCGGCCTATGGGATTGCATTGGGTTTTTTCCTGGCGGGCTTGGCAAAGGCGGATGAGATGACGCGATTTCTGCAATGGGCGCCGACGCCCCCCATGGGATGGAACAGTTGGGATTGCTTCGGCACCACCGTTACCGAACAGCAGACCAAGGCCAATGCCGATTACATGGCCCAACATCTTTCCAAACACGGCTGGCAATACATCGTCGTGGATATCCAGTGGTACGAGCCGGACGCCAAGGGCTGGGAATACCGCCCCGATGCGAAGCTGAATATGGATGAGTATGGCCGGCTTATCCCGGCATTGAATCGCTTCCCCTCCGCGGCCAGTGGCAAGGGATTCAAGCCCCTCGCCGATTACGTTCACGGCAAGGGCCTGAAATTCGGCGTCCATATTCTGCGGGGAATTCCCCGCCAGGCGGTTGCCGCCAATACGCCCATCCTCGCCTCCACCGCCCGCGCCGCGGATATCGCCGACAAATCCAGCACCTGCCCGTGGAATCCCGATATGTACGGGATTGACGTCACCCGGCCCGGCGGCCAGGAATATTACAATTCCATCTTTTCCCAATTCGCCGATTGGGGCGTCGATTTCGTCAAGATCGATGACCTTTCAAACCCGTACCACGAGCCCGAAATCGAAGCCATCCGCAGGGCGATCGACAAAAGCGGCCGGCCGATGATTTTCAGCACCTCGCCCGGAGCCACCCCGCTGGATGAAGCCGCCCACGTCGCCGCACACGCCAACATGTGGCGAATATCCGAAGACTTCTGGGACAAGTGGGACTTGCTCAAGGGGCAGTTTCAACGCTGTGCCGATTGGGCGCCGTATTGCGGCCCCGGGCATTTTCCCGACGCCGATATGCTGCCGCTGGGCGCGATCGTCGTCGCCAAACATTCCGAGCCCGGCCCGAACACGCGTTTCACGAAAGACGAGCAGGTCACTATGATGACGCTCTGGTCGATCTGCCGCTCGCCGCTGATTTATGGCGGCGATTTGCAGCAGATGGACCCGTTCACTCTTTCCCTGCTCACCAACGATGAAGTGATCGCGGTGGACCAGCAAAGCGGCGGAGGCCGGCAGATTTTTCGCCGGAATGATCTGATCGGCTGGACGGCCGACGCGGCCGGATCGCACGACAAATATCTGGCCCTGTTTAATGCCGGCGACGGCGCGCCGGCCCTGGTTTCCGTCTCCCTGAAAGAAATTGGATTTGACGGTCCGGGCGTATTTCGGGACCTCTGGCGGCGCGAGGATGTGGAACTTGCTACCGGCGTTTTTGCAACGTCCATTGCGCCGCACGGGGCCGCGCTATACCGTGTGTCTCCGCCACAGAAATAGCTGGGGCGCGGCCTCATCTTTTCACGATAGCGGTCGCTTGGTTAGAATCTCGAATCCCAAAGGAGCAGAATCATGACCCCTTCCGCGGCCGTATCGTTATTTTCAATCCTGTTTTCCGTTTTGGTCCCGCAGAAGATTTGGTATGCCCCCAGCCAGCCGCTGAATGTGACGATCCAATCCGACAAGGATGTGACCCTTGAACTGACCGATTTCATGGGCAGGGTAATCGCGGCCAAGGGATCAGCCGAAGTCGTCGCCAAGGCCACCGTGGATTTGAAGACCCTCTTTCCCGACACCGCTAGTCCGGGAACGTACGTGCTCTATGCCGCGGCGAAGGGCTCGGGTTTTTCGCCGGCCGGTCCGCCCAAGGATTTTCTGGGCACTCCACTGGTGATCGAGGTGCTGGCCAACAAGGATCAGGACGCGGCTTCGACCATGATCACGCACGTTGTGCCGCTGCAATACGTCACAATGCAGACCGATTCGGGACCGCTGACGGAAGTATTTTATTACGATGCCGCCCCGCACACGGTGGATGGCTTTTTGCAGTTGGCATCGGGCGGTTATTACGACGGCCTGGTGTTTCATCGGATCATTCCCGGCTTCGTGATCCAGGGCGGCGACCCGCTCGGCTCCGAACCGGCCCGCGCCGGCACCGGCGGCCCAGGGTATATGGTCGGAGCGGAATTCAACGATCACCCCCACGTCGAGGGCGTCCTATCGATGGCCAGGGCCAACGATCCCAACAGTGCCGGAAGCCAATTCTTTATCTGTCTCGATTACGCGCACACCCAGCAGTTGGATCATAAGTACACGGCATTTGGCCGAGTGGTTGCGGGAATGGACGCCGTGAAAAAGATCGCATCGGTGAAGACGGACCCATCGAACGACCGCCCGGAGCATCCGCCGGTCATAACCAAGGTGGATGTCTTGCCGGTGACGGCAAAGGACGATCCGTACAAGCAGATCATGGGTCAGTAGTTAATTGTCAATTGACAATGGACAATTGAAAATTGACGAAATGACAAACTTCCATCCATCGAGTACAACCCCCGCTGTCCGCCCCGCGAGGCGGCCGGGTCCGATGCAAGGGTCGGCTGTGAACCGGGTCAGGTCCGAGAGGAAGCAGCCCTAAACGGTCCCGGCTTTGTGCCGTCGTTCACCCGGCCGCTTTGCCGGGCGGCTTTTTCTTGGCCGTTGCCTGCGGGTAGGATGCCTATCCCATGCGAGTCCTCATCGTCGCCAACAAGACCAAGACCGGTGTCGCCGCCGCTCTCGATCAGATCGTCCCGCGCATCAGAAAGCCTGGCCATATCGTCGGCCTCGATCTGGACGATCAGACCGCCGAGATCAGCGCCCAGGCGGATGTGATCCTGGTCCTTGGCGGTGATGGAACTCTCCTGTCGGCGGCGCGGCGGCTTCGCGGCCGGCAGGTTCCACTGCTCGGCGTGAATTTCGGACGCCTCGGTTTTCTCGCCAGTTTCACCCCACAACAATTCGATCAGCATTTTGACGATTTCCTGTCCGGCAAACTCCCCATCAGCGCCCGCTCGGCGCTGGAAACTTCGGTTTTGGCCGCCGGAATCTCATGCCGATTCGGCGATCACGATCAAGTCGCCCAAAAACGACGGTTCGTGTCCACCGCCCTGAACGACGCCGTGATCAGCGCCGGACCTCCGTTTCACATGATCGAATTGGAAATCGCCGCCAGCGGCCCCGGCCACGACGGAAACGGACCGTGGGGGGGGATTCGATATTTCGGCGACGGCGCAATCATCGCCACCGCCAGCGGAAGCACCGCTTACAACGTCTCCGCCGGCGGCCCGATCATCAGCCCCAACGTCGATGCCATGTGCGTCACGCCCCTGTGTCCCCATAGCCTTTCGTTTCGGCCCGTGGTCGTTTCCTCAAACTCAACGCTCCTGGTTACCGCCGTCCTCGTCAACGACGGCACAACCATCTTCTGCGACGGGCAGGAAAGCACACGGCTTATGACCGGCGATCGAGTTGTGATCCGCAAAAGCGGCCATCCCGTTTTGCTCGTCGAAAATCCCCAATCCCAGGAATGGCACACACTGGCCGCCAAGCTGAAATGGGGCGCAAATCCCGAGTACACGTCGCCTCGGGTTTAGAGCATCTTCAGAAACAAAGCGGCGACCGGCCGAATGCGGCGGCCCGCCCAGGCAGGTCTGATTATTCGGAACGGGCAGCCTGTGCCACCGTCGCCGGCGTCCAATAACATCACGATTACCATGAATTCACCCCTCCTTGCCGCCGAGCGATTTCCGATGAGCGGCCAGACCGCCGATATTACGTTAGGAAGGTCACGCATTTGGTTCCGCGTGGTCCGATGCGCCAAATCGAGGCGCCCGATTCTCGAACTCTCCCACGTCGTTTAGCCGCGACCCGAAGGGGAGCGCGTTTTTGATCTTCGAGAATCCCCGCCGCCCGCATAGAATGTTCAAGCCAGGGAGAGTCGCGATGCGTTATGCGTGGATAGGACTTGCGATGATTGTCTCGGCAGGTGTGCCGCTGCGCGCCCAGACGTCCCCCTCCGATGCCAAATCCGCCCCGACCCCCGCGGAAAACATGCTCAATGAGATGCTGAAGCCCGCCCCCGCGGCCACGGCCCCGACGACCAAGC
>JBEKKC010000231.1:0-6267 GCA_050010915.1 Tepidisphaeraceae bacterium | reverse complement strand
GACGCCAACGAACGCCCGCCATGTCGGCGGGCTTGGCCGACCATGTATGGCCTTTACACGAATGGATCACATTTCCGGCCGTTCAATCGGAATAGGCCACTAGGCGAATTTCGAATTTCGAATTTGGCACTTACAGCATCGCCACCGGATCCACATCCACCGCCACCGCTTCTGCCTTGGCGAATCCTCCGGCCGCGCGAACCGCCGCCAACACCGCCTGCAACGGCTCCGGCCGCTCTGCCTGGAGCAGAATCTGATTGCGATGAAACCCCGCGATTCGGCCGATGGGGCACGGCATCGGGCCGCGCATCGTGACGCCCCGGCCCGACGCGGCGATCGCCGCCGTCACCTTTTCCGCCACCTCGTGGGCGATCTTGTGCAATTGCGCCTGATCCTGATGCCGAAGGATGATCCGAGCCATCCGCACGAACGGAGGCAGCCCCACCTCGCGTCGGCCGGCAAGTTCCGTCGCGGCGAATCCGGCGTAATCCTGCTTCAGCGCCGTCCGGATCGTCGGGTCGTCCGGCAGGAACGTCTGCACCACCACGCGCCCCGCCGCGTCGCCTCGCCCGGCCCGGCCGGCAACTTGCGTGATAAGCTGAAACGTCCGCTCCGCGGCGCGAAAATCCGGCAACGCCAACGCCGTGTCACCGCTGATCACGCCCACCAGCGTCACGTTCGGATAGTCCAGGCCCTTGGCGATCATCTGCGTCCCGAGGATCACCTGGAGTTCCCCTTTGGCAAAACGCGACAGCGTCGATTCGTAATCCTTGAACGTCCGCATCGAATCGCTGTCCACCCGGGCAAAACGCAACTCGGGCATCTTCCGCCCAAGTTCCTCTTCCACGCGCTGCGTGCCCAGGCCAAACAGGCTCAATTTCTTTCCGCAGATCGGACACCGCTCCGGCAGCACTTGGGTGGCCAGACAATAATGGCAAAGCATCTGCCCCGTGTGCAGCGCCGCCGCGCTGGAGGCACCGCCCGCGTGGGATTCCACCGAGCGATGGTAGGTCATGGTGGTATCGCAGTATTTGCACTTGATCGGCTCCCCGCAGGATGAGCAGAAGACGAAGTTGGAATACCCCCGGCGGTTCAGAAGCAAAATCGCCTGCCGCCCCGCCTGGATAGTCGTGCGCAGCAGATGTTCAAGCCGCTGGGAAATGAGGTGTACGCCGCGCCGCATCCGGCGTTCCTGGTGCATGTCCACCAGTTCCGTCGCCGCCAGCGCCAGCCCTCGCACCCGCCGCGGCAACGTCAAATAGTGGTATCGCGGCCCAACCGCCTGCCCTTCCCCGTGGCACAGCCGGTACATTTCCAGCGACGGCGTGGCGCTGCCGAGAATGACCGGCACGTCTTCGATCTGCGCCCGCTTGATGGCCACGTCGCGGGCATTGTAGCGCGGGGCCTGGTCCTGCTTGTAGCTGGAATCGTGCTCCTCATCGACGACGATCACGCCCAGCCCCGGCATCGGCGCGAACACCGCCGACCGCGCCCCGACCACCACGTCGGCCCCGCCGTCGCTGATCTGCTGCCAGAACCGGTGCCGGTCCGTCGCCGTCAGCCCGCTGTGCAGAACCGCCACGCGCTTGAATCGCGCCTTGAATCGCCACACCGTTTGCGGCGTCAGCGCGATCTCCGGCACCAGCACCAACGCCCGCTTCCCGATCCGGATCGCTTCGGCGATCACCTGTAAATAAATCTCCGTCTTCCCGCTCCCGGTGACTCCATGCAACAGATTGACGCTGAATCCACCCTCCAGCACCCGAGGCCGAAGGTCCTCAAATGCCTTCTTCTGGTCCTCGTTCAGCTCGATCTTCGCCTCGTCCCCGCTTCCCTGCGCGATATTCACCGTCATCTTCGGCAGATCGATTTCCGACCGGATCGTCACCAACCCAAGCGCGACCAGCTTTCTTACCGTCGGCGCACGGACGCCCGCCTCGCCGGCAAGCCGGTTCAACTCGATCCCCTTGTCCTTCTCCACTTGCAGCAGCCGCGCCAGCACCGCGCGCCGCTTGCGCGACTTGGTCTTTTCCAAAACCTCCTGAATCTTCTCCGATCCCTGCGCCAGCCGGACGATGCTGCTGTACCCGATCCCGATCTTCCTTTTCACCGCCGCGGGGATGACGCTCTCCAGCACCACGCCCAGCGGGGCCGAATAATACCGTCCCATCCACCGCGACAATTCCATCACCGGCGGCGAAACCAGCACCCGCTCATCGTCGATGGCCAGCAAATTCTTCAGCTTCGGAAGCTCGCTCGCTGCCCGCACCGCCACCACCCATCCCCGCATCGGCCGATTGTTTCGCCCCAGCGGAACGCGCACGCGCATTCCAACGTGTACCCTTCCGGCCAACCGCGGCCCAATCGCATAATCGAACACGCGATCCACCCCTTGCTCCAGGGCCACCTGCGCCACCGGCCCCGTCGCCGACGCCGCCTCCATTTCCGGCGGCCCCGCCTGCGGAAATAATGTCGCCGAATCGCTCAATGATTCACCCGTTCAAAAGAACTTTAGTTCCCAGGTTTATGTTAGGCAACCGTTCGCGTCGAGACATAGTAATGGTGGGGTGATGAAAACCCTCGATATTTTCGCTGAGTTCGGGTTGGGCGAGCGTCGCTGATTTGTTGCGCCTCGTGGAGACGGCCAAACCAAGAGACAAACCACGGCGCGAAGAGCGCGAAGTTAAAATGATGCCAGGAAGTCTGACCACGGATTGCACAGATGGGCACGGATAGGGAAAGACGCAACCCTGACTTTTCTTATCCCTACCCATCCGTGCAATCCGTGGTTAAACGATTTCTTCGCGCCCTCGCCGTAATCCGAATTAAGCGGCGACGGCGCAACAATAATCGGACGAAGATCCCGGTCACATTTTCATCAGCCCAGGGTGATGGTATGCTCCGGCATCCCCGGATTCTCCCGCCTTTGGGTATAATTGCGGCATGAACAAAGATCAATCCAGACAAGACGCTAATCAGGCCGCGGCGCGGGTCGTCGGCGAAACCGCCGCGAGAAATTCGGACGCGCTTCCCCCCGATGTAGAGGCCGCATGGGCGAAATGGAGCGCCGGGATTGCCGGGGTCGATGAGCGGGGCTGGGCGCTGTTGCGGGCGGCGTTTGAAGTGGCAGCGGAAGCCGCACAAACTCGCCACTAATCTCTCGGGTACTGGTAACCAGAATTCACCAGACAATCCGAGTCACCCCGGCCATGCAAGCCCACCTAACCCACCGGGTTTTTGAAATCGAAGACTTGCCGGCCCTGATTGACTGAATCGCGGTATAATTTCTCGCGTGAAACGATTTCGACGACGGGTATTCAACGTGCTGGCGGCAATTTCGCTCGTGCTATTTGTTGCCGTCGCGGTCATTGGGGCTCGGAGCTATGTTTCGCCTGACGCCCAAGACATGGGTATCTCGGGCACAACCACGCTCAAATTCTCCAGTGGCAAAGCGATTCTTGTTTTCTTGGGGCGCTCGGCGGAGATTTATGTTAATTCGGATTCAGTGGAAAGCCTGCGAGGAAGCGCCACATTACAGTGGAAGGTGATTGGCTTTGAGTACACCATTTACGACAACACCTGGTTTGGCGGGGGTTCCATCGTAATTATACCGCTATGGGCGATTGCGATGGGTACGATTTTTATGCCTGTGGCAGTGTTGTTTGCCGCGATTTTCCGCCGTGGAAAAGTACGACGGATTTCGTCTGGATTATGCATTAACTGCGGCTACGACCTGCGGGCCACACCGGACCGTTGCCCGGAATGTGGAACCATCCCGGAAAAGGCGATTTAATTTCAAATGTTACAAGTGGCGGAGACATTTCCGCCTATCCACAGTAAACTCCTCCGCAACATGACTGATGCCCCCGCACTATATCTGGACGACCGCACTTTCGGGCAACGGGTCCTGGGAATCTGGACCCCCAGCGTCATGGGCGCGCGGATCGCGCTGGCCGTCGCGGTCGGCGTCAGTTGCCTGATCTTCGCCGCCGCTTCGCGGTATTTCGAGCTTCCCATCCTTCCCGGCTATGACGGCAGCATTCTTTGCCAGCCCTCGCCGGTGTCCGCCTTCGCCGTCGTGGCCGTGGCGCTGGCGGTTGCCACGCTCGTCGGCACCGTCCTGGCCGGGGCCGTGAGGTTCGAGGCCGGCCTCTTCGCCGCCGCGTTTGGCCTCATGGCCTTCTCCCTACGCTGCGGCACGATGCAATCCGTCCTCCTCGAAGCCGGTGGAAACGAAGCCGTTTTCGTTCGTCTAGCCGTGGAACTGCTGATCCTCGGCATATTCCTCGGCGGAATGTGGGCATTGCTTTTGCGTCTCGCCCGCGCCGCCCACGGCCGTCCCTCCACCCCGCAGTTGAACCGTTCCGGATTGCTCAACAACCTTACCGCGACGGTTGCCCAGACCATCTCCACGGGCATTTTCATGTTCCTCCTTTGCCAATCCGAAGCCAAATACCAAGCCCTGGCCGCCATCGGCATCGCGTCATGGCTCGGATCGATGATCGCCTACAAGTACGCCCCAACCCGGCCCAGCATTTGGTATTGGACCGGACCCCTGTTGGTGGGCTTGATCGGATACATGCTGGCCGCCATGGGCCAGGATACGAACCTCAATATCGGAAGCCCGGCAGGCACGTTCGCCGCCTTCGCCCGCCCCCTGCCGGTGGACTATGCCAGCCTCGGAACGGCCGGGGCGATATTGGGGTACTGGATGATGAGGTCCAGAAAATGCCAATATCGCGCGGCGAACTGCACGCCCATGTAGTTCTCGTGGTCATATCTCTGCCGCTTCGTCCGCCAGGTCACGATGGCCAGCGCCACGATCCCGCCGAGCACGTGCAGCGCGTGGACCACGATCAGGAAGAATACCAATCCGTACATCGACACTTGGACGGGTCGTCCTGGCGCCGCGGCCGCCTCCGCCTGGGCGCTGAGAGCGCGATGCTGGCCAAGCACCTGCGCCATGCACGGAGACTGCACCAGAAGGAACAGCACCGCGATGGCCGAGGTGAGGTAGAGATATTTCAGGCAGGTCGCCAGCCGTTCCAGCCGAATGGCGGCGACGGCGCGATGGGCGCTAAAACTCCCGGCCAGCAGCACGGCCGTGCTTCCCCAGGCCAAGGCGGGCATTTGAATCGGCTCGTCGGAGATCTTGCCGAAGTAATGCAGGCGCATCAGCACGTACATCAACATGCTGGAGGCGAACAGCATCCCCAGCGCCGCCAGCACCAGCCACAGCCCGATCGCCGATGCCCGCGGCGGAACCCGAAATCCGCTCTTTGTTCCGTTGACCACGGCAATCATTGGGTTTTGACGAACATCGGCGTCGGCTTCATCTGCGGCTCATAGCTATGCGAATCGAGCAGCGCCAATCCGATGAACAGCGACACGAAGAACAGCGCCACGATGAGGATCAGGCCGTTGAAGGGACTGTCCCATCTCAGGTGCATGAAGTACATCGCCACCAATCCGCCCTTGATGACCGCGATGAGCAGCGCCGCCCAGATATTCGCCGGGCCCAGGTCCACCTTCGACACCGCGACGGTGATGGCCGTGAGGAGGATCAGCAATCCATACACGCCCGCCAGCGTTCGCCGGGGGACCGCGTGAACTCCATGCGGAGCGTCCGGCCCCACGTCATCCGCCACCGGCGCCGGAATGTCATTGGAATGTGTCAGGCTCATAGGTCTTCCGTCAGTGAATCAAATACAACAGCGGAAACAGGAATATCCAGATCAAATCCACCAAGTGCCAATACAACCCCACCAGGTCCACGGGCGTGAAATATTCCGAGCTGAAATCGTTCCTCAGCGTGCGCATCAGAATCCAGGAGATCAACCCCATGCCCACAACCACGTGAATGCCGTGCAGGCCGGTCATCAAAAAGTAGCAACTGAAGAACGTATTCACGTGCCACTGGTCGGAAGCGGAAAGCTTCCGGTAGCGCTCGTCCCGCTGCTCTTCGTCGCTCGGCTTTTGGTCCGATTCCTTCCTGGGTGGCTGCGTCTGGATCGTCTGGCTGAGCGAGTCATTGTACCTGGGCTTGATCTGGCTGACGTCCAGGGCGGCGTTAGCGTCGTCCGCGATCGCCGCCGGGCTGTAGGCCGGCGGGGGAATCTGAATCGTCGGCTGGGTCGTCAGCTGCGCCGGCGGCGGCGTGGCGTACGAGGCGTCGTTGTCGCCGTTGTATTTGTTCCACAACCCGACCCACACGTGCTCGTCCCATTTCGCGCTGTACTCGATCGTCTTGACCACCAGAAACCCCGC
>JBEKKC010000230.1:0-5021 GCA_050010915.1 Tepidisphaeraceae bacterium | reverse complement strand
AGGCCAACGAACTGGCCGGCGGGGAAATCCGCGACTTTTCCATCAACACCAAGGCGTTCAGCGGCGAGAAAGGCGTGGTCAAGAAGCTGCACGGCGTCCGCCTGGAATGGTCGAAGGACCACACCGGCCGGGCAACGATGAAGCAGATCCCCGCCAGCGAATTCGAGCTGGATTGCGATCTGTGCCTGCTGGCGCTGGGCTTCGTTCACCCCGAACACGAGGGCCCGGTTGGCCAATTGGGATTAAAGCTCGACACCCGCGGCAACGTGGTGTGCGATGACGATTATGCGACGAGCGTTGCGGGCGTTTTTGCCGCCGGCGACGTTCGGCGAGGCCAAAGCCTGATCGTGTGGGCCATCAGCGAAGGCCGCCAAGCCGCCCGCGGGGTGGATGCGTTTCTCATGGGACACAGCGATCTTGGTCCGGAGATTAAGTTGTTTTGACGGCTCCCGGCGGTTGGCGCCGCTCGACCTCGTCGAGCAATTGCCGCATGGATTGCAGGTACTGCGTCAGCGCTCGGCGGCCCGCCGCCGTGATTTGATATCTGGTTCGGGGCCGGCGGCCGATGAAGCTTTTCTTGGCCTGAACGTATTTCGCCTCCTCGAGCTTGAGCATGTGAATGCCCAGTGCTCCATCAGAGACATCCAACCGTTTCTTGAGCGTCGTGAAATCCAGAGGCCCGTCGATCTGCAACGACGTGAGCGCCCCGAGACGCACGGCGCCGTGAACGGTGGTATCCAGGCCGTTGAAATCGATCGGCAGGCCAGGGCTCATGCCCGCTCCTCCCGCCGCAGTTGCCAGGCTTGGATCGCCGCGGCAAGCAGTCCGGCGAAAATGCACGTGATGCCGCAGCCCACGGCCATCTGCCGAAGAGATTCGCCGGGAATCAAGAATCCCCACATAATCAACGGCAACGCCGACCCCCAGTAACAGCGTCGCCCCGGACTGGTGAGGCCAAGGACCGCGCAAGTCATTCCGGAAAACAGCACGCACGCGCCGGCAGCGGTCAACCGCGAAGAAACTCCCTGATGTCTTTCCCAAAGCAAATACGGGATGACGATTGCGAGGATCACAACACAGACAAGCCAGTCCAAACGATACTCCCGCCGCCGCGCCGCCTGCAGGCTGCCATCCATGGATCGTTTGCGCATTGCCATTAACATCGGAATGGCCGCCGCGAGGATGGGCAGGACCGACCATTGGATCATGGCCTTGGGAACAACCCAGGCTATAATCGCCGTCAACACGCCCGCGGCCGCCAGGAGCAGATTCAGCCCCACATCTTTCCGGCCAAACGGAAGTTTCGCTCCGATGGCCTCCTGGATCACGTCCAGATCATTGCGCATTCGCTCTATTTCGTTGCTCATGCGAAGCTCCTTGCTCTTAATTTATGATTACTCTAGATATAGGAGTATTGGAAGTCAAGAAGAATCCGGCGCATTGGGAAGCCTGCAATAAAACGGTCGATTGACGGTGGGACCCCGAACAACAAAGACAGCAACAAAAACAGGGATAGCCGCCCATTTCCAATGGGGGCCGATGGAATCTGAAATCGGCGGTTGTCCCTGCTTTTCGTCTTAATCAGCCACCGCGTTTGACCTTGGGTCGCCGACGCATCAGCAGGGCTGGAACGCCAATCCCAAGCAATCCCAGGGACGCCGGTTCGGGAACCACATACGTGACGCTCAGGGGGTCGATGTACAAGGATTCCTGACCGTTGATGCCGCCCGAATCGTAATCCTGGAAGGTGATCGCCTGAAGTGGAACGGCAGGCGAAAACGCGATGTTGACCGATTCCCAGGTTCCTGCATCGGAGCCGGCGTAGGCGGGGTTTCCAACCTCCCAGCCGTCGTCCACATTGTATATACCGGAGTTATCACTAACGGTGATGGTGGCGCCATTGGCGGCGTCTGCGACAGTGTCGTCATACGCCGCGTCGCGAGTAAAGACCTGGAAATAGCCGTTGCCACCGATCGAGTCAGTCGCTGAGCCCGAAGCGACCATCAGGTTAAACGAAATGCCAGTAACCATCACGGCATTCGGAAAGATGTCCGTCGTGAAGGCGGCGAGATCGCCAGATGAGCCAAATTGCCAGGAAAGCTGCACTGAGCCACCGGGGGGTACGGCGGTGTTAGAATAGTTCCCCGAAGATTTATGGTTCGCCGACCACGCAAGGGCGGCCGTTGAAGTGGGGAGGCCGTAACCATAGTCAAAACGAAAGTCCTCCGGCGGTGGATTGTAAACTTCTCCAAAATAGACCACGTTCGGCGTCGTATCGGTCGGGTTGGTGGTCTGAGCATTAAACGTGTTGGTGTATGTTGTGGTTTGTAATGCGCCGGCCGTGGACGTTGCCATCAACGCCGTTCCGACGGAGGCCAAAGCTGCCAACACTGCGTTACGCAATCTGTTTTCCCGCATGATTGCTCTCCTCAGAAACGTTTTGATCGCGTTTCGATCTAAGAAATAAACAGGGAGAGCCGCCCATTTTCAAATGGGACCCGATGGAATTTGCAATCGGCGGATGTCCCTGTTCTTCGTCGTCTGTGGCTTATGCCGTCGTCCGGCGTCGGCGCATGGCCAGCAAACCCACGCCGGCAAGGATGGACAGCGAAGCGGGTTCCGGAACGACGAGGATCTGGCCGCGGATTTCGCCGCTGGGGAAGACCGGATCGGTGATGTTCAAATAGGTGTTGCCATTGATCATGTCCGTGATCGCGCCGCCCGTGAGCGTGCCGCTGCCGCTGAAGGTGCCGGATGTGTTGCCTGGCGTATCAAGGGTCAGCAGAAATTGAGTCGGGCCGTTTGCGCCAACCGCCGCATCTTGGAGCCGAACTGTGCTGGCGCCGGCGAGCAGATCGGCATAGATCCCGGTGCCGGCGACGATCGTCACCAAGCCGGTTGTGGCATTCAGCGTGAGGTCGGCGGATCCATATCCTGGAGTGTTGTGTGGAGGCACTTCCTGGAAAGGGTCCAGGTTAGCATCGAGATTGTAAGTTTGAGCTGATGCTCCATTTGCGACAAACAAACCCGCAAACGCGACGAACAATAGGCTCTTCAAAGACTCGTGCCGCATGGTGCATTCTCCCGTTCCGAAATGCCAAAATCCCGCCGGAAACACCTAAACTTCGCCAAATCCGACAGGAGAACTGGACGTTTCCCGCTTTTTGTAGGATACCGGCGCGGGTCGTTAATTGTCAACAGAAATCGGCAAACCCGGTCGTTTTAACCATGTTAAATTGGCAACAGGCGACAATTATCCCGCGCACGGCAAAGGCATGGAGGAGGTAGGTGGTCGCAACGGTGTCATTTCATGCTGCCGGTGCAAAGGGGTCTGCCAATACTCCACCCTTTGCCCAAAACCTGTGACATTGCCACCTCCGCAGGGTACAATCTCAACACGATTGCCCCATGCGTCCGATAAAGGAACGTGGGCGATCACGGCTTCGTCCGGCCCAAGAATCCCGGCGAGGCCAAGAGTCTTTTACTTTGCGGTGTTTCAACGGCGTCTCCTGCCCTGAGGTTCTCGAAGGGTAAGCCACGCCGACCCTGAGCTTGCCCTCGGGGCCCGCGAAAGGCAGACTGAATCATGGCTACCGATCCGCGCTTTCTGGCCAATTCCGGCCTCGAAATATTCACCGGCAATGAGCTTCTGATGAAGGGGGCCCTCGAAACCGAGGGCGGGGTGCATTTGCTCACCGGGTATCCCGGCTCACCCATCGCGGGATTTTTCGACGTCATGGGGGACATCGGCGACTTGCTGAAGTCCAAGGGAATCCGGGCATTTCAGGCGAACAACGAGGCGCTTTCCGTCGCGGCGGTGAACGGAAGCCAGATGCTTCCAACCCGCGCCATCGGCGCGTTCAAGAGCGTCGGCGTTCACGTTGCGGCCGATGCGCTGGCGCTGGGGAATCTGGGCGGGGCGCATCCGCAGGGCGGGGCGGTCATCATCATGGGCGAAGACCCGTGGTGCGAGAGCACGCAGGTTCCGGCCGACAGCCGATTCATTTGCGAGCACCTTCGCATGCCCGTGGTGGAGCCAGGGTCGCCACAGCAATTGAAGGACTGGATCGATCTTTCGTTCAAGCTGAGCCAATCGGCGGGGTTATACATCGGATATATCGTGACGGTGGCGCATGCCGACGGTGGCGGCAGCGTATCGTGCCGGCCGAATCAATATCCGGCCATCAATACGCTGCAGAAGGTCTCGCTGGACACCCAGCAGATTGATTTGGAAAGGGTACTGCTTCCGCCGCGAACGTGGCGACGGGAATTGATTTTTCCGCAGCGATTCGCGACCACGATGCGGGTGGCCCGCGAGGTGGGGATAAACAGCATTATTCCGGTGAGCGATGGGGCATCGGCTTCTTCGCCGGCGCCGCTCGGTTTCATCGTCACCGGCATGGGTGGGCCGTATCTTCAGCATCTGCTGTTCGATCTGGGCCTCTCGGGCGTGTTCCCGGTGCTGCAAATGGGGATGAGTTACCCGGCGGACGTGGGGTTGGTCAAGGAATTCTCCGCGCTGTGCGGGCACATGATCGTCATCGAAGAGCGGCGAAGCTTTTTGGAGAAGAACATCCGCGACGGGCTGTTTCATGCCTTGCCGCAGCAGGAGGCGTCGGAGATTTGCGGCCGGCTGTATGGAAAAATATTCCCCGATGGCAAGGAAGGCATTCCGGAAACGCGCGGGCTGAATTTTTCGGTGCTGGCGCAGAAGATCATTCCGCTGATCCAATCGACGACGGAGATCGATCCGCATCACCGCAACGGGCGATTGACGGAGGAGATGAATCGGCTTCGCCGGGCCAGCAAGCCGCATCTGGACGTTTTCAACAAGAACATCGTGGCGCGGACACCGACGTTCTGCCCCGGCTGCCCGCACCGCGACAGCTCTTCGACGCTGCTGGAGCTGCGGCGGAACCTGGCCGATCCGAAATACATGGCCAAGCACCACCAGATGGGCCCGGTGGACCTGGTGGCGCACGGGGACACGGGCTGTTACACCATGCTGATGTTCGCGCCGA
>JBEKKC010000229.1:0-5067 GCA_050010915.1 Tepidisphaeraceae bacterium | reverse complement strand
AGAAAGGCCAACGAATCATTGGCCACGCGGGTGGAATTCAATAGAAGCAACGGATGCAATCCGGCCCAGAGGCCGATGGCCATCGCATATCGCCGCTGACGGCAGGCCCACGCGGCCCATGCGAGAATCACCGCCAGCGCGGCGGCCCCGAAGCCGACGTTCACCAATCGCAATACCGAGACCGAATTGGCCGTATGATCGGTTCCCCCCGCCGCGTTGAAAATCGGCAGCATGAGCCAGTAATAAAGCGGCGCTTGCTGGGCCTCATAAAGAGGAGGCGGCGGCCCGGGATGGTATTTCGGCCTGTCGCCGCTGAGCCAGAACTGCGGATAAGGCTGCGCCCCGGCACCGATCGTCTGCTTTTCAGCCGACTCCGATTGCGGATACTGCGTCACCTGCTCCATCACGGAAACCGGCACATCGGTTTCCTGGAAAACCGGCGACCGGCCCATTTCGTGGAGATAGGCGATGCGTGCGAAGTGTTGATATTCGTCCCACATCTCCATGGGCGGCAGGATGCAGCAAAGAACCACCCCGCGGCATAAATACGCCGCCACCAGAGCGAAACTGAACCAGAGCATCGCCTTGCCGCGGCCGGGATTTGAGGGATACGAGAGCTCGACCTCTCGAGCCTGAGCCACACTCATCAGCACTCTATCGTCAACTTGGACGGTAAGAGTTTATTTCTGCGCATCATTGCTTTTGAGGAATACAAACTGCGATCCCTCTTTGCTGGCAATGTAAAGGGGCACGCCTTTGGACAAATCGACCTTCTTCAAGGCGTCGACGGCTTCGGCGGCGTTGTGAACGGGAGTGCGTCCAACCTCGGTGATTACGTCGCCTTGCTGAAGGCCCGCCAGGGCGGCGACGGAGTTGCGCTCCACGCCGGTGATCACGGCGCCCGACCTCACGTCGCCGAGGCCAAGGGACTGCGCCGTCTCCGCATCAAGCGTCTTGAGCGTCATGCCCAGGGCTTCGGGGGATTGCGCCTCCTCGTTGGCCGGACCCGGATTCTCGCCGTCCTCGCCGTGGCCCAGGACCGCCGCGATATCTTCCGGCTGATCGCCGAGGGTGATCTGGACGTCCTGTTCCTTCTGGTTGCGGAAAACGTGCAGGGTGATGGGGGTGTTCGGGGCCATGTCGGCGATCTTGTTGCGAAGCTGTTGGACGTCGCTCACCGGCTGGCCGTTGAGCGCGGTGATGATGTCGCCGTGATGAAGTTTGCCGGCAGCGGGGGTATTGGGAAACGTCTGGACGACGAGAACGCCGCTGTCACCCTGATATCCGAGGTATTTGGCGACATCGGGCGCCTCGGAGACGCTCTTGATCCCAATTCCGAGCCAGCCGCGAACCACCTTGCCATGGGATTTGAGGGCGGTATAGACGTCCTTGGCCTCGTTGGAAGGGATGGCGAAACCGATGCCCTGGAAACCTCCGCTGACGGTTGCGATGGCGGTGTTGATGCCGATGACCTCGCCGTGGACGTTCACCAGCGGCCCGCCGCTGTTGCCGGGGTTGATGGGGGCATCGACCTGGATGAAGTTTTCATAATCCATTCCAGGGTGAATGATGTCATTGCGATTGAGCGCGCTGACGATTCCGTGGGTCATGGAGCCGACGTATCCGAACGGGCTGCCGAAGGCCATCACCCAGTCGCCTTTTTCCAGATCATCGCTGTTTCCCCACTTGGCGGGAATAAGGCGGTCGGCGTTGATCTGAACGACGGCCAGATCGCTCTTGGGATCGGCGCCGAGGAGCTTGACGTCGCTGCCGGTGATCTTACGGCCATCGGAGAGCGTGATCTCCATTTCGCTGGCGCCGCCGGCGACGTGGTTGTTGGTCAGGACGTACCCGTGGCCGTTCTCGGCGTCCATGATGACGCCGCTGCCTGTGCCGATTTCGTCAAGACCTTGATCGCCTCCCGAGCCGTCGTCGAAGTTGGGGACGTCGCCGAATCCATGATCGCGGAAAAATCGGCGGATTTCGTCGTCTGGAACGCGGGAGCGGGTCTGCTTGATCGTCTTGTGGACCTGGATATTGACGACGGAAGGCTCGACGGCCTTGCCGATGTGACGGAAGACGGTGGAAAGATCCTCGACGGTGGAAAGTTGATCGCGGGTGGACTGGACGTCGGCCTCGGCGCGGGCGAATTCCACGCGCTCCAGAATCGGCCTGCCGCCGAAGTAACCCGCAGCAATCGCCAAAAGACTTAGAACCGCCACCCCAAATCCCGAACGCATCAGTCTCATGTAGAACTCCTTTATCAATTCGTTAGGCAAAGCGAAGCTTAATTTCCACTGGATTTTTCATAATTGTGCTCGGCGGCGGGATATTTCCCGGCAGCGACGAGCCGGACGTATTCCCGAAACGCCTGGAGCATCGGCGTGGCCAGGTCGCCGAGGCTGGGCACAAACTTCGGCCGGTGCAAAGTCAGGCCGAGGGCGTCGTGGGTAACGAAGACGTACCCATGACACGCCGGTCCGGCGCCGCAGCCGATCACGGGCACGGAAACGGCCTCGACCACGGCGGCCGAAACGTCCGGTGGAACGGCTTCGAGCAAGATGGCCGCGGCCCCCACGCGCACGAGGCGGGACGACAAGTCAACAATCCGCTCCGCTTCAGGCGGGGTTCGGCCCTGGGTTTTGTATTTCCCCAGCAATCCAATCGACTGCGGGCGCAAACCCACGTGGGCCATGACCGCGATGCCGGCGTCGGCAAGCCTGCGGACCAGCCGCAGGTGGCCCGCGGCCGCCTCTATCTTCACACAGTCGCAGCCCGAAAGTTTCAGCATCCGGATCACGTTTTTGACGCCCTGCGCGACGGAAGCTTGGTAGGACCCGAACGGCATGTCCGAGATCAGCAAGCACTTGGGCGCACCGCGGCGGACGGCGGCGGTCAATTCGATCAGGAACGCCAGCGGGATGGGAAGAGTGGTTGAATGTCCGAGAATCACGCTGGCGGCCGTGTCGCCGACCAGCAACGCCGGAACCCCCGCCTCCTGCATCAGCCGGGCGGTGGTGTAATCGTAACAGGTGAGGATCGGCACCTTGGCCCCCGCATCCCTGGCTGAGCGGAGATCGGCCATCGTGAATTTGCCGGACGTGTCGCAGCGCATGAGCCTCCATTATAGTCGGTATTCGGCGGCGTGCCGATAGAGGTTGCGCCAGGACCTTGCTACAATGTGATCGGGAGTTTAGCGATGCTGGCCACTGCACCTACGGTCCGACGATGGAACTTGGAAGAGTATTATCGGATGGGCGATCTCGGTTTTTTCACGGACGGCCGGGTGGAATTGATCGATGGAGAGGTATTGCGAAAGTATCCCAAACCCACGGTTCGCCGCTGGAGCCGGGAAGAGTATTATCGAATGGCCGAATCTGGATTTTTTCAGGATCAACGGGTGGAATTAATCGATGGGGAGGTTTTGGAAATGGCGCCTCAAGGGAGCGGGCACTTTGCATGCGTTTGTCTCTGCAACGACGCCGCGCGGCGATGTTTTGGGTCGAGTCACGTGGTTCGTGTGCAAGGGCCGCTGGGTGTAGGTAAAGGCTCCGACCCGGAGCCGGACATCGCGGTGGTTTCCGGCAATCCGCGCGATTACGTTGGCAAGTCGCATCCATCTACCGCTTTGCTGGTGATTGAAGTGAGCGACACGTCGTTGGAGTTTGATCGAACGAGCAAGGCCGGTCTCTACGCCAGTGCGGGAATACGGGATTACTGGATCGTTAACCTGACAGACCGCTGTGTCGAAGTCTATCGCAACCCCGTTCCCGATGCTGCCGCCAAATTCGGCTTCCGATATGCCGATGGATCGGTTTATTCCGCTCAAGACCTGGTCAAACCGCTGGCGGCGGCCGGTGAGATCGCCGTGGCCGATGTACTACCGTAATCCGCCGTTCCGCATTTCGTCCGTGGGGCTGCTACAATCCGAAAGCTGAAAGGACGATCCGTGGGCTGGCAGGACCGTGATTATTCTCGTGGCCAATCGTATAGCTCCAATCCGCTGATGTGGCTGGTCAGCGGCTCGGTCCCGCTGTTCGTCGCGTTCGGGATTCGGGTGCGAGCGCACGCTTCGCTGATCGTTTTCATTGTGATAACGCTGCTGCTTTCCGACATCGGCGCGCAAAACGCCGTCGTGTCGATGACGATTTTGTTCGGCAGCGTGCTCCTGCATGAATTCGGACATTGTTTCGCGGCGCGTTGGGTCGGCGGGCATGCGGAGGAAATTTTGATGTGGCCGTTGGGCGGCCTGGCGTCGGTTGACCCGCCGCACCGCCCGTTGCCCAGCTTCATCACCACGGCCGCCGGACCCGCGGTCAATCTTGTCATTTGCATCCTCACCGGAACCGCGATTGCCGTGCTGAACCGGTCGGCATACGCCGTCCCCTGGTTCCCGGTCCAGCGCGGACTGAGGAGCTACATTCCGCATGACTGGACGACTTATTACCTTTGGTGGATCTTCCTGATTAACTACGCACTGATGCTTTTCAACTTGCTGATGGTGTTCTATCCATTCGACGGCGGACGCATGGTCCAGGAAATCCTGTGGGCCATTTATGGGTATTACAAGTCGATGCGATTTGCCGTTGTGACCGGGATGGTCGGCGCGGTGCTGGTGGCGATGATCGGAATCGCCACGTGGAGCTTCATGCTGGTTTTGATCGCGATTTTCGGGTTCGTGGCATGCTTGCAGCAAAGGCGGATGCTGCTGGAAGCGGGGCCATACGGCTTTGACGAGGTTGACTACGGCGAAAGCGTGTTTGACGCGCCGAAACAACGGAGGACGAGTCTTGGGGCCAAGAAACAATTTCAGAGGGAGGCAATTCGAAGGCACGCCGAGCAGCACAAAATCGATCGCATCCTCGCCAAAGTCAGCGCCAAGGGCATGCATTCGCTCACCTGGTGGGAGAAGCGGACGCTGCGAAAGGGGTCGGAGAGGATGAGATGAAAATTCGAAACTCGAAATTCGCCTAGTGGCCTATTCCGATTGAACGGCCGGAAATGTGATCCATTCGTGTAAAGGCCATACATGGTCGGCCAAGCCCGCCGACATGGCGGGCGTTCGTT
>JBEKKC010000228.1:0-5100 GCA_050010915.1 Tepidisphaeraceae bacterium | reverse complement strand
GGGCAGTTGCTGGCGAGATCGGGGTCGACGCCGTTCACGCTTTCCGGGGTCCATCAGGAACTGGGAAAGATTCGGATCGTCGACGTCGTGCATTCCGATTTCAAGCAGGCGATGGAAATCGAGACTTCGCCGGGCGCCCGGGCCGAATGGAACGTCGAGGCCGATGCGCCGGTCGGCGTGGCCGTGAAAAAAGGGGACGTTCTGCTGGCCCATTTCTGGTTGCGATGCATTCAGTCCATGGGCGGCGAGGGGTTCACGGCATTCGAATTCGAGGAGAATCACGGGGAATTCGACAAGGCGGTCGATTTCAAGACCAGTTGTGGGCGGGATTGGAAGGAAGTTTTCGTTCCGTTCGAGTCCAGCCGCGATTTTGCCGCGGGCGAGGCGAGCATCTGTTTTCGCGCCGGATTTGACCGCCAGACCATCCAGATTGGCGGGGTCGAGGTTGTCAACTACGGGACGGCCGTGAAAATCACGGATCTGCCTCGAACGAAAATCACCTACGTCGGCCGGGAGCCCGACGCCGCCTGGCGTCAGGACGCCCTGCGCCGAATCGACAGGATTCGCAAGGGCGATCTGGACGTGTACGTCAGGGATGCGGCGGGGGCGCCGATTCCCGGCGCCACCGTCCATGCGGTCCTGCGCCGGCATGCGTTCGGCTTCGGAACTTGCGTTGATGCCGGATGGCTGATGGGCAAGGGAGCCGACAACGATCGTTACCGGCAAACCATTCTGTCCCTGTTCAACCGGGCAGTATTTGAGAATGACATGAAATGGCCCGCGTTGTGGAACGGCGTCCCGCCGGACGTGGATCGCGCGCTGAAATGGCTGAAAGAGCACGATATCGCCGTTCGCGGGCACAATCTGGTTTGGCCGAGTTGGCGATGGCTTCCGCGGGAACTGAAGGCTTATGAGAACGACCCCAAAGAGCTGCGCGAAATCACCGCGCGGCACATCACCGACACGGTCGCGCATTTTCGAGGTCAATTGGATGACTGGGACGTGGTCAACGAGCCGTATACAAATTACGATCTGATCGACCTGCTCGGAGGGAGAGCGGTCATGATCGAATGGTACAACCTGGCCCACGCGGCCGACCCCGGTTGCCGCCTGTTCCTGAACGATTTCGGCATTTTGGACGGCGGCTCGCACAGCGAGCACCGGGAAAATGTTTATGACAACATCAAATATCTAAAGGAAAACGGAGCGCCCATCGGCGGGATTGGAATCCAGTCGCACTTTGGGACCGACCTGCCCGCGCCCGTGGACATCGTCAAAATCCTCGACCGGTTTTCGGACTTCGGGCTTCCGATCGAAGCTACGGAGGTCAGTTTCAATCTTCAAGATCGGCGGTTGCAGGCGGATTATCTGCGCGATTACATGATCGCCGTGTTTTCCGAACCGAGCGTTCAGGACATCATTCTGTGGGGATTCTGGGCCGGGCGCGCCTGGCGGTCGGAGTCCACGTTGTACGACCAGCAATGGA
Source organism: Tepidisphaeraceae bacterium (assembly GCA_050010915.1). Lineage (GTDB taxonomy): Bacteria > Planctomycetota > Phycisphaerae > Tepidisphaerales > Tepidisphaeraceae > PALSA-1353. The sequence continues at coordinate 3,614 of JBEKKC010000228.1, read as the reverse complement.
ACATGCGGCCGATCGCGCAGACCTGGATCGACCTCACCCAAAGACAATGGACGACCGATGTCGCCGGCGATACAAACAGCGACGGCGTCGCGAACATCCGCGGATTTTACGGAACCTATGACGTCACCGTTACCGCCGGATCGCAGCGCCGAACCGTCAGCGCGGAACTGAAACCCGGTGGAACGCGGCTGGCCGTTCGGATGGAATGAACATGCGGACATCGAGTCGCACATTGACGCTCCTTTTCATGGCGGTGCTGGTGGCAAGGATGGAAACTTCTTCGGCGGCGGACCTGGTTGTGGGCAACCTCATCCAATTCAACGAAAACGGCGCATGGTGCTGGTATCAGGACCCGCGCGTTGTCATCGACAAGGCCAACGATACCGTCCTGATCTCGTCTGTCGCCAACTCCGAGGGCAGCGATGGCGACACCCGCGCCGGGGACGTTGACGTAGTTGCATTTCATCCCGACACCGGGGTCCGCAGCCGGTACGTTTTGCACCACGCCTTGGATCCGCAGGACGATCACAACGTCGCGGCGATTTTGATCCGCCCCGACGGGCGTTACCTGGCGATGTATACCAGGCACAATCACGACCATCTGTCGTACTGGCGCATCTCGACCCGGCCGCACGATGCCGGCGATTGGGGTCCGGAACAGACGTTCGATTGGACGGATGCGATTGGGGCCGCCGGGGCGGCCAGCCGCGTGACGTATTCCAACCTTTTCTATCTCCCGGCGGAGGGAAAGACCTACGATTTTTCCCGGGCGATCAATGACGACCCGTCGATTCTGGTCTCCACCAGCAACGGCGACCAATGGTCTTGCGCGGGCAAGCTGCTGACGGAGCAGAAACTCGGCTACGTCAACGGCTACACAAAATACGCTTCCAACGGCGCCGACCGCATCGACTTCATCACCACGGAACACCATCCCCGCGATTTCAACAACAGCATCTATCACGGCTACCTCGAAGGCGGAAAGCTGCATCGCTCGGACGGGACGGTGGTGGAAGACGACGTTTTCAAATCGCCCGGCGTTCCGCAGACGGAGTTGACCCAGGTATTCGCGGCCAACAGCATGTTCGACGGGACGATCATGACCCATGCATGGACGATCGCGCTGGCCATCGACGGCGCGGGGAGGCCGTACGGCCTGATCTCGGCCCGCGCCGACGACCAGCCGGAGAATTCCAATTTCCAGGACCATCGTTTTTTCTACGTTCGCTACGACGGCAAACAATGGCAGGTGCATCAACTGGCCAAGGCGGGGGCGTGCCTTTGGCCGGCGGAACAGGATTACACCGGTTTGGCCGCGCTCAATCCGAGCGATCCGAACGTCGTCTATGTTTCGACGACTCTCGATCCGCGCAACGATACACCGCTCGACTTCCACGAGATATTCCAGGGCAAAACCGCCGACGGCGGTGGAACGTGGTCATGGTCCCCCATCACCCGCAATTCCACGGTCGATAACCTGCGTCCGCTGGTGGTCGCCTGGGATGGCGACAATTCGCTGCTGGCGTGGTTCCGCGGAACCATGAGCCGATCGCAGGGCTACGATGCGGCGATAGTCGGCACGCTGATTGGCAACCGCGAGCGGATGGGCAAAATTGAATACCTTCCCGCGTCATCGCTTGCGACGACGGCTTCTCCGGACGGCTCGAATGCGCGCGTGAAGCTCCCGCGGATGGAAGAAGGAACATGCGATCTGTTTGCGTTCTTCTGGTCTGATACGGCCGGCGATCAGAGAATCAGCGCCGGCCTGTCGGCCGATCAGAGCATGGTGTTCCGTCGCCGGTCGGCACAACAGGCAGAAGCTTCCCAGTTTTCCAGCTCCGTGAATGTCGAAGATGGTAATCGGTTACTATACCGGGCGTTTATAGGCCGCATGCAGGTAAAGGCCGCACAACCGGTTGAGGTGTTGGTGGATCGGCAAACGATCGCCGGCCTGGGTTATGCGAAGATTTCACCATGGTAAGCAGATTCGGGTATAATTTTGGGGAGATGAACAAGCGGCCAACGCTTACGGACGTTGCGCGCCTATGCGGCGTTACCGCCGCCACCGTAAGCCGTGTTCTCAACGACAAGAAGAAGAATTTCTCGACGACCGAAGCTGTAAGGCAGAAGATTTGGGATACGGCCCGCGAGTTGAAGTACGTGCCGGACCTGAGCGCCCGGAGCCTGAGCCTTCGCAACACGCGGGTGATCGGCCTGTTTGCCTCGCCGCAGACTCACGTCGCCGAAGGCATCAACGAATCCCTTCTGGAGGGGATTACCGAAACGCTTCATGCCGGCGGTTACGACGTTTTCTTCGGTTTGAGTCCCATTCGCAGCACGAAGAATCCGCTTCCATTCTGGCGATTTGACGGCGCGATTTTGATGCAGGCGCCCAAAGCGGAAACCGTGACCGAGCTGGACGTTCGCCGGGTGGCGTACGTCTGCGTGAACGAGCGAGTGGGACATCCGGCGGCTTCGGTGTTGGCGGACGACGCGATGGGAATGACGCGCGCCATGTCGCACCTGATCCAATTGGGTCACAAGCGCTTTGCCTACGCCAATGCCCGCGCGTCCTATTTCAGCCATTACAGCGTGAACGAACGATATGCGACGCTTCTGGCCGGGGTGCGCGAGCAGGCGATTCGGCTGCTTCCGGGGCACGATACGCCGTTCCATTCTCCCGCCGAGTTTCTCCGGGGAATGGTGATTGAGGGAGGCGCCACCGCGATCATCACCTACGACCATCAGATTGCGGTGATAATAATGGGTGCGGCGTACAGCATGGGGCTGCGGATTCCGCAGGATTTCAGCCTGATCTGCTTCAACGACGTTTTTCCCGTGGCGATGTTATATCCCCCCCTGACGGCCGTTGCGGTCGCCGGCCGGGAGATGGGCCGATTGGGCGCGGACCTTCTCCTGAACCATCTTTTGTCTCCGCAGCCGCATGCGGGCCGGGAGATTCGGGTTGCCGAGGATTTAATCGTCCGAGGCTCCACCGGTCCTCCGCCGGCCACGTGAAAATCCTTCTCAGATTCCCCCCTTTTTATCCACGCGCCATTCACCTTTTTTTCCTGGCACGTTCCGGGACGATGTTGGCACGAACGCCGCAATGAGATGACCGATGACTCATGCACGCGTGCGGCGGGATCGTCGCGGCAAAATGCCGATGGCGACGAGCCCGGCGAAGGCGAAGAAACTCGGCTCGGGCACGCTGGAGGTTGGTAGCGGCAAGTCATTTGCCGCGGCGAAGGCGTCCACGGCTGCAACGTCGCCGGCCGACGCGTCGGCGCCGCTGACGCCCTGGTTGAAGTTCGCCGCCAACTCGTTGAAGTCGGCGGCGTTCACCAGGCCGTCGTAATTGAAGTCGGCTTGGTCCCAGCCGGTGATACTTTGGTTGAAGTTCGCCGCCAGGATGTTGAAGTCTGAACCGTTCACCAGGCCGTCGAGATTGGCGTCGCCGAGAAGCGTGTAGGCCACTTCGATCTGGCCGGAGGACAGGTTGGAGACGACGCCGTCGGCACCATCGGCATAGCCGACGCCATAGAGCAGGCTATTGGTGGACGTTTGTGCCGCCGTGGAAATGATGCCACCGGGCCCATTCCATGCGCCTCCGT
>JBEKKC010000227.1:0-6187 GCA_050010915.1 Tepidisphaeraceae bacterium | reverse complement strand
AACTAAGCATTGAATTTCTTCGCGCAACTTCGCGTCCTTCGCGCCTTCGCGGTAATCTGCACTTGACGCTACCAGCGTAACAAAAATCGGATGAAGAGATCAGCGACGTTTTCATCGTTCTAATTACGCCGTCTCGCGAGCGATTTTCTGGCGCAGGGCGGCGTGCAATTTCAGGGTGATCGGCCCGCAGCGGGCCTGGCCGACGCGCAGGTCGTTCCAGCGGGCCACCCAGGAAATCTCCCGCGTCGTGCTGGTGATGAAAATTTCATCGGCCCGGCGGGCTTCCTCCTCGCGGAACGCGCGCTCGTCCACAATCAACCCTAGCTTCGGCGCCAGTTCGAGCAAGACCTGGCGGGTGATTCCGGGCAGAACCTTGCTTCCCACCGGATGCGTGATCAGACGCTGGCCGATCACGGCAAAAACGTTGCTGGACGAACATTCGGTCACCAGATCGTTGTCGATGAAGACGGCCTCATCCGCGCCGGCGGCCAGGGCCTGGTTCTTGGCGAGAACGTTGGGCAGAAGCGCGATGGATTTGATCCAGCAGCGTTTCCAACGTTCGTCCGGAAGGCTCAGAAGTTTCACGCCTTCGGCGGCGGGCGGATCGGGGATCGGCGGCAGGATGCGGACGTAGAACAGGAGCGTCGGCTTGCACTGCGGAAAGGCGTGGTTGCGCGGTGCGGAGCCTCGCGTCAGTTGCAAATAAATCATCCCATCGCGCACCGGCGCACGGGCCAGGAATTTGGCGATCTCATTTTGAAGATCGGCCAATTCGATCGGCAACGCCAACTGAATGTCCCGGGCCGAGTTTTGCAGCCGGCGGAGATGGGCGTCGAGGGCAAACGGTTTGCCGTTGTAGAGACGGATGACCTCGTAGATGCCGTCGGCGAACTGGAAGCCGCGATCCTCGACGCCGATGCTCGCCTCGGCAAGCGGTATGATCTCGCCATTCAGCCAGATGGATTCGTTTATTGTCATTGTTGGTTCCCTAATTTGCCTGTGGCCAGATACGCGTCGATTCCGCGGGCCAGGTCATATATCGGCTCATATCCCAAACTGCGGTGGGATTCGGTCAGGTCGGCCTCGGTCCAATCCTGGGTGAAACCGTACGGATTCTCGAAATAATCCGGCGGGAGACTGGTTTGCAGGACCCTGTTGAGTTCGGCGACAACCTCGTTAAAGGACCACGATTTTCCGCTGCCGATGTTGAACGTGCCGCCGCGGTTTCCCTTCAAGGCGCGGAGATTGGCCTGGACGACGTCGCCGACGTAGACGAAATCGCGCCGCTGCTGGCCGGCGGTGAAGATGCGCGGACGTTTACCGGCGCGCATCTGCTTGGCGAGCTGATGAATCATGCTGGCGAATCGGCCCTTATGGTCTTCGCCGGGACCGTAGACGTTGAAATATCGCAATCCGATGATCGGGTGCTTGAGCTTGCCGCGATATTGATCGGCCAGGCGTTCCATCGCCAGCTTGGAATAGGCGTAGGCGTTCAGGGGCTGGGGGGTGGCGGATTCCTTCATCGGCGCCTGGCCCCGCCCGTAGACGCTGGCGCTGCCGGCCCAAACCACCCGGCTGTGCCAATCCGCGGCCAGGTTCAGGACGTTGCGGAAGCCCTCGACGTTGTTGGACATCATCTTCCGCTGATCCGTGATTGTGGTATCGGTGATCGAGGCCTGGTGGAAAATGACCTGGCAAGGCTGGAGGGGAACCAGCGGCGAAAGGGGGGTCGAGACGTCCAGAGTAACAACGTCTCCCCGGAAGCCGACGAGGTTGCTCCAATGGGCCGATGAGAAATCATCGACCACCAGCACGTTATGTCCGTCCGAGGCGAGCTGAAGCGCAAGGTTCGATCCGATGAAGCCAGCTCCGCCGGTGACTAGAATCCTCACGCGCGTCTCCGTGCTATGTTAAGGTTAAGTGAACTGCCGGTCATTGTCGCATCTCTGTCGTGGTAACTACGGCCAAGTTGGCGGACCGCGCGAACCATTTGAACGTGGAACGTCGCCGCGGTGGGATCACGTCGCTGCTTGCAACCCATGATCCACGATTCAGTAAGGGCAAATACGCCGATTCCGACAACGGCGATCAAATTCCCATCGGCACGGCCGTTGCATCCCAAATCCACGTCGTCACCGTGGAGGAACGGCCGACGACATTGAAATTTAGCCCATTCTTCCCCCGATGTGAAGGATCGCGTCAGTTTCCACTGGAGCATCCTTCATCAGCCCCATTGAAGCCGACCTTGCCCGGGTCGGCTTTTTTTTCGCTTATCGCTCCCATTGGGCGCACCATTGCGTCCAGATGTCCCGGTAAACCTTCTCGACCTGGCGGGCAAATCCCGGACCGTCCATCAGGGGCGATCGGCAAACGTGGGTGCGCAGGCTCGAACGAAGGGTCATCAACCGGGGCAGGTCCTGGGCCAATCCGACGGCGGTTTGAATGAACTGTTCGGGCGAATGCGAGATCAACTCCGGCAATTGCGCGGCGTTGAGAATGCTGGCCGCGGCCCGCCCCGCGGCCGAACGGCCGGTCAGCGTCACCACCGGCACGCCCATCCACAGCGCATCGCAAGTGGTCGTGATGCCGTTATACGGCAACGGGTCCAGAGCGACGTCGATGCGGTCGTAAATCCGCAAATACTCCGGGCGAGAACAGGACGTCACGAAGTCGATGTGTTTGAAGCCGACCCCAACCTCGTCGAAGATGCGGCGAATCTGGCCACGCTGGCTTTCCGAAACGCAGAGCATCAGAACCCGCGAACCGGGAATCCTTCGCACGATCTGTGCCCATATCCGCAGCGTCCGCGGATTGATCTTGCAGGGATTGTTCAGGGATCCGAAAGTGATCGGCCCATCCTGCTCCACCGGGCGCTGGGGGGCTTCGCTCAAGGGATCGTAGCAGCACCAGCAGCCGGGCAATCGAATGGATTTCTCCGAATAGATCGAATCGTCACCATCGGGCGGATCGATGCAGGAATCGGTCAGGCGATAGTCGATGGTTTCAAGCCCGGTGCCGCCCGGATAGGCCAGCCAGGTGACTTGCAGCGGCGCCGGCTTTCGCGCAAAGACCAGCAATCGGTTTTCGCCCAGGTGCATGGCCAGATCCACGAGGATGTCGATGTGGGCTTCGCGGATGCGCTCGGCGAGGCGCTGATCGTCGTCCGCGGCGACGTCGTGCCAGACGTCGGCCACGGCGCGATGCCGCTGGGTCATCTCGTCCGGGCGCCGCACACTGGCGAAGCAATGAACCTCGACCTGCTCCCGGTCGTGCGCGGCGAGCAACGGCATGACGAAATTCGCCTCCGCCTGCTTGAAGAAATTGGGCGAGACGTATCCGATCTTCAACCGGCGATTGGGCTCGGAATAATTCATGTGCTTCTGGATATCCTTGGCCAGCGGGCGTCCGTGGGCCTGGTTCCAGCGAGCCATCTCCGCAGCCAGAGCCCGGCCATCGTAATCCGGGTGAAAATGCAGCGAGTAAACCAGATTGCTGTGCACCACGGCGTCCGGCCGCACGGCGATCGCCCGGCGATACCAGGAAACGGCCTCGTCCAACCGGCCGGTGTCCTTCAACGCCCCGGCGAAATTGTTGACGATCTCCGGAACCTGCGGACGCAGCGCCGCGGCCCGGCCGTACCATTCGATCGCTTCATCGGCCTTCTTGTCGCGCATCAACGCCGTGCCCAGATTGCACATCGCCTCGGCATAACCCGGACGGAATTCGATGGCGCGGCGAAAGGAGGCGATCGCCTCCGGGAGAAGATCCTTTCTCAATAGCGCCCCGCCGAGGTTGCAATGGGCGCTGGCCTCATCCGGCTTCAGGGCCAGGGCCTGTCGATAACAGGCGATCGCTTCGTCGATCTGATTTCGCCGCTTAAGTACGTTGCCGAGGTTATAAAGCGCTTCGGGAGAATTGGGCCGAAGCTCCAGGGCCTTGTGATAGGCATCGGCCGCCAGATCCAGCAGGCCCATGGCGAAGAGGACCAGCCCGCGATTGGAGTGATAATCCGCCGCATCGGGCCGGAGCTTGATCGCCCGCTCGATCAGGCCCAGACCTTCATCGTGATTTCCCCGCTGGGAGAGCAGGGCGCCCAGCATCTCCAGCGCGTCCGGCTCATCCGGCTCCGCCCCCAGGATCAGGCGGTACAATTCCTCCGCCTGGTCCAGCCGTCCCGCGCCGTGATGCGCCGTCGCCAGCTTCAACGCCTCGTGAACCGTCAACTCCATGGGGGGTATTCTAAGATTGGCGTTTGCCGATTGCGAACGAGCCGGCTTCGCCGCCGCCCGCTTTAATTAGGGACAGTCACCTATTTCTGTGAACAGAAATAGGTGACTGTCCCTAATTTACGCCAGTTTCTCGGTGACTGTCTCTGGTTTCTCTAGTTTCTATCGCGCGCCTGGTGGGCGAAAATATCGCCTAAGGCGAAACGCGATAGCAAAGACCGCCCACGCCCCAACCGCACCCGCAGTGGAGCCCATCAGGACGGCCCCCGCAAACGGCCTTCCATATATAGACGCTACAAGCAGGCCAATACCCGCACCTACCCCGAAGAATAGAGCGATGAAAAACCAGACCGTTAGCGAACTTATTTTTTCCCGACGCACAGCAGCCCAATTTTAACAGGAATATGAAACGCAGACCTTTTATTTTTCAAACTGCACCAGTACCGAAATCTTCGCTTTGACATTGCTCCGCCTGGGAGGGCGTATACTCAGACGGGTTTAGTTTAGCGATTTCCTGTGAACTCGGCGAGTTGGGGCTTGCCCGGCGTTGGGGATTGAGCCATGGGGAGAGCGCTGCGCTCGAGCTTATATCGACGGAGTACCGTCGATGCGTGCGGATTACCGCTGCGGAGGCAAAGCCTACCGAACGCCACGGGCAGGATGCCCGTGCTACATCGCAATTCGCGGCGGGGGGATTAGAATCTCCGGCATGTCGAGCTCCTGGGATACGTTCGAACGGTGGACGCCCGGCGGGCCGGGCAGTGGGACTCGGCGCGGGTCTATCTCCTCGAGGCGGCGCGGGCCATGGTGGACCTGAGCAAAGAGGCCCAGGGCGAAGAGCTTCGCGAAGCCCGGCGGCAGACGGCGGCCAAGCTGCTGGAACTGGCCCGCGATAGCGATAAGGCAAGGAATGAGAATCGTAAGCAGTCGGCCAACGCCACGCGGCAGTCAGCCGGCGAGGCCGAGGGGACGGCGTCGGCGGGGCAATGGCTGGTGAAGGAAAGGCCGTCCATCCGCTTCGACGACGTGGCGGGGTTGGAGGACGTGAAGCAGGACATCCGGCTGAAAATGATCTACCCGTTCGAGCACGCGGACCTGGCGGCGAAATTCGGCATCCGGCCCGGCGGGGGGGTGCTGCTGTACGGGCCGCCGGGAACGGGCAAGACCATGCTGGCCAAGGCGACGGCCGGCGAGATCGACGCGGCGTTCTTCCGCATATCGCCTGCCGACGTACTCAGCAAATGGGTCGGCGAAGCCGAGCAGAACGTCAAGAAGCTCTTCGACGCCGCGGCGGCCGAAGAGCGCAGCATCATTTTCATCGACGAGATCGAAGCGCTGGTTCCCGCCCGGCGGGATGAAGGATCGAGCGTCATGCAACGCGTGGTGCCGCAAATCCTCCAGGGAATGGAAGGCTTCGACAAGAAAAGCGGCCAACCCATTCTGTTCATGGGGGCAACCAACGTTCCCTGGCAGCTCGACCCGGCCATCCTGCGCCCGGGACGATTCGACGAAAAGGTGTATATCCCGCTGCCTGATGTCGAGGCGCGGCGGAAGATGCTCCAGACGTATCTGGGCCATCGCCCGCTGGCCGGGGACGTGTTGATCGACCAACTCGCGGCCGTGCTGGACGGCTACAGCGGCGCGGACATCAGATATCTCTGCGACCGCGCGGCCACGGTGCCGTTTCTCAGCACGGTGGCCTCCGGCGTGGAAGGCCAGATCACCGCCGCGATTTTCCACGATGCGGTGCGGGATACGCCGCGATCGGTGACGGGGGAGATGCTCGATAAATTCAAGCGGTGGGCACAGGAGGCGGCGAGGGATTAGATAAAATCCGAAATCCGAAATCCGAATGACGAATCAAGCCCGAATGACGAAATCCGAATTAATTCGTCATTCGGTCATTCGGATTTGATTCGTCATTCGGATTTCCCTGGTGGCCCGTGATAATTGAAATGCCG
>JBEKKC010000226.1:0-5127 GCA_050010915.1 Tepidisphaeraceae bacterium | reverse complement strand
AGAGCGCTGTTCGTCCTGCTGATGGCCGCCATCGGCTATTACTTCGTCGAGAAGGACGTCGGCCTCCTCCAGATTCCTTCCTGGCTGATGCTCGGCATCATGTTGAGCGTCGGCGTCCTGATCCTCTGCGTCGACATTCTTTCTCCCAGGCGGAAACTCGCTGTTTTCTCCGGCACGTTTCTCGGCCTCATCGTCGGAATGATCACCACCTATGGTTTCAGTTTGGCCATCCCGCTCGTGGTCGAGGCCTACATGCCGTATGCCTCGGATGCCCAGAGGCTGGCGATCTCGAGCAATGTCGACATCGTCATCGGCGTGGTATTGACTTATCTGGCGATCAGCTTCGTCCTTCAGACCAAGGACGATTTCCGCTTCATCATTCCCTACGTGGAATTCAGCAAACAGACCAAGGGTTCCCGCCCCATGTTGCTGGATACCAGCGTCCTGATCGACGGCCGCGTCGCCGACATCGCCGAGACCGGCATCCTGGAAAGCCGGCTGATCGTTCCCCGCTTCGTGCTCAGCGAATTGCAGACCATCGCCGACAGCGGAGACAAGCTCAAGCGCAACCGCGGCCGGCGGGGGCTGGACGTTTTACAGCGCCTGCAAAGCAACAAGCGCACGGAAGTCATCATGTACGATTCCTCCGCCCGCGACGCCGGGCCCGAGGACGTCGATGCCAAGCTGATGAACCTCGCCGCCGAACTCAGCGGCCGCGTTCTCACCAACGATTTCAATCTCAACAAGGTCGCCAGCCTTCGCGGCGTGGACGTCATCAACATCAACGATCTGGCCAACGCCCTCAAGCCGGTCGTTCTACCCGGCGAACGGATGACCGTCCGCCTGCTGAAGCCCGGCGAATCGCCCGGGCAGGGCGTCGGCTATCTCGTGGATGGGACCATGGTCGTCGTCGAGCAGGGCCGCCCGCACCTCAACGAGGAAATCGAATTCACCGTCACCAGCGTCCTGCAAACCAGCGCCGGAAAGATGATTTTCGGCCGGCTGCCGCACGAAGCGCCCTCGAAAGTTTCCTGAAAAAATTTCCCGGATAATCCCCATGCCCGAATTCGCCGTGATTCTTCCCGCCGCCGGGCGATCGACGCGGTTTGGCGGGCCGGGCAGCAAGCTCTTTCAGCCGCTGAACGGCCGGCCGGTCCTGGCCTGGACTCTGGCCGCTTTCGCCCAGCGCGAGGATGTCGCCCAGGTCGTCGTGGCCTCGCCCGATCCGGATGCCGCACGCGATTGCGCCAAATTCCTCGACGATCGGGCGGCCCGAAAACTTCACGTGTGTCCCGGTGGATACTGCCGCGCCGACAGCGTCCGCATCGCCGCGACGGCATCGCATGCCTCGATCGGCTGGCTGGCGGTTCACGATGCCGCCCGTCCGCTGGTTTCCCAGGCGCTGATCGACCGGACTTTTCAAGCCGCCCTCCTTCACGGCGCCGCCGCCGCCGCGATGCCCGTTCATCTGACGATCAAGCAAGCCACCGGCCCGCTCCCCGCGCCGGTCCGCCAAACCCTTCCCCGCCACGAACTCTGGGCCATGCAAACCCCCCAGGTCATGCGGCGGCAGGATTTGCTCGACGCTTTTGCCGCCTGCAAAGTCCCGCTCGATCAGATCACCGACGACGTTCAAATGCTGGAATTGGCGGGCAAGCCCGTCTGGCTCGTCGATGGCGAAGAACGCAATCTCAAAATCACCACCCCGACCGACCTCCAGATTGCACACGCCCTGGTTGCCAAAGAGTAATCCGCACCGGATAGTGCCCATCCGCGGCATGACCCAACTCACGATCCAACAAGCCTTCGATCTGGCGGTGCAGCACGACCAGGCCGGGCGGCTGCACGACGCCGAGCAATTTTACCGGCAGATCCTGGCCCGGCAGCCGGAACATCCCGATGCGCTGCACAATCTGGGAGTGATTGCCCATCAGATGGGACGGAATGACCTGGCGATGGATTTGATCCGCAGGGCCCTGACTCTCAATCCCAACCACGCCGAAGCGCATGGCAATCTCGGCATTATGCTGCGAGACAGAGGACTACTTGATGAGGCCATCGCCGCTTTTCGTCAGGCCATCGCCCTCAATCCCAGCCATGCTCAGGCGCACAGTAACCTTGGCAATGCCCTGAAGGACAAGGGACAACTCGATGAGGCCATCGTCGTCTATCGGCAGGCCGTTGCCCTGACGCGCAACGACGCCGGCGCATACTACAACCTGGGCAATGCCTTAAAGGCCAACGGACAACTTGACCAGGCCATCGCAGCCTTTCGGCAGGCCATTCGGCTCAAGCCTGATCTTGCCGAAGCCCACCTCAATCTCGGCAATGCGTTAAAGGCCAACGGGCAACCTAACGATGCCATCGCGGCCTATCGGTTGGCCGTTCGATTCAAGCCCGATTTCGTCGAAGCGCACAATAATCTGGGCGTTGTGTTGGAGATTGCGGGGCGGCCTGACGAGGCCATCGCTTCCTGTCAACATGCCATTCGACTGAACCCTGATTACGCCGACGCACACTACAACTTGGGCCTCGCCCTGGAGCACAATGGCCAGCCCGCAAAGGCCATCGCCGCCTATCGGCAGGCCATTGGGCTCAAACCGGATTTTGCCGAAGCGCACGGCAACCTGGGCAACGCATTGAAGGGCGCCGCGCAATTTGAAGATGCGATTGCCGCTTATCGTCAAGCCATTCGACTCAAGCCCGATTATCCCGAAATGCACAGCAATCTGGGCATCGCGTTGAGGGAGCTGGGGCGGCTTGACGAGGCCATCATCGCATATAGGCAGGCCATTCGGCTTAAGCCTGAACTTGCCGAAGCCCACAATAATCTTTCTTTGGCGCTGCTGGCGCGGGGCGATTTTCAACAAGGCTGGGAAGAGTATAAATGGCGATGGAAATGCAAGGATTTTACGTCCCCGGCGCCAAATTTCGCCCAGCCGCAATGGGACGGCCGCCCATTGGAAGCTCGCACGATTCTGCTCCGTGCCGAGCAGGGTTTTGGAGATGCCCTTCAAACTATCCGGTATCTGCCCCTGGTTGCCCGGAGGGGTGCTGGGTCAATCATCATTGAATGCCACGCGGAACTTGAGCGGCTTTTCCGAATGATGTCCGGCAAATGCCGAATCGTGGCACGGGGCCAGCCCTTGCCGGCCTTTGAATTTCACTGTCCTCTGCTTAGCCTTCCGCTGATTTTCGGAACAAACTCAGCCAACATCCCCAATGAAGCGCCTTATCTGCATGCCGATGCCGACGATGCCAGACGGTGGCAACACCGGCTCGCCGAACATTCCCCGCGGGTCAACGTGGGCCTGGTGTGGGCGGGAAGACCAACCCACATAGACGATCGCAATCGCTCGATCAAGCTGGCAAGGTTGGCGCCGCTGGGGCAGTTGCCCGGCGTGAGTTTCTTCAGCCTTCAGAAAGGTGATGCGGCCGCCGAAGCCAAGTGTCCGCCGGCGGGCATGGAGCTAATTGATTGGACGGAGGAGTTGGAGGATTTTGCCGATACGGCGGGGTTGATCGCCAACCTGGACCTGGTTATCGCGGTGGACACGGCCGTGGTGCACTTGGCCGGCGCCATGGGCAAGCCGGTCTGGACGTTGCTGCCGTTTGTTGCGGACTGGCGCTGGCTGCTGGAGCGAGACGACAGCCCCTGGTATCCATCGATGCGATTATTCCGCCAGCCCAGCAAAGGGGATTGGGACGGCGTCATCACGCGAGTCGCCGAGGCGTTACCGCTTTGGATCAAGAATCGCGGTTCCGATCATCGCTAAATCGCAAGCACCCACCTGAACAAAACCTGGCACACCAAATTCGCGTAAACCGCCGCGGCCAGATCGTCCAGCAGAATCCCCCAGCCCGCCGGCAGCCGCTCCAATTGCCGGGCCGGCGGAGGTTTGGTGATGTCGAAGATCCGAAATGCCAGGAACGCCGCCAACAAATTGATCCCCGTTCCCCAGCCCGTCCTCGCCGGCAGCAAGAGAATCGACAGGCAAATCCCCGCGGCTTCATCGAGCACGAACTGCCCCGGGTCCTTGTCGCCAAACTCGCGGATAGCCCAGGGCGCCAGGGCGATGCTCAGCACGGAAAAAAATCCCAATCCCACCAGCGCTACGACGTTCTGCGCCACCGGCCCAACGTTGGCCAAGATCGGCCAAAGAACAAGGCACGTGAGCAGGCTGGCGAACGTGCCGGAGGCCGGCAAATATCCCACCCCGCCCATGGTGACGATCCATCGCTTCATGATTGCGGAGGGTGTTTGCGGTACAGCGACACTGCTCTGTGAACGTACATCGATCCGCTGATGACCGTGATGGTCAGCGTCATCCAGATGCAGGCATCCCGGAAGATCGTCGCGGCGCGCAAGGCGTCGGCATCCAGCCGACGCCGATAATTCACGTACAGCAGAATCACCAGGATCGTCGCCGACTGAAACCCCATCTTGAGCTTTCCGCTGAGTTGCGCCCCGAACGCTTCGCCGCTGCTTTCCATGCTCCCGCGCAGGCTGGTGACCAGCAGTTCGCGCGCCAAAATCACCACCACCATCCACGGCGCCACCCCGGTGATCGTGGTCACGCCCTGCGGAATCCCGGTTCCATTGGGACTAGTCCATGGCTCGGTGAAATTCTTCCCCGCGAAAAAAATAAAACTCCCCAACACCAGCACCTTATCGACGAACGGATCGACCACTCGTCCAAACGCCCCCTCGACCTTCCATCGCCGGGCCAGGTATCCGTCGAGGAAATCGGTCGCCAGGGCGATGAGATAAACGATCAGCGCGATGTTAAGCCACAGCGCCTCTCCATGCCGCGGCAAGGCGCTTTCGTTCTGGTAATACGCCAGCATGGCGAAAAACACCCCCGCCAGGAGCAGCCGCGACGCGGTGAGGGCATTAGGGACGTGACGGAACATGCGGGGGTGGATTGTACGCTCCGGGGGCCGGCTTGACGATGCCGCGGGGGGCCATAGAATTCACGCAGTACCCGGGGCGATGGTCTAACGGGATGACGGCTGAATCGCATTCAGCAAATCGGGGTTCGATTCCCCGTCGCTCCACTTCGTTGCAGTCAGGCGAGTTTCACCACAAAACGCCGCGTCGGAAATTTCCGACGCGGCGTTGACGTG
>JBEKKC010000225.1:0-7280 GCA_050010915.1 Tepidisphaeraceae bacterium | reverse complement strand
TGGCTGCGGATGCGCATGCCGTAGAACGAGCGGTAAACGAAACAGAGCGCGATGAGGAAGAAAGCCGCGGCCAGGGCGTATTTGACGGGACCCTCGACCGTCACGGCTAGTTCGACGGCCAAGAGGCCGAAGAGAGTCGTGAACTTGATGATCGGATTCATGGCCACCGAGGAGGTGTCCTTGAAGGGATCGCCGACGGTGTCGCCGACGACGGTGGCGGCGTGGAGCGGGGTGCCCTTCTCGCGGAGCTCGACCTCGACGACTTTCTTGGCGTTGTCCCAGGCGCCGCCGGCGTTGGCCATGAAGATGGCCTGGAACAGTCCGAAGGTGGAGATGGAGATGAGGAACCCGATGAAGAAGAAGGGTTCGACGCAGGCGAAGGCGAGGGTGACGAAGAAGACGGTGAGGAAGATGTTGAGCATTCCGGCCTGGGCGTAGCGGGTGCAGATTTCGACGACGCGCATGGAGTCCTGGGTGGAGGCCTTGGCGTCACCCTCGAGGTGGATGTTTCGCTTGATGAATTCGACGGCGCGGTAGGCGCCGGTGACGACGGCCTGCATGCTGGCGCCGGTGAACCAGTAGATGACGGCGCCGCCGCAGATCAGGCCCAGGAGGAACGGGGCGTGGAGGATGGAGAGGTTGGCGATGGCGGCGGTGTCGCTCAGGCCCTTGGTCAGGAGCATGATGATGGAGAAGATCAACGTGGTGGCGCCGACGACGGCGGTGCCGATGAGGACGGGCTTGGCGGTGGCCTTGAAGGTGTTGCCGGCTCCGTCATTGGCTTCCAGGAGGAGCTTGGAGCGTTCGAAATCGACGTCGATGTCGTAGTCGCGTTTGAGTTCGGTTTTGATGTTGGGGAGGGTTTCGATGAGGCTGAGTTCGTAGATGCTCTGGGCGTTGTCGGTGACGGGCCCGTAGCTGTCGACGGCGATGGTGACGGGTCCCATGCCGAGGAAACCGAAGGCGACCAGACCGAAGGCGAAGACGGCGACGGCGGCGGTGGCGCCGGGGTTGAGCAGGGATTGGACGCCGGTGTCGGCGCCGCCGATGCTGGCGAAGCCGTAGGCGACGGCCATGAGTCCGGCGATGACCAGACCGAGCCAGAAGGCGGAGAAATCGCCGGCGACCAGGCCGCTGAGGACGTTGAGGGACGCCCCGCCCTCGCGGGTGGCGTCGACGATCTCGCGGACGTGGCGGCTGTTGGTGCTGGTGAAGACCTTGACGAACTCGGGGATCAGGGCCCCGGCGGCGGTGCCGCAGGTGATGATCGAGGAAAGCTTCCACCAGAGCTGGCCCTGGCCCAGATCGGGGATCAGCAGATACGAGAAGAGATAAGTGGTGGCGATGGAGATGAGGCTGGTGAGGAAGATGAGCATGGTGAGGGGGTGCTCGAAATCCATTTCATCGGCATGGACGTACTTGGCGCGGGCGATGAACTCGTTGATGAGGTAGGAGACGCCGCTGGTGAGGAGCATCACCAGGCGCATGGCGAAGATCCAGACGAGGAGTTGGGACTGGATGGCGGCGGGGCAGGCCAGGAGGATGAAGGTGATCAGAGCGACGCCGGTGACGCCGTAGGTCTCGAAGCCGTCGGCGGTGGGCCCGCAACTGTCG
This sequence comes from Tepidisphaeraceae bacterium, assembly GCA_050010915.1. Classification (GTDB taxonomy): domain Bacteria; phylum Planctomycetota; class Phycisphaerae; order Tepidisphaerales; family Tepidisphaeraceae; genus PALSA-1353. The sequence continues at coordinate 5,666 of JBEKKC010000225.1, read as the reverse complement.
CCGGCGTTGTCGCCGGTGCAGTCGGCGATGACGCCGGGGTTGCGGGCGTCGTCTTCCTTGACGTTGAAGACGATCTTCATGAGGTCGGCGCCGATGTCGGCGATCTTGGTGAAGATTCCACCGGCGACGCGGAGGGCGGCGGCGCCGAGCGATTCACCGACGGCGAAGCCGAGGAAGCAGGGTCCGGCCAGATTGCGCGGAACAAAAAGAAGGATGAAGAGCATCATGATCAGTTCGACGCTGATCAGGACCATGCCGACGCTCATCCCGGCCTGAAGGGGAATGGAATAGCAGGGATAGGGCTTGCCCTTGAGCGAGCCCATGGCGGTGCGGCTGTTGGCGAAGGTGTTGATGCGGATGCCGAACCAGGCCACCGAGACGCTGCCGAAAATCCCGATGAGGCTGAACAGGAGAATGATGGCGACGTGCCACGGCGGCATGTGCTGGCCGGCGTCCCGAAATAAAGGACCAGGACGGCGCCGATGAAGACTTCGAGGATGAGGATGAACTTGATCTGGGTCTTGAGATAGGTTTTGCAGGTGAGATAAATGGTCTCGGAGACGTCGCGCATGGACTGGTGGACGGGAAGGTTTTTGAGCCGGGTGTAGATGACGATTCCGAAAAGGAAGCCAAGTCCGCAGATGGCGATTCCCCAGGCCAGGAGGGTATGTCCGCCGATGGAATTGCCGAAGAACCGGGCCTGGTTGAGGTCGGGCATTCTGAGCCCGGCTTCATTGGCCGAGGCCGCGGCGGGGAGGAAGAGGCACAGCAAAAAGGCGATGGCGACCGCGGTGAGGGATCGAGCGATCAGTGATCTGGGAAAGTGCATGGTGTATGACCTTTCAGGGAGTCAGGAAGCTGCGGTTTTATTTCGTCTAATAGACGCCGCTTTCAGGTTAACAGGGGCCGGCGGTTTCATGCAACAGCCCCGGGGCTACAAAGTGGCCTTGACGACGGCCTGGGCATCGCCAATTATTTTTTCGGCTTTTAGGCGGTCGGGAGCTTCAGCAATAATGCGCATGATCGGCTCGGTGTTGCTGGGGCGGGCGTGGAGCCAGGCGAGGGGGAAATCGACGCGGATGCCATCCTGGGTGTCGATTTTCTCGGACGAGAAATGGGATTTAAGGGCCTCGACGACACGCTCGGCATCTTCACGGCGGCAGGGGAATTTGGTCTTGACGATCTGGTAGCGAGGAATTTGAGCGACAAGCTGGCTGATGGAGAGGTTGGAGTCGGCCATGAGCTGAAGGACGTAGGCGATGGCGACGAGGCTGTCGCGGCCGGGGACGATGCGGGGGTCGATCACGCCACCGTTGCCCTCGCCGCCGATGGCCGCGCCGTTGGCGAGCATGGCCTGAACGACGTTGGTTTCGCCGACGGGAGTGCGGAGGACGCGGCTATTGTGGGCGGCGGCGATGTCGTCGAGCATTCGGCTGGAGGAGAGGTTGGTGACGGCAACGCCGGGGCGGCGGGAGAGAATCCATTGGGCGCACAGCGCCAGGGAATATTCCTCGCCGATGTAAACGCCGTTTTCATCGACGACGGCGAGGCGGTCGGCATCGGGGTCCTGCGCGAAGCCGATGGCGGCGTGTTGGCGGCGAACTTCATCGGACAGCGAAACCAGATTCTTCTCGGTCGGTTCGGGGTCGTGCGGAAATCGGCCGTCGGGCGTGGAATTCAAATGAACGAGCTGGCAACCGAGCTTGCCGAGGAGCGTGGCGGTGGCGACGCATCCGGCGCCGTTGACGCTGTCGAGAACGACTTTGTAGCGCCGGGATGAGATGCCGAGAACGTCAACGTGATCGAGAACGCGCTTGACGTGCAGGGCGTGGGTCTGGGTGTTGCGGCGAGGGGGGAGGAGATCTTCGACGAGGGCGTAATCGGCGCGATTGTCGTGGTAAAGATCGGCGATGGCCTGAGCGTCGGCGGGAGGAGGGGCGACGGCGTCGCGGTTGAGGAATTTCAGGCCGTTCCATTGGATGGGATTGTGGGAAGCGGTGGCGATGACGCCGGCGTCGGCGTTGAGATGTCGAACCATCATGGCGACGCCGGGGGTGGAAACGACGTCGAGATCGATGACTTCCAGGCCGCTGGCGAGGAGGGCGGAGACGGCGGCGTCGCGGACCCAGGCTCCGCTGGGACGAGTGTCGCGGCCAAAGACGACCGTGACGGGCCGCGCGGCGGGTGGCTGTCGGGTTTTGAGGAACGCGGCGAAAGCGGCGGCCATACGGGAGACGACGGTCGGCGTCAACGATCCGCCGACGGTGCCGCGCATGCCGGAGATGCCTATCATTAGGTCCGATTGCATTGGCGGCGCATTATGGATTTGCCCGGTTGTATGGCAAGGGATATGCTGGAAAACCCGAAATTCGAAATTCGAAATTCGAATCAAATTCGAAATTCGAATAAGAAAACGGCCTTTGTTTTTGTTTCGAATTTTGAATTTCGAATTTGATTCGTCATTCGAATTTCGAGTTTCGGATTTTGACGCCATGGATCGCAACGACCTGAATAAACGTCTGCCCTCGGTTGTCGATGCGCTGGTGAAGAGCATCGTGGGGGAGCCGCGCATGCAACACCTGAACCGGGTGTTCCTGCCGAGCCGCGATGAGATTGTGCAGGCCATTGAATTGCTGCGGCAGATCATCTATCCAGGTTACTACGGGCAGCAGGGACTGACGAGCCAGAACGTGAGCGATCGGATGGGGGAATTGCTGATCGAGGTGACGGATCTTCTGTATGAGCAGGTTCGGTGCTGCCTGCGATACAAGCGGCAACTGCCCGGATCGGACGGGGACGCTGATAAGTGCGAGGAATGCGATCGGGAAGCGGTGCGGATCGTGTCGAGTTTTTTCGATCGGCTGCCGGCGGTGCGGGAAATGCTGGCGGAGGACGTGCAGGCGGCGTTCGACGGCGATCCGGCGGCGCAAAGCACGGATGAGACGATCTTCTGCTATCCGGGATTGCTGGCGATCACGGTGCAGCGGGTGGCGCACGAGTTTTACAAGCTCCAGGTGCCGCTGTTGCCGCGCATCATGACGGAGTATGCGCATGGGCTGACGGGGATCGACATTCATCCGGGGGCGAAAGTAGGCCGGAAATTCTTCATCGATCATGGCACGGGCGTGGTGATCGGGGAGACGACGGAGATCGGCGATAACGTGAGGATTTACCAGGGCGTGACGCTGGGAGCATTGGCGCCGGCGTTTGGGCAACTGCTCCGCGGGCAGAAGCGGCATCCGACGATCCACGACAACGTGACGATCTATTCCGGGGCGACAATCCTCGGCGGCGAGACGGTCATCGGCGAGGGATGCACGATCGGGGGCAACGTGTTCATCACGGCCAGCGTGCCGAAGTTTAACCAGGTGAGCGCCGATCCGCCGAAGCTGAAATACCGGGATCGGCGTGCGCGGATCAAAGGGGATTTCGTGCCGGATTTTCAGATTTGAGGCTGTGCGGCGTAAACGTGTGGGGGGATGTTAGAAAAGCCAACTACGCCGACGAAAGAGCGCAGAAGTAGGACATAAATCAGGGCGACCCTTTATGTCGCCCCTGCTACCGTTCCCGCGCTGACCAGCAAATCCGCGCTCACCACAAAGCCATAACAAGCAATTCGACATCCTTTCTGGTTGCACAGAGTGGGAAGGAGGTTATGGGTTATTTGTTGAATTTAGCGTCCGAAAAATGGCTTTGGCGTACACTGAGTGCAAAAAGGATCACGCATGTTAAGTGATTGGGAATTGCTGGGGCAGTGGGTTGGGGGAAAGGATCAAAGGGCGTTTGGGGAGTTGGTCCGGCGGCATGTGGATTGGGTGTACAGAGCGGCGCGGCGCATGCTCGGGGGACCGGGACGGGAAGCGGAGGATGTAACGCAGGCGGTGTTCTTGCTGTTGTCGCAACAGGGAGGGCAGATTCGGCGGACGGGGGCACTGTCGGGGTGGCTGTATAGAGCCACGGGATATTGTTGTGCGAATGTGCGGAAGGAGGAGGGCAGACGCAAGAGGCGCGAACGGGAGGCAGCCATGGTCCGGCCTGAAGTGGAAGCAGGATTGACAGGGGTGTGGGGCGGGGAGGTGCAAGCGGTGTTGGACGAGGCGTTGGGGCGGCTGGCGGAGAAGGAGCGGCAGGCAATTGTGGTGCGATACCTGGAGGGGAAGACAACGTGCGAGGCAGGACAACTGCTGGGAATTTCGGCGGCGGCGGTGGAGAAAAGATTGCAGAGGGGAGTACGCAAACTGCGCGGGCTTTTTGCGCGCAAGGGATTTGTCGTGCCGGCGGCTGGGGTGGTGGCGGTGATGGTGGTGGAGAGCGCCCAGGCGGCGCCGACCGGGCTGGCGGAAAACGTGGTGGGAGTGACCAGTGATGCCAATGCGTCGGCAGTGCGGATTGCGAAAGGAGCGATGGCGATAAGGAGGATGGCAATGTTGAAGATGGCGGCGGTGGTGGCGGTGGCGCTAGTATCGGTCGTGTGGGCGGGTGTAGTGATTGCGGAGCGCGGAGAGAAACCGACCACGGAGCCAAGCGCTGAGCTTATAAAGCCGTACACGGGGACGCTGAAGGATGGAGTGTCGGTGGAAGTGCTGGGGGTGGTTCAGGGACATGTGATTCAAACGTGGTGGTTGCCGGATGGAACGCCGGATATACACCCGATTTTGGCGAAGTCACGATGGGAGAGGAGCAGGCATGTCGGTGAGGCGGTAGAACTGGACCAGGATGACACAATTCAAAGACGACTGTTTGAGACGAGCGGGAACGCCGCGAAAGCAAAGTACACGGGCGTGGGCCTGGTCGTGAGGTTCGGTTTGAAAACGCGGGATGGATCGGAGGCAAGCGAGATGACAGATCGGTGGTATACGACTGCGCTCGATTCGCAGGGAAAGGTGATCGACGGTGTTTACGTTCTTTATGGGATGGGCGTCGAGAACGCGACGGGAGTAATGAATCCGCGTTTTAGTTTTGCGACCGGGCCGTGGTTGCCGACTGGGGTTCGAGCGGCGGCGCAGGAACTGGGTGTAAAAAAGGGCGAAGTGTATTTATCGAAAGCGGAACCATTGCGCGGGGGAACTTATGTGGGGCTGCGCGGGCCGAAGGCACGCTGGGACCATGTTTTGGGCGAGGGGTATAAGCGTTTATGTGGGCGTAACAGCAATGGGGATGTTCTTGTGGCGATTCCGTTTCAACCGGTTCAACTGGGGATGCGGGGGGGTTCGTATGAACAAGGATTCCATTTCGCTGATGTCGAGCCTGCGGATTTGAAGGAGTTCTGGGTCGAAAGACGCACCGCGAACGAGTGGATTGAATTTCGGAACGTCGCGGCCGAGCCGGGCGTGAAGACGGAATTGCAGTTTGTGACGAGCGATTCGGAACTGAAAAAGTGACATCCATGAATACGGGAAAAGGGGTCGTGAGTTCGGCAGATCGGCGTGCACGGATCAAGGGAGATATTGTGCCGGATTTTCAGATTTGAACGCGGCGGGTTTGGCGGAGCCCGGCGGAGCAAGCTCCGCCGGCTTTGGTAGGGGCATCTGTTGTGCGGGGGCGGCGCGTGGTGCGGGGACAACGGGGGCGTGTTGATTTTTGGCAACAGGCCGGAAGGCTGGCATCGCTCGGGACTATAATGGGGCTGGCGGATGGTGTATTGGCGCATGGCACTGGATTTGAAA
>JBEKKC010000224.1:0-5352 GCA_050010915.1 Tepidisphaeraceae bacterium | reverse complement strand
TCAGGGGCAACAGGCCAGATCGTATTCGCCGGCATCGGCGGCGGCGCTGGCGTTCGATCCACCGGTGTTGGCGGGGATGCCACGGATGGACCTGTCGCGGGATGGGCGGGGGCCGGCGGCGTTCGCGGGATTTGAGGACGGGACAACCACCTATTATTCCTTGCAGACGGATGACTGGTATTCGGATTTTGCTGGGGGCGGGTGGCGTGGGCGGGGCGGCAATCCAGATGATTATCAACGCCAGGCAGTTAGCGAAACCTTCGGAATTTCCTACCACTAAGTAACCGGTTCCGGTTCAAATTGGGGTGTTGCAAGCCGCTTTTCTTCTTGCATTAAGACTGCCGGCAAGCGATATTAGTTTAAGTCTGTTTCCCATCGTGCGTTAACTTCAACTCGAGGGAGCCATGGCTACCATCACGAAGAAGGAATTAATAGACCGGATCGCTGATCAGGCAGCTCAGCGCCGCGTTCAGGTAAAACGGGTTGTCCAACAGTTTCTTGACGAGATCGTGAATGAGTTGGGCAAAGGCAACCGGCTGGAATTCCGAGACTTCGGTGTATTTGAAACCAAAGTCCGCAAAGCGCGAAAGGCCCAGAATCCCAAGACGCTGGAGCCGGTCGAGGTTCCGGAGAAGCAAACGGTCAAGTTCAAGGTCGGACGGCTGATGAAGCAGAAGCTGGCGAAGATGACCGGGGCGGCCACGAATGATGAGGCGGGTGCCGATACTGCCGACACCGGCGAGGACGATGGCGAGGAATAGGCCGGCGGCTGGATTGATGGCGGACTGGTTCGACGCACTTTTGGCGGATGAGTTGTCGCGGTTGGCGGAATCGGGGCTGCTTCGGCATCGCCGGGTCGTGCGGCCGATCGACGCGGTTCATGTCGAGATCGACGGGCGGGTTTGCGTCAATTTTTGCTCGAACAATTATCTGGGTCTGACGCATCATCCGCGCGTGGTGGCCGGTTTGCGGGCGGGCGCCGAGAGGTTCGGGGCCGGCGCGGGAGCGGCGGGATTGATCAGCGGGTTTTCACCGCAACACGCGGCGACGGAGGCGGCGATCGCGCTGTGGAAATCGGCGGAGGGAGCGATGCTGCTTCCCAGCGGCTATCAGGCCAACCTGGCGGCGGTGCAGACGCTGGCGGCGCTGGGGCGATCGCGCCCAGGCGGGGTTCGATTCCTCATCGACAAGCTGGCTCACGCATCGCTGGTGGATGCGGTGCGCGGATCTGGTGCGCCTTGGCGCGTGTTTCCCCACAACCACATGGGCAAGCTCGGGCGATTGCTTGAAGAGGCGGACGACAAACAATTTCAGGTGGTGGTGACGGAATCGATTTTCAGCATGGACGGCGACGAGGCGGACTTGGCGGGATTGGATCAATTGAAGCGAGCCAGGCCGTTTGCGTTGCTTCTGGATGAGGCGCACGCGAGCGGAGTTTACGGGCGGGCCGGCGCGGGATTGGCGGCGGAGCGTGGGCTTGCGGAAATGGCGGACGTTTTCGTGGTGACGTTTTCCAAGGCGGCGGGTTGCGTGGGGGGCGCGATATGCGGCAAGGAAAATTTCTGCCGGGCCGTTTTGAATTTCGGGCGAGCTTACGTCTATTCCACGAGCGTTCCGGCGGCGATGGCGGCGAGCATCGAAGCGGCGATCGGGGTGATGCGCGATGAGCCGGGGCGACAGGATCGGGTGAGGGAATTGTCGCGGACGTTTCGCGCGGCACTGCGCGGGAAGGGACGGGACGTGGCCGAGGGGGATTCGCCCATCGTGCCGATCATCGTGGGTTCGGAGTCGGCGGCCATGGAGATGTCGCAGCGCCTATTGGACGGGCAACTGCTGGTGGGGGCGGTTCGGCCACCGACGGTTCCGCGCGGGACAAGCCGGCTGCGGGTGACGCTGAGTTGTGAACATACCGAAGAGGAAATCGCCAGGTTGACCGAGGCATTGGCTCTGTGATCAGGACAACGGCTGCTGATTGCCCGGGCGGTTTGGGGGCACCGAGCGCAGAATGGTGGAGCCGTCAGCGGAGGACACGCCGTCCACAACGCGGCGGACGGTTCGTCCAGCCAGATCGGATGGCGGGTCCTCAACGGGCAATTCGTTGAGTAGTTTGAGGATATGTTTAACTTTTTGGATACGCTGAGGTTGTACGTCGACGAATTTCACAAAGACTCCGCTGTCAGAAGGGCTGGCGGTTTGGCGGTCCAAAAGCAAATCAACGGCTTGACCGTCCTCGTGGTTGAGCTTCTTCTTCTGCATAAACGTCCCCTCGATCTCGGGGGCGACCGAACAGCCGCCTGACCGCATTTACCACCCGTGTGGCCGGCACGAGCGTAAGTCCATGAGCAGAAAATATATATGAACTGCGACCAGGAGCACAACAAGTTATTGCATCACGCCAATGCGGCATGGTTCAGCAATTGACGGTGATGCCTGCTCCTGTAGCTACGAATCAAACGTGCCCTGGTTCAGCAATCGCCAGCGATCCGCGAAAAAAGCGACCGCCGCGTGCAGCCTAGATTTTACCGTTCCCAGGGGGATTGCAAGTATTTCTCCGATTTGTTTGTAAGAAAATTGATGGAAATAAGACAGCAAGAGGATTTCCCGGAAGTTGGCGGGCATCTCCATGACCGTTTTTTGGACCTGTTCCTGGAGTTCCCGCCGCTCCATGGGCGCACTGGGTCCGGCGTTGGCATTTTTCATCAGATCGATAAATTCGCCGCTGTCGTCGTTGGCGGGATTGATGGCGGCCTGAAGCTGATTGGCCGGGCGTCGGGCCTGGGCGCGGAGATAATCGCGCGCCTTGTTGGCGGCGATGGTGAAAAGCCAGGGGCGGAATCGGCGCTGGGGATCGAACTGATTTGAACTTTGATGAACCTGTAGAAAAGATTCCTGAAACAAATCCTCGGCGGCGGCGCGGTCGCCGACGAAGCGGATGAGAAAATGGAACAGTTCGCGTTGATAGCGTTCGACAAGTCGAGAGAAGCTGGAGCGATCGCCGTGCCGATAAGCGGCCAGAAGCGTTTCATCGGTCGGCGTGGAGGCTTTAGTCGCCTGCGGCATATTGGACGAAGGCGCGCCGGGAAATTTATCCGAGTAAATTTCGCCGGCGGATTTTTCGGAAATTGATCCGGAAACTTTTTGCAGCGGGCTGTTCACGGCTTGATCGAGGCTATGCATGCTGGGCCTCCTTAACCTACCCACCATTGCCGATTCGCTTCCACACTACATAATATGCACCACGCGATGCTGATTTCCGACAAGAGCCATTTTTTTTCGCTTTCACCGGAGGAGATGGAGCGCCTGCTGAACGAGTGGGGATGGGCAAAATATAGAGGCCGTCAGATTCGTCGATGGATTTACCACCATCTGAGGACCGATCCCGGCGCAATTTCCAACCTGCCGAAAGCCGATAGACAAGCGCTTGCTGAGGGGATGAATTTTGAGCTTGGGCAAGTGACACGGCAGCAGAAAAGCGAGGATGGAACGTGGAAGATACTGGTGGATTGGGGCGGGGGAGCGATGGCGGAATCGGTGGTAATTCCGGATGGAACCCGGCGGACTGCGTGCATTAGTTCACAAGTGGGATGCCCGGTGGGCTGCAAATTTTGCGCGAGCGGAATAAATGGATTGAAGCAGAATCTTGGGGCGGAGCGGATCGTGGAACAGATTTTTGTGCTGAACAGGATTCTGGCGCAAAAGCGGGAGCGGATCACCAACGTGGTGTTCATGGGGATGGGAGAGCCGCTGGCCAACTACGCCAACGTGATGCGCGCGGTGCGAATCCTGCATCATCCCGAATGTTTCAACATCGGGGCGAGAAAGATCACGATCTCGACGGTGGGAGTGCCGGCGAGGATGCGCGAGCTTGCGCGGGAGGAGTTGCCGCTGAATTTGGCGATCTCGCTGCACGCGCCGACGGAAGCGTTGCGCCGGGAGCTGATTCCGTGGGCGGAGCATTTTCCGCTGGCGGACATCCTGGAAGCGGCCCGCTATTATTTCGAGCAGACCGGGCGCGAGGTGACGCTGGAATATATTCTGCTGCACGGGGTGAACGATAAACCGGAACAGGCGCGGCAACTGGCGGCAATCTGCAAAACGCTGCGGGCAAACGTGAACCTCATCAGGTACAACGAGGTCCAGGGGTTGGGGTTCGAGCGGCCGAAGGCCGAGCACGTCGTGCGGTTTCAGACGATCCTGAGGAACGGCGGAGTCAATGCGCACGTGCGCAAGAGCAGGGGAAGGGACATTGATGCGGCGTGCGGGCAATTGAGGAGGAAGGCGGAAGATGAAAAATCGAAGCTCGAAATTCGTAAATCGAATGGTTTTACGCTGATCGAGTTTCTGGTGGCGGTCGGGATCATCGCGATTCTGGCGGCGATCATTATTCCGTACATGGAAATGGTGCGGGAGGATTCGCGGCGGACGGATTGCGCGGCGCACCTGTGGCGGATCGGGGTGGCGCTGAAGGAATACGGCAAGGCCAACGAATCCAGTTTTCAGCCCTTGCCCCAGACGTTCTACGATTCGGCGCACAAGCCGCGGGGATACGTCGCTTTCACCGGTCCGGACGGTGGCGTGAAGGGGAACGACATCACGGCATCGCTGTGGCTGCTGGTGCGCGGGGGATACGTAACGGACCTGTCCTGGTTCGTATGTCCGAGCACTTCGGACCAGGCCGACACGATGACCGATGCGCTGGGGACGCCGGTGGCCGTCTCCATGCGGTGGAACTTCCGTTCGCCGCGGAATCTGAGTTATTCCTACGATTCGCCGTTCACCGATGCGTTCAACCTGACGTTCAGCAGCGACCGCCTACAGGAGGACTGCGCCGTGCTGGCGGATAAGAATCCGGGATATGATTGCGATGGGGATCGAGTATTGGGTCCGGCGCGGGATGCGCCGCCGTTTGAGTTGGCGAAGGGGAATTCGCCCAACCACCGTCAGGCGGGACAGAACGTGCTGCACCCATCGGGGGACGTTTCTTTTGAAAAGACGCCGTACTGCGGGCTGGGCGGCGACAACATTTACACGGCGATCGCGCCGCATCGTCTGACGGCGGCGCGGCCGGTGGACGTGCCGGGATATATCGGGACGGATATTGGGCCGGCGTATAATTACGACAGCTACCTGGTGCCGACGGCTCGGGACGCTTGGGGACAATGAGAAGGATGGCCCATGCCGGCCACGAATGAACATTAGACCGTTGGGCGGTCGGGTGCGTGACACATTCTGCACGCCCTGTTCTTCCCCTCCCCATGTACTCAGGGGGAGGGCTAGGGGTGGGGGTTTCGTAGGCCAATCGACGTTCGACCCCCACCCCAACCCTCCCCCTGAGTACATGGGGAGGGGGAA
>JBEKKC010000223.1:0-5490 GCA_050010915.1 Tepidisphaeraceae bacterium | reverse complement strand
CGGTGTATTCGAAGTCGCCATCATCCCAGCCCACCGGATTCCCGTTCGGCAGGAACGACTTGCCCAGGTTGCCGATCAGGATGGTGAAGTCGTTGCCGGTGACCGAGCCGTTGAGAAGGGCATCGCCGAGCAGCGTGTATCTGACTTCGATCTGGCCGGACGTGATTCCGCTGACGACGCCTTCGGCTCCATCGGCATAGCCCAGAGCGTAACCGGGATCGACACCGCTCCCCGTGCTTCCGCTGGTGTTGATGCCGCCAACGCCGTTCCAAGCGCCGCCGTTGCGGCCGTTGATCAGATATTGGCGGATCGTCGCATCGGCCGTGCTACTGGACCCAGTGTAGTCGACGATAACCTGGTTGTTACCGAGGTCCACCTGGCTGGTGCTGTCGATGGCCAGACCCGCGATTTCGCTATGCGCGGCATTGGGCAAAAACTGAACCTTGGCGCCATGATCCACAGCGAGGGCAACGTGATTCCCGGCTGTTGCTCCGGTGCCGGAGAAGGGATCGATGCTGCCGCCGACCTGCACGGTGCCGTTGGAGACCTCGAAGCTGGCGCCGCTGTAAACATTGACCGCCCCGCCCGTCCGGGCCCAGGTAATCGTGCCGGGGCCGGTCTTCTGCAGGTTATATCCGTACCAATTGGTCGTGCCGGCGCCGGTGAGCGCGGAATTGACCACGGCGACGTCGGCGGCGCCAATGGCGGATTCGCCATCGACCTGTTGCACGGCCACCAAGCTGATTTGCTCGGTCACGCCGGTCACGGGAGTCGGTGCAATCGCCGCCAGCGACTGCGTCTGGTTCTCGTAGCTCCAGCCGTTGTACTCATCGACAAGCACGGCGTCATTGAAATCGACCGTGCCGTCGCGATTGACGTCGCTCTTGTTGAAGGCGTTCGTGCCCGTCGGATCGTAGGTGTACTGCTCCAGTCCGGTGATGGGGTCCTGCGTGCCCAAATCGGTTGCACCGACGGGAACGGTCGCCCCGCTCAGGACCGCCGCCCCGGTCTGTTTGAGGAATGCGGCCGCGGCGGTGTAGCTCGTGGTATTCAGATAGTTCTGGATATAGTCCAGAGCCGCGTTTTTACGTAGGACATCGTTGGGGTTTCTCAGCGCGTCGGAGAAGTTCGCGGCCGTCGCGGTCAGTGTGTTGGAACTGGTGCTGTCCGCCAGGGACGCGCCGAGGGCAAGCAGATAAAGGTCCTGCCCGTTGAATTTGCCGTCGCCGTTATAATCGCCCAGGACAATCAGATCCCCCTTGGTGTCGGTGCCGGTGGTGACCCAGCCGGAAGTTCCGCCGGAGTTATTCAGGGAGGGGATGATCGTGCTGTTGGTCACTCCGCCATCCGGGGTGAATATGCTGTCCTTGCCGCCGTGGGCAACGACATCGACCTGGGCGAGCGAGAGTGCGGCGTTGACCGACTGCTCGACGGCGGAAAAATCCCGCACGCCGTTCTGATTGAAGTTTCCGAACAGATAGTTTCCGCCCGGCGCGATGACGCCGTTGGCGACCGGGTTGCCGCTGGCATCCGTAGCCGTGATGGGAATAGCGCCGTTGATCGCGGGGGTGCCGCTGGCGTTGCCGGCGCCGTAGGTAGCGCTGCTGCCGATCGTCTCATTGTTGGACGCGTACGAGTTGGGGTTTATCGAATTGTCCGTGGTGAAAAGGTACCCGTAGTTGGAATTGACGGCGTTCTGCTCGTTTTGCTGCGCGGTGGTCAGGGTAACGGGTGTAATCGTCCCGCCATCGGTGACGCGCGTCCAATCCAACAGCCCGGCAGGGAGGAAACCGGTTGCGATCAGACCATCCGCCGGATTATTCGCACTGGCGGCGGTCAGCCCGGCATTGGCCGTGCCCACGCTGTTGACGATGTTGCTGATGAACGCGGCAACGTCGCCGGTTGTGTCACCTTTGATTCCGCTGACTGGAATGGATGGGGTGCCATCGGTTTCGGCGGTCGTGGGATCATAGCTGGAAACAGCCGCCCATGCCGTTTGCTGCTGCGCCGAGGTCGTATTGGATTGATTGCTGCCGGCGCCATAGAGGGCCGCCAATTCGGCGTTCAACGCGGTGGCATTCGGAGATTTGACCGTGTTGTAATGCGAGATCAGCACGGCCTGGTACCGCGTGCTGGAATTGTTGCTGACAATCGTATTGAAATTCGCCTCGATGAAATCGCTGTCATTGGTTACCCCGCCGACCGTTGGATCGGTCAGGTCGTTGAAATCGACATTCAAGGCGCGGACCGGCGCGGTGGCGGCGGCGGCGTTGGCTTCCGGAACCGACAAAGCGCCGACGGCCATGCGGCCCTGCGCGATTGTCTTCTCTGCCTCCGACCCGCTGGTCTTCCCGTCAAATCGCAGGGAGCTGCCGATGGAATGCTGGGCATTGGCGTTGGCGGAGGACGTGCTGTTGCCGTCGTCGTTGCTGCCAACCGCCCAGGACGGATCGACGCCGGTGTTCTGCGCGAAAACGGCTCGCTGCCCGGTGTCGACGGTGCGCGCAACCACGTTGAATAGCGCCCCGTTTTGAAGCCGACCGGTTGTTTGCAGCCACTGGGCATCGCCCTTGTTGATGCGCAAAAGTCCGGTGCCGGGATTGGCCGAGTACGTGACGGCCGTGCCCGCGATCGAGGTGCTGGAAATGTTGTTGGCGCCCGCGGTGTTCCAGGGTCCCGACGCATAAGCCGCATCCGTTTGCGGGTCTTCAATGCTCGTCGATTCGTTGGCGATCGAGGAAGACTGAAATGTCTGGCGAGTTCCACCCACGCCCAATCCGGTGAGTGTGGATGCCTGACGCAGCGCCGGATTGCCTTGTCCATACCCCGCAGAGCCGGCGGTGGCGTTGGGGCTTGGGGTTCCAGTGACGGAGAACGCTTCCGTCGGATATTCGCCGACGGAGAATTGAATGCGGTTCTGACCGCCCAGCAGATTCACTCCAGTCGCCTGATTGTAGACGGTGGTGCTGTACGTGTTGGCCAGATTATCGCTGCCGGAGTTGTCCAGAGTGAAGCCGTGTGTGCTGCCGCCGGCGCTGAACGAGTTGGTGTTGATCCACGTGGGATTGGAACTCGAAGGCGTCCGTTGGGCTTCGACAGAAATCGGACCGCTGGTTTGGTTATAGCCAACTTCGTCGTTTATCAGATCGTAGAATCCGTCGATCGAGCCCTGCTCGTGCCATTCCAGACGAATGGCCGAGGCAACCTGAACATTGGCCGTTGACGGGCTCGTTGGCGTGCCCGGATTGGTGTCCGGGGCAGTGAAATTCGGGCTGGCAAGCTGAACGGATGTCGAACTGTTGTTGGGCGCGATGTACTCCACTGGAGCCCCACTCGTCCCATCGTGAAGAATGATTTCGGTCCCCGGTTGTAGCTCGGTGATCGACGGCGAGGTATCAAAAGTTCTGAGCGCCGTCTGCCCGCTGAAGGAGATGGTGACGGCGGGGTTGTTGACTCCGCCATTTTGGCCCTGTTGAACGGGGCCGCTGGTGTTGGTTGAAGTTCCGGCCATAGCGCTGAAATCGAAACCAACGGTTGCAGCGGCGGCCACGAGCGCAAAGGCGCTTCTCTTGCGTAACGAATTCATGGAATTTCCTCTCCCCATTTCAGAAAATGGGTAACCGTAATATTGAATGCTTGATAAAAACGGACCCTGATTTAGCTGCGCGGACAACGGCAGCAACAACAGTACCAGGTGTGATTCATGGCAAGACTCCTCTCACTTGCGAGCAACGGTTCGATCATGGCACAAGGCTGTAAAATTCGTCGCCCCATTCACTCTTGGGATAAATCGTGTCGACTATGTGCTTGATATCCACATGGCCATCGACGTACAGAAAATTAGTCCGGCGTAAATCCCACCCGCCGAGCGTGGAGTCCGCCACATGGCCGTAGCTCTTGGGATACCCGTGATTGCGGCCCACATAATCCAGCGTGGTGAAGCCGGCTGGACCATTCTTCTCTGGATCGGGCGCAAGATGATCCGGCCAGGTCTTCTCAAGATTGGGAAGTTCAGAGTTGGGAAAAGATTTTAATACATAGAACTTGTCCGGCGATGGAGCGGAAACACCGGTTATATCGTAGTCGCTCACCGGCCGACGGCTGTTGCTGACCTGCGACGTGCCATCGAACTGCGAGGTCGTCTGCGCAGCGCCCTGGAATCCCCACAGTTCCGTCGCCAGGATTGTCGTGGCACTACGTTTCACTTCCGTCGCGTGGACGAAGTGGTAGGGGTAAGCAAAGACACCCATTTCATGGGGAGTGAATCTTGACCGGGGGCAGAGCGCCTCGTTGACCGTGTACGCCAGCCGCGGAGCTTGAAGATCCAGGTAACTCCCCGGCGCCTCATTGGCAAGGCCATCGCTGTTCGCCGGAAAGGTGTTGGCCGGCGACAGCCCGCCGTTGGTTAGCGAGGGGCATTGGAATTGTTCCCAGCCGGAAGTGCTCATGAACGCCGCAAGCTGAGGCGCACGGTAGGTCGGGTTAAGATTGGTCGAAAAGTAATCCGATGCCGCCATCCATTGGTTTCCCTTGATGAGCGCCGACCAGTGCGTGTAGCCATAGTACGGCAATTGAGGATTTTGCACCGTGTGATTGGAATTGATCGTCAGGCCGGTGTAAAAATTCGACGGCGGGAAAACACCCTGGTTCTCATCCAAATATTCCTGAAACGCCTGGCCGATGCTCCGCAGATTCGAGGCGCACTTCGTGGTGTTGGCGGCGTCCCGGGCTTTGCTCAAGGCGGGCAGCAAAATGCCAATCAATAGCGCAATAATCCCAATGACAACCAACAACTCAACCAGGGTGAATCCGAGTTTTCTTTGAACCTTCTTCATTGCCTTCTCTTTCTGAAATTCCGCTCGGAGGCCGATTCCTGAGAAAGGGTGCCGCTTTTGTCCTCAATCTGACTATCGGCAATAATTCAGTGCTTTCCTACATCTTTTATAGACTATCTCGAAATCCAGTGTTTGTCAATGGGAGAATATCCTCAATGTCGCCGTCTGATTTTCTAAGATAATTGCTGATAAGCTTTTATAGTAAATATGAATTACATAGAAATTATATGTAATAGGGTGCGGAGAACTGGGAGCCGGAGGCTTCCTCAAATGGAGAATACAAGAATGTCCGAAGGACGGCCGAAGCTCATTCCGCGGCGGCCAGCACTTGCCAAAGCTCAATTTCGACGCCCGCGTTAGTTCAAAACATGCCGAGCCCGCATCATTGTTCAAAAAAAACCGGCAACGGCAGAGTTCCCCCGCCTCCGGGAAATCCTCGCCTCGCGGCAAGCCAACCGCCGCGGCTTTCTCCCCGGCAACTATCCGTACGCCAGGTCCGCAAATCGCCGGGCCGCTTTCCCAAACGTGTTTTACGCCGAACTGCCGATAATCCCATCTGTTACCGATGTCACCGAAAGTTGTATTTGACGAAGAGTTCGCTAATTTAATGCTCGGGTAAGGCGGTGCGCAGGCGCCGCTTTCGACGAATAGGACT
>JBEKKC010000222.1:0-5530 GCA_050010915.1 Tepidisphaeraceae bacterium | reverse complement strand
CACACCACCTCGCGTCTGATACCAATGCATTGATCACCGCCCGGGGCTGCAGCAGATCGGATCGCCGCCGGCGGAAAGGTGGGGGCTGAGATACGGGATGCCCAAAGAAAGGCCGCGCATGATTAACAACACGCCCGCCAGCGCGCCACAGCAGGAAATGACCCGCCTCCATTTCAGACCCGCTCCCATTGCCGGTATGATTCCCGCCATCCCGATTCCCATCAACATCGGCAATGTGCCCAGCCCAAAGGCCAGCATCACACCGGCTCCGCTCAAAACTCCGCCCGACGCCGCCGCTATCGCCGCGCCCACATATACCAAGCCGCAGGGCAGAAAGCCGTTCAAGCCGCCCAGCAGGAACATCGCGCCGAGGCTGCGCTGCTTGAGCAATCGGCCGAAGGCGGATTTGAATCGTGTCATGGCGCTGGTAACGCGCCAATTCAACGCGAAATGGGATGACGCAGCCAACCCCATCAACACCGCCGCCCCGGCGCCAATGGATAGGGCGCGCTGCAACCCGGCGAAAACAAGCGTTCGGCCAACGAAACCAAAAACCGCCCCGAGCAACGCGTAGGTGGCGAGGCGACCGGCGTTAAAAATGGAACGGCTGACGGCGGCGCGGCCGGCCACGGGCACGGCCAAGGCCAGCGGTCCGCACATGAGGGCGCAATGGAGGCTCCCCGCCAGGCCCAAAATGAATGCGCTATAATAATCCATTCAAGATCACGATTCACCGCCCTTGACAACAATCTGTTTGTCGTAAAAATAGTCTTGTCCCGCCAGCGACCATTCCACTCGCACGGTCCAGAGTCCGGCCTTGAGTTTTCGCGTGTCCAGTCGCTGCTCGCCGTTTGCGTCGAGCGTCAACTCGTGCGTTTCATCAAGGCTGGCGTTGGATGGACGATAGAAGACAACCGTTCCGGTGGGGTGCTGGCCCGCCTGCTCTTTTGGCAATTCGACCGTCACCGCCCCCTGCCGGGCATCATACCGAATGACAATCTGCGTGCTGATGGACTGCGTGCGAGTGACCCGGTCGATCTGCTTCTGGAATCGAATCTCCTGGTCGTAGTAATCTTCGCGCACCAAGTCCATCTTCTGCCGCGTTGCGAAAACGATGAAGCCGACGATGAACGAAATGAAGACAATGAAATAAGCGACGATGGCGATGGGCCACGGATTGCGACCGGCCGGTTCCGGGCTTTTTGTCTTCATGGCGTGGCGGTCTCGCCGCCCGGCTGGCGCCGGGGGCCGACGAAGGTGGTTTGGACGGTTTGGAGCAGGTGGCCATTGGAATAAACTCCGATCTCCAGCTTCCGCTTGCCGCCCGTCAACAAACGCGCGGGCATGTCAATCAGTATGGAGGTCGAGGCCAAATCCTCTTTGGGAACGACCAGTTGCGGATCCCCCATGACGGATAGCTTGCCCTCGGTGTTCTCCAGCCTCAATTGCACCGCCATCGGTCGGGAGGTTTTGTTGACAAGCTGGATCGTGTAAAGGTTTTCGATCGAGCCGTCGGGCAGTTCCTGGAACAACGCCCCCGGCGCCCGCAATAATGTGGCTTCGACGTTCGAGCGTGTCAGCACCAGCACGGCCAGGACCGACGCCAGCGCGCACAGCACGGCGGCGTATCCCATCAGGCGCGGCGTCAGCC
The DNA here is from genome assembly GCA_050010915.1 of Tepidisphaeraceae bacterium. Lineage (GTDB taxonomy): Bacteria > Planctomycetota > Phycisphaerae > Tepidisphaerales > Tepidisphaeraceae > PALSA-1353. The sequence continues at coordinate 3,879 of JBEKKC010000222.1, read as the reverse complement.
GGAACCGTTCGCCACGTTCGATGCTGTTGAGCGAAGCATAGCGGACCAGTCCCCGCGGACGGCCGATTTTGTCCATCACGCCGTCGCAGGCGTCAATGCAGGCGGTGCAGTTGACGCATTCCATCTGGGTGCCGTTGCGGATGTCGATGCCCGTCGGGCAAACCGCCACGCACAGATGGCAGTCCACGCAATCTCCCTGCCCGGCTTCGCGCGGGCCGCGACTGAACGGGCCGCGTTTCTCCCCGCGCTTGTAATCGTAGGCCACGGCCATCGTGTTCTCGTCCACGACGGTCGATTGGAAGCGTCCGTAGGGGCAGATGAACGTGCAGGCCTGCTCGCGGAATCGGGCGAAAATGGCGTAAAAAACCCCGGTGAACAACAACATCGCGCCAAGTCCCTCAACATGATCCAGCGGGCCGTCAGCGATGATTTGAAAAAGTTGATCGCTTCCAATGATGTAACTGAGCAGCAGGTTCCCGATGACAAATGAAAGTCCGAAAAACAGCGCGTGTTTGACCGCTTTGCGCGCCATTTTCTCCCCCGTCCACGGCGCCGCGTTCAATGCGCGCTGGGCCGCGGCGTCGCCTTCAACGCCGTATTCGATGCGCCGGAAAACCATTTCCATCAGAAGCGTCTGCGGGCACACCCACCCGCACCACAGGCGGCCAAAGGCGGCGGTGAACACCATTATGGCCGTGAAATAGATCAGCAGCGCGATCGCGAACATGGCCATGTCGTGCGGCCAGAATATCTGCCCTAAAATCGAAAACCGGCGGGCCGGAAAATTGATCATCAACAGCGGATTTCCGTTCACGCGCGCAAACGGCCCCACAAACAGCAAGGCCAGCAACAGCCAGCTTGCGTATATCCGGCTCGTATAATACCGGCCCTCCGGCTGCCGCGGATAAATCCATTGCCGCCGTCCCTGCTGGTCGGCCGTCGCCAGATGATCGCGAAAGTCCCCCCAATTCACATCCACAATCGTTTTGCGGTCGTCGGGTCCGCCTTTCGGCGCCTCTGTCTCCGTCGCCTTCATTCGTAAGCGTTCGGTTGTTCCGGCTGGGCCTGGTTCTCGGGTGGCTTGGGGTTGGGCGGGTGCGTCCCGCGCAACGTGTATATATAGCTGGCGACCTCGTGAATCTCCTTGGGCTTCAAGACCCCTTTCCAGGTGAGCATCCCTTTGGCCGGAACCCCGTTGACGATGACTCTCAGGTTGTCAACAAAATTCGATCCATGTATCCAATACTCATCGCACAGATTCGGCCCGACCAATCCCCCGCCGTCTTTGCGGTGGCAGGGCGAGCAGTTCTTGAGGAAAATCCCCTTCCCTTCGGCCAGCATCGCCGGGTCCTTGGACGGGGTCAGCGTCGGCAGCGCGGCCTCAAATCGCGTCAGCGCGGCGGCCTTGATGGTTTCCCCCGCCTTCCACTCCTTCTGGTACTCCGCCGCCGAAAGCGTTCCCAGCCGCAAGACGTGGTAATACCCAAGGTAGATCACCGCGAAGGCGATGGTGAGATAAAACAGCCACACCCACCAGCGCGGCAGGTTGTTGTCCAACTCCTGGATGCCGTCGGCGTCGTGATCCAGCAGCAGTGGGTCTCTGTTCTCACTCATGACGGCTGTCTCCTTTGGGTGGCGCGACCAGCACCGCGAGCAGTGCATCTCGTATCTGTTCTGACTTCCCGGTCGCCGTGGCTGGCGTCTCGCCAGCCACATTCCTGGCCCCATGTGCTCGCATTCCCATCGTGGTCGTATCGACATGCGCCCCATCCTCCAGCGGCAGGGATTCCATGCTCTCAAGGAGCGACTTCTTCTGGCAGAATGCCCAGATCAGCGAGGCGCTGAATACGATGACAAACAGGCAAACGGAAACCACCCCAAACATTCCGATGCCGCCCAGATTCTCAATGATTTGATTCATAAGCGTTTAGTTCCTCGCCTGTGAGGAACGATCCAGTTCCGCTGTCTTCACCGCAGCCGCCTTGGGCGCCAATTTGATGTCGGTCCCCAGGCGTTGCAGGTAGGCTATGACGGCAATGATCTCCCGGTCAGGTTCCGCGGTGATCGAGCCGACTTTGAGATTGGTCGCGACCTTGGCGGCCTGCTGCTTCAATTCCGCCAGCGCCCGTGTCTCGTAACCGGCCGGGTAAGGCACGCCGATGCGCCGCAACGCCATGATCCGCGCCGGCAGACAGTCGGTATCGAGCTTGTCGGCCAGCAACCACGGGTAGCGCGGCATGATCGAGCCGGGGGAAGTGGAGCGCGGATCGTCCAGATGGTTGTAATGCCAGGCATCCGGATATTTCCCGCCGATGCGATGCAGGTCCGGGCCGGTCCGCTTGGAACCCCACAGAAACGGATGGTCATAAACAAATTCCCCCGCTTTGGAATACTCTCCATACCGCTCTGTCTCGGAGCGGAAGGGACGGATCATCTGCGAATGGCAGCCCACGCATCCTTCGCGGATATAAATATCCCGGCCCAGCAGTTCCAGCGGCGTGTAGGGGTGGACGCTCGATATGGTGGGCACGTTCTCCTTGATCAGGATCATGGGCACGATTTCGATCAAGCCGCCTATCATCACCGCAACCAGCGCCAGCGCCGTCAGCGTCATCGGCCGCGCTTCCAGCCAGCGATGGGTCCACCGGCGGCTTCCAGTCCCGCTCCCGGCCTCCGGTCGTAGCGGCGGGGCCTGCACGACCTGTTCCGGCGCAAACTGGCCGTAGCGGACTGTCTTCCAAAGGTTAAACACCATCAGAAACGCGCCGCAGATATAGAGCGAGCCGCCTATCGCCCGCAGCCGGTAAAGAGGAACGATTTGCAGCACCGTCTCCAGAAAATTCGGATACTGCAAAAACCCGTCGGACGTGAATTGTTTCCACATCATCCCCGCCGTGATGCCGCTGATGTACATCGGGATGACGTAGAACGCCATCCCCAGCAACGCTATCCAAAAATGATAATTGGCCAGCTTGACCGACCACAGCTTGGTGTTGTAGAGCCGCGGGAACAGCCAATAAAGCATGCTGAAGGTCAGCAGCCCGTTCCAGCCCAGCGCCCCCGTATGCACGTGCGCTATCGTCCAGTCGGTGTAATGCGAAAGCGAGTTGACGCTCTTCAGCGCCAGCGTCGGCCCTTCCAGCGTCGCCATCCCGTATGCCGTGACCGCCGCGACCATGAATTTAAGCACCGGGTCCTGGCGCACCTTGTCCCACGCGCCGCGCAAGGTCAGCAACCCGTTGAGCATCCCTCCCCACGAGGGCGCGATCAGCATCACCGAAAACGCCGTGCCCAGCGACTGGGCCCAATCCGGCAGCGCCGTATAAAGCAGGTGATGCGGGCCGGCCCAAATGTAAATGAAGATCAGCGCCCAAAAATGAATGATGGAAAGCCGGTAGGAAAAGATCGGGCGATTTGCCGCTTTGGGCAGAAAGTAATACATCAACCCCAGATACGGCGTCGTCAAGAAGAACGCCACCGCGTTGTGCCCGTACCACCATTGCACCAGCGCGTCCTGCACCCCCGCGTAGATCGAATAGCTCTTCCACGGACCCGCCGGCACCTCCAGATTATTGACGATGTGCAGAATCGCCACCGTCAGCGCCGTGGCAATGTAGAACCAGATCGAGACATAGAGGTGTTTCTCCCGCCGCTTGAGGATTGTTCCCAATAGGTTGATCGTGAATACAACCCACACCACCGCGATGGCGATGTCGATCGGCCATTCCAATTCCGCGTACTCCTTGCTGCCGGTGAACCCCAGCGGCAGCGTGATCGCCGCCGAAACGATGATCGCGTTCCATCCCCAAAAATGGATCGCGCTCAACGCGTCGCTGAACATCCGCGCCTTGCACAATCGTTGCAGCGAATAATAGATGC
>JBEKKC010000221.1:0-5608 GCA_050010915.1 Tepidisphaeraceae bacterium | reverse complement strand
GGTCGTCCATGACTTGGCTCCCGTTAAAGCCCACACGACGGCGATCCATCGCCGCAACACCCTCTATCTCAACCGATCAAAGGCGGCATTTCAATTATCACGGGCCACCAGGCGAATTTTCATGTCACTTTAATGCGCTTGCCCTTGGTCGCGAAATGTCTCGCCCTGCCCTGGACCTTTGGCCGGACCGATTTGCGACTATGAAAGGAACGGGAGAGCCATGAATCGCGAGACCATTCTGAGGGTTTTGCGCAGCGCCTTCATGCCAATCGCCACGCCCATCATGGCGCTGGTCGTGATGGTCGCGGCAACACTTACCGCGACGACCGCGCAAGGACAAATCTTTATCACGAACGGCGGTAGCGGCACGATAGGCGAATACACTACGTCGGGAGCCCCCATGAACGGCTCCTTCGTCTCTGGCCTTGTTGATCCATTTGGTATTGCCGTGTCCGGATCGAACCTGTTTGTCGAAGACGTATACAATGGTGCCGACAGCGCCAGGGTCGGCGAATACACTACGTCCGGAGTCACGGTGAACCGCTCCGTAATCTCGGGGTTATATTACCCAGACGGCATTGCCGTGTCCGGATCCGACCTGTTCGTCACAGGCTATTACGGCACAATCGGCGAATACACCACGTCGGGAGCTACGGTAAACCCCTCCCTCGTTTCGGGCTTGAGTCAACCGATCGGTATTGCCGTGTCCGGATCGGACTTATTCGTCGCGAACAATTTTAGCGGTACCATCGGCGAATACACTACGTCGGGAGCTACGGTAAATCCCTCTCTCATTACGGGGTTGAATCAACCTACCGGCATTGCCGTGTCTGGATCCGATCTATTTGTCACAAGCTCTATTGGCACGATCGGCGAATACACCACGTCGGGAGCCAACGTGAACTCCTCCCTAGTCTCGGGGTTGGAGGGGCCAGACGGCATTGCCGTGTCTGGATCGGACCTGTTTGAGGTGAACTATTTGGGGAGCACGGTCGGCGAATACACCACCTCGGGAGGGATGTTGAATGCGGCCCTGATTTCGGGGTTGGATGGCTCGGAGGATATCGCGGTAGTAGTGCCCGAGCCCACCATTCTGTCGCTGCTCGCTCTCGGCAGCCTCGCCCTGCTGGCCCGCAGGCGGCGCAGCGCGCGGTAGAAAGCCGCTCGCCCCGTAACGCCAGGGGACTTGAATAGGGCGCGAGTTCGCCTCGGCCATCTCCCCGATGGAATAATTCTCTAATCTTTTTCTCTCACCGATCCAGGCCCAAGGACCGTTCAGTTCCCCCAACTCAAGTGGACGTGCGTTGCCGGGCGCGAGGTTCGCTCATCTTGAATGAGCCAGTTCCGCCGCTCTTTTTTCAATCTTCGGATCAGCGTCGGACACGGTGTGAAGATCGTAGTACGTCTGCATGTTAAGCCACAACTCCGGGCTGGTGCCGAAAGCCAGGGCGATTGCCTTGGCGGTTTCAGCCGTGATACGCTTCTTGCCGTTGATGATTTCGTTGACGGCCTGTAGGGGACGGCCGATGACCCTGGCAAAATCAACTTGCGTCCATCCCCGCTCTTTTAGCTCATCGCGGAGGTATTCGCCGGGCGGGAACACTTCGGCAGGCTTGAATCGCTCGCGGACCATATTGTCTCCTGTATTACTCGTAGTGCTTTTCAACACCCACAATCACGACCGCCTTACCATTATGCTGCTCAATCTCTACGATCAACCGAAATTGGAGGTTCAGTCGCATCGAGCGTTGATGGCTTCGTTTGCCTTTCAATTTCTCGTAATGCAGCGATTGCATCTTGTAGAAGTCCCTCTCGTCATTGGCATTTCGAATGACCTGCATCTTTTTGCGAAACTGCTTAACGATGTCGGGACCAAACCCGGCCGTTTAGCCGGGATCAATTTCAAGCCTTTCCAGCTTTTTATCGTCGAACCGAACCCGCACCATTACATCTTATCACCCTAAAGGTGAATTGCAAGCCCAAAATGCCGCCCGCGGACAAGAACTGCGAGCCGCGGAGAAAGCGCCCGATAACGCGATGGTTCGCCGATTGACTACCCCTTCAACACCTGTCCCTGCACCAGATTCCGGAACAGCCCCGCTTGGCCGACGAGCTCGTCGTAGCTTCCATCCTGAACGATCCGCCCATCGTCGATGACCAGAATCCGATTGCAATTCTTCACCGTGGCCAGACGGTGCGCGATGATAAGTGACGTTTTCCCCGACACGGCGTTTTCCATGGCCTGCTGAACCAAGGCCTCGCTGACCGTATCCAGGGCGCTGGTGGCCTCGTCGAAGATGAAATAATCAGGCTCGGCCAGGAGCGCGCGGGCGATCGCCAGCCGTTGCCGCTGGCCGCCGGACAATGTCGATCCGCCCTCGCCGACCGGCGTATCCAGGCCGGCCGGCAATCGGGAAATGAATTCCCAGGCATTGGCCAATTCGCAGGCCCGGCGGATTTCGGCATTGCTGGCGCCCGGCCGGGCCACGCACAGGTTGTAGCGAATGCTGGTGCGAAAGATGAACGGGTCCTGCGGAACCACGCCGAACTTATGCCGAAGGTCCGGCCCGCGGCAATGCCGGATATTCATTCTGCCGATGAGGATCGCGCCTTGGTCCGGATCGTACAGGCGGAGAAGAAGCTGGGTGACGGTGCTCTTGCCCGCGCCCGATGGGCCGACCAGCGCCACGCGCTGGCCATACGGAATCGTCAGGTTCACGTCTTTCAGAACCTGCCGATCCGGGTCGTAGCCGAACGTGACGTTGTACAGGACGATCGGGCCTTTTTGCGGAATCGGCGCTTCGTAGCCGATCGGATCGGGAGTGCTGCTGGCGGTCTTGAGGACGGCCTGTATGCGTTTGACGCCCGCCTGTGCCGCCGCCTTGAACGTGGATAACTGGAACAGCACCACCAACTGCCCCTGGAGCGATCCGAACGCGACCATGTATGCCTGGAGCTTACCGATGGTCACCTGCTGTTCCGGCGGCTTGTGCGAATGGTCGTAGGAATATCGCCACGCCAGGGCCACGCACAGCAGCGCGAAGCACAGATACCCGGTCGTTTCGTGCTTCATCCATTGAATGTGGGACAGGACGTCCCGCCGATAGCTTTTTAGGCCGACCTCCCAGACCTGGTCGCCGAAATCCGCGGCGACCTTGTCCTCCATCGCGTACAGCTTCACGTCCCGCGAAGCGCGCAGCAGGTCCGCCACGTAGCCGGTCACTTTGGTCTCGGTGTTCTGATATTCGTTGTGCAGCTTCTGAATCCGCGGCCGCGTGCTGTGCATCAGCCAGGCCGTACACAGCACCGCGAAAAGCAGCACGAGGGTCAACAGCCAATCCCACGCCCCCAGGCAAACGAGGGTGCTGATGACGATGCACAGCGCCCCGGGCGCCCCGAACGTGAACTGCTGAAAATAATTCTGCACCTGCAACAGCGGGGAGCCGAACAGATAGCTGAACAGTTCCCCGCTGTGGTGCTCGCGATGAAAGCGCAGACAGAGATGATTGACGTGGCTGAAGAAAATCGCCCGGACGTTGAACAGCACCTTCTCCCGGACGTACGTGAAGATTCGATACCCCACGTGCCAGACCAGCATGCGGCCGAAGATCGATGCGAAAAGATACAGCCCGATCAACCATGCCAGCCTGTGCCAGCGCTGACTCTGCGTGATGCCGGTTGCCAGGATGACCTGGTCGATGAGGTATTTGGGGGCAATCGTCTGGAACGTGATGGAAAGCCCGTGCAAAGCGCTGAGCGACAGGGCCGTCAGAACCAGCCCGCGGTACGGGTAGATGGACGGCCACAGAAACCGCCAGAAGTGCGGCGCTTCCGCGTCGGCGTCCGCGGCTTTGGCCAGTTCCCGAGGGAATTTCCCCGCGTCAACCGCCGGATCCTTCCGGCCCGCCGGCGCGCCCTTTTTCGAGGCCGAACCTGGATAAACGACTTCCGTGCCCATCGACCCGCGCATTCATCCGTTATCGGATAAATCAACTTCCCGTCGCCACAACAACGTCATTTCGCTTTCAACTCCAGCACCGCCGAGTTCATGCAATATCGCTTGCCCGTCGGCCGCGGGCCATCGTCAAACACGTGCCCAAGATGCGACTGGCATTTGGAACAAACGACTTCCACTCTCTTCATGCCATGCGAGCCGTCGGACCGTTCGGACACGGCCTCATCGCGAATCGGCGACGAAAAGCTTGGCCAGCCAGTGCCGGAATCGAATTTCGTACCGGCATCGAAAAGGTCCTGCCCGCACACCGCGCAATGATAAACCCCCGGGCGATGTTCGTTCCAGTATTTGCCCGAAAACGCCCGCTCCGTCCCCGCCCGACGCGCGATGGCAAACTGCTCCGGCGTCAACGTCCTTCGCAATTCCTCGTCGCTCACCTGCCAATGGCTGACCCCACATGCCGATTCGCAGCCCGCCCGCTCCTTCGCCGCTTGGGACGCGAGTTGGGTGTGGACCTTGGCGATTCCCACGTGGCAACTGTCCGCCCTGCCGCGTCTGGCGAAATATTTCTGGTGATATTCCTCGGCGGGATAGAACGTTCCCGCGGGCACGATCTGCGTGACGATCTTTCTCCCAAACACGCCGGATCGGTCCACCTCTTCCATCGACGCCCGCGCCAGGCGCTCCTGCTCGGCATCGTGGAAAAAGATCGCCGAGCGATATTGCGACCCCACGTCCGGACCCTGCCGATCCACCGTCGTCGGATCGTGACTGCTCCAGAAAACGTCCAGCAATTCGGCAAAGCTCACCTTGGCCGGATCGAACCAAACGTGCACCGCCTCCGCATGCCCCGTGTCGTCTTGGCAGACATCCTCATAGCGCGGCTGGGCCGTGCGCCCGCCGGTATATCCCACCTGCGTCCGCGTAACGCCGTCCAACTTGGCAAAAGCCGCCTCGACGCCCCAGAAGCATCCCGCCGCGAACGTCGCCTGCTCGGTCTTCATAGTAACCTCCCAGATGCGGCCCAGCGCCGCCATCTACTATAGGCACGCAAGGCGACATTCGCATGTCGCTCGACCGGTAGCGCTGCCTTGCAGTATCGCCGACGCCTTCTTAAACTCCACGTCATCATCCATCGAAAGGAACGCGCCGCCTTGGAGCCCGTAAAAACTCGATCGCTCGAAGAGATCAAGCAAGAACTCAAACAGCTGCTTGTGGAAAACCTCTCCCTGGAAGAACTCAAGCCCGAGGACATCAAGGACGACATGAGCCTCTTCGGCGAAGGCGGCGTGGGATTGGATTCCCTCGACGGCGTTGAAATCGTCGTTCTCCTTCGCCGGCAATATGGGCTGGACGTCAAGGCAATGCAGAAGGGCCGGGACATCTTCCGCTGCATTAATACGCTTGCCCCATACGTGCTCGCCCATGCCACCAAGTAGGCCAATGTTGGGCTCTTTCAAAAAGATTACCGCGAAGCAGCGAAGAAGCGAAGTTTCGCGAAGTCAGATTGATAATTCTTCGCGCAACTTCGCGTCTTCGATGATATCCTGCAATTTCTTCCCTCCACGCGAAGATTTTCCAAGATCACGCCGCTTCGTCGCTCCGTGGCCCATCTTCAAATGCGCTACCGCGAAGGCGCGAAGGACGCGAAGT
>JBEKKC010000220.1:0-5635 GCA_050010915.1 Tepidisphaeraceae bacterium | reverse complement strand
CTCAAGCAGCCCGTCAACGGGATCGCGCGATCGGTGGCGGAGGCGCGGGAGATCGCCAATCGTATCGGGTATCCGGTGCTTGTTCGCCCGAGTTTCGTGCTGGGCGGGCGGGCGATGGAAATTGTTTCAGATGAGACCCAACTGAATTTCTACATGGCCCATGCCGTGGAGGCTTCGACCATCGCCAACGCGCCGATCCTGATCGATAAATTTCTCGACGCGGCCACGGAAGTGGACGTGGATTGCGTGGCGGATTTCGATCCGGAAGGGAAATCGGATTCGGGGCAGGCGATGATCATCGGCGTCATGGAGCACATCGAAGAGGCGGGCATTCATAGCGGCGATTCGGCCTGCTCGCTGCCGCCCTACTCGCTGTCGAAAGAGATCGTGGCCGAGCTGAAGCGGCAGACGCGCGAGCTTGCCAAGGCGCTGCGAGTGCGCGGGCTGATGAACGTGCAGTATGCGATCAAGAACGACGAGATTTACGTGATCGAGGTGAACCCGCGCGCCAGCCGGACGGTGCCGTTCGTCTCCAAGGCCCAGGGGCAGCCGTTCGCCAAGATCGCCGCCAAGGTGATGGCGGGCAAATCGCTGGCGGAACTTGGCATTACCGAGCCGACTCCGCCAAAACACGTCAGCGTGAAGGAAGTGGTCTTCCCGTTCAACAAATTCCCCGGCGTGGACATTATTCTGGGTCCGGAGATGCGATCGACCGGCGAGGTGATGGGGATCGACGCGGATTTCCCTCACGCGTTCGCCAAGAGCCAGATCGCGGCCGGAACGGTGCTGCCTCTGTCGGGCAACGTGTACGTCTCGGTGCGGAACGAGGACAAGGAGGCGATCGTGCCGATTGCCAAGGCGTTCGCCGAGATGGGATTTCAGATTCTGGCCACGGGGGGGACGCACGAGGCGCTCGGCCGCCACGGCATTGCCGCGACGCGGATCCCCAAGTTGGCCGAGGGCCGGCCGAACATCGCGGATTACATCAAGAACGGGCGGGTTCAGTTCATCATCAACACGCCGACCAAGAAGGGACCGGCGACGGACGAGGGGAAGATTCGGGCCATGTCGGTATCGAACAAGGTCCCGATCGTGACGACGGTCACGGGCGCCAGCGCGGCGGCGCGGGCGATCAAGGCGATCCAATCCGGCGGATGGGGCGTGAAGCCGCTACAGGCTTATTTTGCAACCCAGGAGAAACCATGGCTCTGAGTGCGCGCAATCAATTTCCCGGCAAAGTGGCGTCCATCAAGCACGGCGCGGTGATGGCGGAGGTGGTCATCGACATCGGCGGCGGACACCAGATCGTCTCGCTGATCAGCGTTTCGTCGGCCAAGCGGCTGAAATTGAGGAAGGGCAAGCCGGCCGTGGCCGTCATCAAGGCGACGGAAGTCATCATCTCGGCCGATCCGGACGAGTAATTCAGTGGCTGGCATGAAGCAACAGCATCGGAAATCGGTCGGCGGGCCGGTCTTGCGCGGCGGGCCGGTCCTGCGCGGAAGATTGTGGGTGGAATTCGCTCGCACCGCGGCGTTCACCGAGGCCGGCGCCGATCTGCTGGAGCAGATCGCCGCCTGCGGCTCGCTGTCGGAAGCCGCCAGGCGGTTGCGCTTCAGCTATCGGCGGGCGTGGATGCTGATCGACGCCATGAACCGGCATTGGCCGCGGCCGCTAGTGAAAACCGCGGTCGGCGGCAAAAGCGGCGGCGGGACGCGGTTGACGGAACTGGGGCGGCAAGTCCTGGCCAGCTACCGCGACTTGCAGATGCAATTGGAGCATCTGTTGGATCAGGCAAGCCCGGGTTTTCTAGCGATACTTCCGGACCCGGACATTAAGTGAGGATCAAGCGAAAGTTTTGCGGCCGGGGCGAATTACCGCTTTTCGCCACTTTCCCGTATTTTGTATCGGTGCAATCGACCGCGACCACTTCGGCGATCGGCCCGCTTTCCAAGTCCAGACGGTATTGGTGGGCGCTGGCCTGGCTGGGCGTGGCCGTTGGAGTTTGCTTTCGCGTTTGCCATCTTGGGCGGGAAAGCCTCTGGTTTGACGAGGGGTACACGGCTTGGATGGTTTCGCATTCGCCTGGCGAGATCATCCGGCTGATCCTGGCGGATACCGCCCCGCCGCTATATTACCTGCTGCTGCATGGCTGGACCGAAGTTTTCGGCCGGTCGGAAATCGCCCTTCGGTCGCTGTCGGCGGCGTGCAGCATCCTGACGCTGCTGGTGGCGTTTGGAATCGCGCGGCGGATGCTGCGCAATCCCGCCGCGGTCGCGGCCGCCATGTGGCTGCTGAGCCTTTCGTTTTTGCAAACGTGGTTTGCGCGCGAGGCGCGGGCCTATGCGCTGATGGGACTCCTGGGCGTGGCGGCGTTTGATTGCCTTCAGCGACATCTGGCGGCGCCGCATCGCCGCTGGCTGATTCCGCTGGCGCTGCTGATCGCCGCGGAGATGTACACCCACAACATGATGGCGCCGTATGCGATGGGGTTGCTGCTGGCGTGGCTGGTGTTGCCCTCGGAGCATTCAACGCGGCGGCGAATCGCCGAGATCGCGATCGTCACGGGCATCGCGGCGGCGATTTATCTCCCGTGGACCATCGGCGGTTTACCGGCCCAGATGGACATGATTCGGCAGGCGTTCTGGGTGGACCGGCTGAAGCGCGGCAACTTCCTGAGAGCGATCGTCGCGATGCTGGGCGTGCAGCATTACTGGTCCTGGGCGCACCTGCTGGAGCGAATTCACTTCCCCATCGGGAACAACACCCGTCCGATTTTCATCGTGGGATGCTTGATCGCCGCGTCGGCGTTTCTGTCAATTATCGTCCAGAAGGGCGCTCGGCGGAGAGAGGCGATGGGACTTCTGGTGGCGGCGATGTTTCCGCCGGCATTCGTGGGGTTGTACAGCGTGTTGCAAACACCGCTGTTCACACCGAAGCTGTTTCTGCCGTCGGCGACGCTGATGTCGATCTTCGTGCTTCTGCCGCTGGGGATGCCGCTGTCACGAGGGGTTTGGCGGGCGGCGTGGGCGGGAACGGTGCTGCTGCTTTTGCTGTCGGGTTTGACGCTGTACGGCCACTATTTGGAAGACAACAAGGAAAACTGGCGGGCGATCGCACAGAGGGTTTCTGAACTTCCTGCCGAACGCCGGCTGATCGTCTTCGTCGCCAATGACGGGCAACTTCCGTTTGATTACTACTATCACTATCGCCCTGGAGACGAGGCGACCGGGGTTCCTGGCGGCTTTTTCGACCGGGACCCTCCGCGGACCATGCTGCGCGCGCGTGTGCAACGAGATCTTTGGCCGCTAAACGCGCGGCTGGCATCGGGGCGCTACGACCAAGTGGTGCTGGTGCTGGCTCACCAGGAATGGGCCGACCCCAATCACCTCACGCAACTTCTGGTCCGAAAGCGTTGGCCAATGACCGGGCGTGAAGTCCTCAACGACGTGGCCATTCAGTGGTATCAGCCGAACGGCCGCTGAAATTCTTTTTCGCCCGCGGCCAAGGCGATTCATTTCACGGGGTTATCCGGCGAGATTACCTGGCGGACGGTCGCGGCGATAGCCGGCAGCGGCTGCCGGATCGGCGGGATTTGCTGATACTGCTCCCATCCGCCGCCTAAGCCCTTGTAAATCGCAATGCACTGCACCACGACGTCCTCCTGGGCGATGGCGTATTGATCCTGCAGCTCGTAAAGCTGTCGCTCGGCATCGGTGACGTTGAGGAAATCCGTCAAGCCGCGATTGTATCGCTGATTTGCCAGCGTGACCGCGCGCTGGCTGGCGGCCAGCGCATCGGTCAGGTTTTGCAGGCGATCCTGCTGGGCGGAATAGGCGCTGAGCGCATCATCCACTTCTTCGACGGCGTTGACGATCGTCTTCCGGTAGTTCACCAGGGCCTCGCGCGTGCGAAGGTCTTGTATTTCAATCAACGCATCGAGGGCGCCAAAGTCGAGCAATGGCCAGTAAGCGGCCGGACCCGCCGACCAGATAAAGGTATTTCCGACGGGGGGCCGGCCCATTCCCTGACCTTGCAGGCCGGCGCCGGCGGTGACGGCAAGCCGCGGAAACAGGTCGGCGATCCGCGCGCCGATCAGCGCCGTGTTCGACGCCAATTCACGTTCCGCCTGGCGGATGTCCGGCCGACGGCGAAGCAGATCCAGGGGCAGACCCGTCTGAATTCTCCGCGGCATCTCGGGAAGCGGGACGGGCTGCTCAAGTTCGACGTTCAAATCTTCCGGATATTCGCCGAGCAATACCGCCAGTTGTCGTTGGACGGCGGATATTTCGGCGACGAGGGGAGCAATCTGCGATTGCAGGGTCGCCAGTTGCCGCTTGGCCAGAGCCAGATCGAGTTCGTTGGTCAATCCGCGATCGAACCGCTGTTGGACGACGTCAACCGTTGTCCGCTCAATGTCTATGTTGTCATTGGCGATTTTCAGGCGCATCTGAAGCGCCCGGACCTGGGTGTAGGCTCGCGCCACGTCGGAGACCACCGTGATCAGCACGGCATTGCGTGTTTCGGCGGCGGCCTGGGTATCGTATTTCGCCGCTTCAATCTCGCGGCGATACCGGCCGAACAAATCCAACTCCCAGCCCGCGTCGAAGCCCACCACCTGGGTGATTTCTTTCAGCCCGGTGGTATTGGTGCCGGCGTGGAGGGGACCCCCGACGCGATTCCTGGTCGAATCGGAGCCGGAACCGCGGGCGACCGCGCCGCTGGCATCGAGCACGGGCAGCGCGCCGCCCTCCACCACGATCTCCTGGGTTCTGGCTTCCTGAAGGCGGTTCAAGGCGATCTCAAGATCGAAGTTGGCGGCGATGGCGCGGTCGATGAGCGAATCCAGCTCCGGATCTCCGAATGACCGCCACCAACTGGCAATATCCACGGGCGAATTGTTCGCAGAAAACGTGGCGGGCTGCGTGGACGGCGACAACGCGGTGAACGCGCTGGGCATCGTCGTGTGGGGCCTGTGATAATCCGGACCCACCATGCAGCCGGTCAGCGCGACGGACACCGCCAGCATCGACAAGAATTTGGCCGCTTTCATTTTGGGGAGTCTCCGTTGAGAGGATTTGCCTCGTTATTGAGTCGGCGGCGAGACGGCGGTGGCAAGCGTCGGGGGCTCACTCGCCGGCTCAGAAGACTGGGCGACCTTGGGTTGGAGATCGATTTCGTTGGCAACGACTTTATCGCCTTCGGCAATCTGGTTGCTGAGATTCAACGCCACCTTCTCATTGGCCCAAAGGCCCGATCCGATCTCGACAAAATCACCGTTGTCGATGGCGATCTGCACGTTTCGGAAGCTGACGGTTCCGTCGTTGCCGACCACCGCGACCTGAGGTCCGGCGGACCTGAAAAGCAGGGCGCTGGCCGGCACGCGGAGCAATTCCTTGTGGGGGATACTGAACTGCACTTGGACATACATTCCCGGCATTAAGACCAGCTCTGGATTGTCAAGGTCGACTTCGACGTGCAGGGTTCTGGTCGCCGGATCGATCGCGTGGGAGGTGCGCGCGATTTTGCCTTCGAACTTTTTGTCGGGGAACTCATTGGCGGTCGCCACGGCCGGCACGCCGACGTCCATACCCGCCGTGGCCCGCTGGGGCACGTCGACGAAGACGCGGATTTCGGA
>JBEKKC010000219.1:0-8516 GCA_050010915.1 Tepidisphaeraceae bacterium | reverse complement strand
GAATTTACGGTGGATTCGTCCACCCAATTTGTCGCATCGACGGATCCGAATGCTCCGCCCCTGTCTTGGCCGGCGATCTTTGCCAAGTCCCGGCTTTTGACCAGCCCCGGCGACAGATATCCCATCTCGTCGAGAAAATCCTTTTCCATCAGCACGTTGGGGGTCATGAACACGCCCTGCGGAGAGGGGAACAGGTTGATCAACTGCGTGCAAGCCTTACCGGCAAGCCGGACTCGCCGATCGTCCCACATCTGGTGATAGCCGCCGATTTCACTGCTGATGTGGGGGATTACCAGGAACCCCAGCCCCAGGGCTGTCAGCGCCCGCGCGGAAGCGAAATTGCCGTGGCGATACACCTCGCGCACGATCATCGCGCCCAGATACGTCAACCCGATGACGAGCCGTCCTTGGCGAACAATCCTGGCAGGCGGGGCTAAAACGAGCCGACATTAACGTTGCAGCAGTCAATGAAGGATCAGTAAAGAGTGTCGGTGATTTTGCTATTTGATCGCCCAAACGCTGTCGCGGAACGTCGTGGCGTGAACGTCGATCAAGGGGTAATGCGGGAGTAGCCGGGCACAATCTGAGGGGAAGTCGCCGGCAACCCAAACGCGGCGAAAGCGAGCAAACTGCGACCGAGTCTTCTCGCCGATCGGCGCGGTCAAAAGCAATACGGGGTTCTTCCAAGGTCCGGCGTAATGGGCGATGATGAAATAATTGAAGGATGCTCCGTTGACGTCGCCGTTGACGAGCCATCCCGCGGGGAGAATGACCAGGTCGTGCGGATTGGCGTGCGTGGCGAGGAATCGGGCCTGTGCGCGGTGATCTTCGAGACCCCAGGTGGAACCCCAAGCCAAATCCGGCCCCGCCTGAAAGCGGGCGACGCCGAAGGTCAGGATACCGAATGAAACGGCCAGTGCCACGAGCCGTCCGCACATGGCGGCGGCAAGGATGCCGAAAACGCCGGGCGCCGCCAGGAGCACGTACTTGTCCATTCCGACCAGCATGGAGTCGGCGGAGGAGTAAAGATCGATGGCCAGCGGGACCGCGATTGTTCCGAGGGTCCAGAAATACCAAATGAACGCCCTACCGCGTTTGAGCGGCGGCACGAGATACACGAGCAGCGCCGTGGCAATCATGATGGGCCAGCGCGCGCCCGAAACGTTTCCGAACGTCAACCGCTGCGGTACGTCGAGCAGATAGACGGGAAGGCTGCGGAGATGGAACGCGGATTTGAAATGGGTATTCATCCACGGGCTGGTGATGCTGCGCGTGGACCAGAAAATCGGTCCCCACGCGAGGGTGAAGGTGAACAGCGCAAGCATCATGGCCGCGGCGGCGTATCGCCGCTGTTTTCCGGAAAGTCGCATGAACGCGTATACGGCGCAGCCGGCGATAGTTCCGAGGGCAAAGTAGTGCGTCATCGCGGCGGCAAGAGTGGAGAGAAAGAGCCAAATCAATCGTGCCACAGATGGCCCCTTATTCTCGATGCGAATCAAGGCGCCGGCCATCAGGAGGCACAAGAATGTGGCGAGGGTGTATGGCCGGGCCTGCTGGCTGAAATCCAACTGGGCAGGAGCGAAGGCCATCATTGCCGCGCCCAACAGTCCGGCCCATGTGCCGCTGATCCAGCGAATGACGTTAAAGAGCAGAATGACGCCAAGCATGCAAAACAGAGTGGACATGGCGCGGATGGATAAGTCTCCATCGCCGAATGCGTCCACCCAGATCCGCAGGATGATGAAGTAAAACGGCGGGTGCGGGGTGCTGTCGAGACTCGTCCAGATATGGCTGATTCCGGGCGCTGCTTCAAATCCAACACGCGGCGGGGAACCGACCACGACGTTTCTCGGTATGTTCATTATCGCATCGCCCCCCCCCCCGTGGCGAGGAACAGAGCCTGGAATTCATCCCCCCAAAGTCCCGTTTGTGTGATGCCGTCCAACCGGATGAACGTGCCCATGCAAACAAGACAGGCCAGGACGATCAGATGATGCCAGCGTATTTTGGTTCGGGGCGCGCCGCGTGCGCCGGCCGCTCCTGGATTGGCCTGGGCCAATGGAATGATCGATGTGTTTGCTCCCAATGTGCAATCCATCCTCTACAACCCAGGATTTCCGATTTGACCGATGCCGTACGATCGTCGTGTGGCAACGAATCTCAGGATAGCGTGCTCTGAAGTTCGGCACAAACTTGCCTTTGATTCCCAGCCACGGAAATCGCGACGATTCTGACAGCAGTACGCCACGCCGACGTTTCGGGCGGCGACGGCGACGTCGCCACCCTGGACGCTTTCGCCGCGGCCAACGGGTTGTTCATCCCGACGCTCGCCAATGTTCCGGAACCCGCGTTCCTCGGCCTCTCAATGCTCGCCGGCATTGGTTTCTTCGCCCGGCGGCAACGCAGGTACGTTAACGCCCCATTCAGATGACTGCCAATCGCGTGACGACCCTCGCCGTAAGGCTCGGCCGCCAGCAACTCTTACCATCCCACGGAATTACTAAGGGCAGATTCGCCATTTCCGGAGTTGGCGCGATTCTCAATGTAAACTACGGGAACCCGGTTTGGTTGCGGGTTTCGGCCGGATAAACGGACCTGCCCCTCCCAACCGATGCATCCGCCCGTTCTCCGGGTCGTAAACCCATGCGGAAATGATTTTTGTGCCCGGCGGCACATCCGCGGATTTGAAGGTAATGGTCCACCCGCTCAGCTTGTAATTGGGGTCGCGGGTTGCCTTTGCCACGTCCGGCCGTACGCCGCCGACCAGCGTCTCGGCAAACGCCACGGCCGACCCGCTGCGAATTTACGGTGGATTCGTCCACCCAATTTGTCGCATCGACGGATCCGAATGCTCCGCCCCTGTCTTGGCCGGCGATCTTTGCCAAGTCCCGGCTTTTGACCAGCCCCGGCGACAGATACCCCATCTCATCCAGAAAATCCTTGTCCATCAAGACGGTGGGGATCATGAACACGCCCTGCGGAGCGGGGAACAGGTTGATCAACTGCGTGCAAGCCTTGCCCGCAAGGCGGATTCGCCGATCGCCCCACATCTGATGGTAGCCACCGATTTCGGTGCTGATGTGGGGGATCACCAGGAGTCCCAGCCCCAGCGCTGCCAGCACCCGCGCGGAAGCGAAATTGCCGTGGCGATAGATCTCGCGCACGATCGCCGCGCCCAGATACATCAAACCGATGACGAGATAAATTGAAAATCCGGTATATCGCGAGTCCTGAGAATGGATCACACCGAATCCGAGGCGCCCCGCCGTGGTGGTGCAATCGCATGCAAGCGTGTAAGCGCATAGCGCGAGCCACGCGGTCGTGGCTTCGGCGGCTCGCGTTCGCAGATACGCGCAGGCGCCCGCCAGGCATCCCAGCAGAATCACTCCGAAGACCGTCGATAGCCAAAGAAGGTGATATCCCTGCGCCAGCACTGCGCCGAGATACGCCGTGAAATACTCCATCGCGCTAATCGGGTATTTCAGCGCCAAGAGCAGGCTTGGATGCCAAGGTGGTTGGTAATAGTCGCGGTAATAAACCCAAATGTTCGCCGCGCACGCGAACTCCCAGAGGGCAATTTGCGCGCCAAATTGACGAGTCTGTTTCCGCGATCCGACGATCAGCGGAGGAAGCAGGATGATCCACGCGATTTGCCCGATCGCGTACGAAAACGTTGAAGCCGTCGCCAGCACGATCGCCATAACAAATTTCCACGTCACGTTCAACCGCGAATAGGCGATCACCATCCCCGTGGATATGAAAAGCATCGGCATCACGACGATCATCTGAATCCCGCAGGTCCAGTTATCCGATTGCTCGGCGGAAAAGAGCAGCATGTTGGCAATGATCCACAGGAACAGGCACTGCGCCCGGTTCATTCCCGTAACGCGCCGGCTCAGAAGGTAAATGTTCAGTGAGACCAGGCAGGCGAAGCCGAATCCGAGCCACATATCCCAGCGCACGTCCCAATGGGTCAACAATCCCAGCCCCAGCACGATCAGGTTCGGCAGCGTCGTTCGCGATTCGTTGTGCTGCCTCAGCAGGTCGTGCAGGGTCAGCATATGCGCGGCGAAATGACGAAAGAGAAAAATGTAGTCCCATTCGTCGAGGAACAGCACGTTGACCGCCGTCGCAGATATCAGCCGGCCCAGATAAACCACCGGTGAGAGCGCGACCAGGAATAGGACAATATTCCAACCCG
This sequence comes from Tepidisphaeraceae bacterium, assembly GCA_050010915.1. GTDB lineage: Bacteria > Planctomycetota > Phycisphaerae > Tepidisphaerales > Tepidisphaeraceae > PALSA-1353. The sequence goes on along the minus strand of JBEKKC010000219.1, from coordinate 4,315 downwards.
ACGATTTGTTTTGCATCCGCGCTGCGTGAACGTTCAATTCGCTCTGGGCGGTCTGCATCGGAACTGCTTTCGTTGATCGCGTTTGCTCCGGCGTCACGGCAAGTGCGGTTGCAGTATAGCGGTGGCCGCGGATTTCGGCAGGGGAAAGGGATATGCCCCCGGATTTCCATCACCAGTGGCATTTGACTCACCAAAGCATCGAGATTAGTTTTCAAATCGACAACGGAGAATAGACGAATATGCCTCAGGGTCAGGCGGTGGAATCAGCATGTACCCCAAGACCCAGTTCCGGCAGAACGATGATTTGGTTCAGCATTGTGCTGGTCGCGGCATTTTTGTGCCGCGGGGTGGTTCTTTGCTGCATCGTGCCTCCGATGGAGATGTGGGACGAATACCAACACGTTGCCTGGATCGAGTATCTGCACGAAACGGGCAGGTCGCCGGTCTACCAACATGCGGACGTGCCGGTTGCCGTGATGCAGCAAGTGATCCTGTACCCCCAGTCGGAATGGGCCGAGAAGCAAACGATCGGCGCGGGGGGTGAACCCTATTGGCAGTTCTGGCATGACAACCAGAGCCCGAAGTTCCGCCCCGGGCCAACACCGATTCTGTATGAGGCCCAACAGTCGCCGCTCTATTACTGGCTCATGCGCCCGGTATTCAACGCGGCGGGAGGAGTGAATCATTCGGCCAAATGCGTTTCGGTATTACGCTTGGTGAATGTGGGCTTTGGGGCCGCCGCGCTGGCGGTCATGCTGGCGTGGGCCGCGCGGGCTTGCCGGCAGCGGTCCTACGCCATGGTCATCGGACTGTGGGTGGGTTCAATTCCGTTGCTCCTGCTGGACTGTGCGCGTGTTGCCAATGACGCGTTGGCGTTTCTGCTGGCGGTGATCGTCGTGGCTTGGGCTTTGGCTCTGGAGGGACGGCGGTTGCGATGGCACGCAGCCGGGCTGGCGATTGTCACCGGACTGGGAATTTTGGCCAAGGCGACGGACTTGGCGCTGATTCCATTCGTGTTGGTTTGTCTTGGGGCGGTGGCGTGGCGCGTGAAAGCCAAATGGTCGGACTTCGGCATCGCCGCGGTCATCTTTCTTCTCATCGTGGCCGTCTTAATTAGCCCCATCGTGGTGGAAAGTTATCGGCATTTTGGAGTACCTTTTCCGATGCAGGAGGCGATTCGAAATCATCAACAGGGGGTGAAAATATCCGCGCTGCTGGCTTATTTGCGACGGGATCATTGGTGGTATTGGAAAACGGTCTACCGGCAGTGGTTTCTGGATGGCGGACTGTGGGTCGGCGGATGGAGCTTCACCTATCCGCCGCCACCCTTCATCGATTGGTACGAGGATCTGCTGTGGCTCTGTTTTTGGGGCTGGCCGGTGGCGTGGCTATTTCGTCGCGAGAAATTCGGCGCCTCTGGCGTCTTCCGTAGCGATTGGACGGTCCCGGCCATCGTCGTGTTATCTTTGCTGGTCCTGGTGGAGATGAGCGTTCATTCGGTGGAATCGATCATCGCTTGGGGAGGCTCCAGCACGATGTCATGGTATGCCGCCCCTGCGCTGCCCTGGGCCGCCGGCGTCTTGGCCGCCAGTGCGCTGGCGTGGCGGACTACTCGCCTGCGCTATTGGCCCGCCTTCGTCATGCCGGCATTCTTCCTATTCGTCGAGTTCTTCGATGAGTTGTTTCAAATGGTCGGGACGTATTCGCAGACCAGACTGAGCGCGGGCGCACTTCGCCGGCTCGCCACCCTGCATCCCCACTGGCTGGGCTGGCAGACATTGACGGTGGCGGCGGTATTGGGGTTTGTCTTGCTCGCGGGGGCCTTCGGCCTTTGTCTGGCGGAAATACGCCACCACGACGAGATCCAGCCGGCATAGCATCGGCGGTTGTAACAACGCCGCCGGGTCGTTAATCGATTTCGCGTGGGCGTCACGGCGCGCGCAGTTGCAATATGGCGGCGGCCGCGGAAATCCGCACCGTCGGCTCCGGGTCGCTCAGCAGGTTTTTCAGATACCCCTGCAAGTCCGATCGCCCGATCGCCCCCATGGCAATTGCCGCCATCGAACGCTGACGCGCGTCCTTGCTCGCGGCCGCCGGAACGGCCACCGACCACCCCTCGTCCGATCCCAGCATTCCCACCCCACGCGCCGCCGCCAGACACACTTCCGTGTAATCGCTGGTCAGTTCCGCCCGAATGTGCTGGATCACCCGTTGGTCCCCCGGCTCAGCCAGCGCCTGTAGGGCAATGATCTGGTCGTCCGGGTAGTCGCTGATCGCATACGCCACCAAATCATCGAGCCCGCGCCGATCCCCCAGCCGCCAGAGCGCCTCCGCGGCCTGGATTCGCACCGAGGGCGCCCGGTCGGCCAACAAAGTCCCCAGCATCTTCGTCGCGGTCGGTTCCTTCAAAAGTCCCAAAACAAGCGCGACCGTCCCGCGAACGTGCGGATCGGTGCTTGCGGCCAGCCGCTCCAGGTCGTGGCTCAACCGCGTATCCCCCAGCCGGTGCAGCGCAAACCGAACCCCGGCGCGAACGCGCGGGTCCGGATCATCGGCCATGTCCCTCAGCGGCTTGTACGCGTCCACCAACTTGATCTGTCCCGCCGCCATCGCCGCCGCAAATCGCACCGGTGAATCCGCGTCGCCCAGCCCCTTCAGCACCGGCCCCGGCGCATCCGCCGCGTCCACCTGGCTCAACGCCTCAATCGCGTTGCAACGCAGAAACGGGTCCGACTCATTCGTTTCGGCCAGAAGCTCCTGCTTCGCCCTGGCCCGCAATTCCGGGTCGATCGCCTGCGCCACGTACGCCGGCGCCGGCTTCACCTGCGGCGGGGGGGGCGGCATCTTCGGATCAGACTTCTCTCCCGACGCGCATCCCGACAGTGCCAATGCCAAGATCACCCCGAGCACTCGATTGTTCATGATGCCTTTTCCTCTGCTTTCTTCGCCGTCTCCAGTTTCCGCCTGGTTTTCCACGCCCACGCCGCCATGACCCCCGAACCCCCGACGCAGCCCCATGCGAAAACGTCCCCAAATCTGGTGTAAAAGCTCAGGCGCCCGTCGATCATGATCCGCCGCACGCTCGTCCCTTCCACCCGCGCGGGTAAAACGTCGCTGCTGCGTCCCTCGGAATCTATGAACCCGCTGATTCCGGTGTTGACGCACCGCGCCATCCAGGCCCGGTTTTCGATGCTCCGGAACGCCGCCGCCTGAAAATGCTGCGCGTTCTCGTTGGCCTTGAACCACCCGTCGTTCGTCAGGTTCACCAGAAAATCCGCCCGCTTGCCCCCGCCCTCCGTCGGCCGAAACATCGCCGAGCAGATCCGCGCATCAATGTCCTCAAAGCAGATCGGCGTCACGAATCGAAAGTCTCGCCCCTGGTCCTTCAGATCAAACACCGTGAGCACGTCTCCAGGCTCCATCACGTAATCCGCGTAATAGTTCGGCCCCAGCGCCACCGACAGCTTGTACAAGTAGGGCATCGACTCCTTCCCGGGAATGAATTCGCCCCACGGAACCAGGTGGACCTTGTCATACCGATGCCCCGGCGAATCGTCCATCCGCCCGTCGCGATCGAATAAGTATACGCTGTTCCGCTGCTCCTTAGGAACCCGGTATATTCCATCCGGGCGCGTCTCGTCCTGCCAATTCGCGCAATATTCCCCTCCGGTGAGCAGGGCGACGTGATTGTTCCTGGTCAGGTCGCTCAACTTATCGTAAACCTCCTGAAAAGTCGGATCCTCCAGCCGGGCGGTGACGTTCAGCGGGCACATCATCGTTTCCGACCAGACGACCATGTCGATTTTCCCCGGCTCCCCGTCCAACGCCGCCAGGGTCTTGCCGACATGGAATTCCAGCCTCTCGGCGATCTTCGCTCCCTTTTCGCCGCTGTTGGTCTGCGGGTAATTCGATTGCACCAGCGCCAGCGTCGGACCCGCCGACACGCAGTTCGCCGTCTGCCCCATCCGATACAGCCCATATCCGAGCGCCATGATCGTCAACGTTCCCACGGCCCCCGCGGCCGGAACCAGATCGCGCAGCCGATCACGATTCAACCATGCCGTCGCTGCCAGAGCGTTCACCGCCACCACCCAGAACGTCACCCCGTATGCCCCCGCGACGTCCGCCACCTGGCACATCGCCAGAATCGGCGTCTGGGTGTATCCCAGATACAACCACGGCAACCCGGTAAAGATAATTCCCCTGAGCCATTCAAACGCCGTCCACACCACCGCGATTCCCAAGACTCCGCCCAAAATCCCCCCATGCAACAACCCCGCCCCGCGAATGACCAGCGCCGCCAGCCCCCAATACA
>JBEKKC010000218.1:0-6598 GCA_050010915.1 Tepidisphaeraceae bacterium | reverse complement strand
AGTGCCGGCAGAACTCCTGGATCTTCGGATTGAGATCCGGGTCATACCAATCCGCCTGGATAACGGCGGCTTTGAGGTTGTCGATGATGAGCGTTTTGGGCACGCCGCCGAAGTGACAGAAAGCATTCTCGATGCAGCGGATGAACTGTTCGGTGGTCTGCCGCGGCACCACCTCGCCGTAGGCTTTGCGGGAGCAGCTCAGGACGATGCGAAACAGGTGCGGGCGTATTCGTCTGCCATCAGGCCCCACGACGGGCGCACCCTTGCCAAAATCTACCTGGGCTTCCTCACCTGGTCCGCATTCCATCCGCCGGAACGGCAGCGGCGAGCAGCGATTCAATCGACGGACAAACCGCTGAACGGATTGATAATCTGCAACGAAGCCATGTTCATCTCGTAAATCCTGCCAGATGCGCCGGGCGGTCAAGCCTCGTTCAAGGCCTTGAATGATGATCGCCCGCCACGGTTCGCATCGGCTTGGGCGGCCCGGTGACGCTGAGGCGAAGCCCTCGGAGCCGGTAATCACAATGGTGGCATTTGCTGCCGCAACGGGCGCCTCGCCTTCCGCCGACCCGGTAATCGGAATGGTGGCATTTGCCTCAACCACCGATGGCGCTGAGGGCTTCGCCTTCACCTCGGACCCGGTAATCACAATGGCGGCATTTGAATCCGGCGGGCCCGCACCATGCGGTTCTATCCCCGCCGTCCTCACGTGCCGGGAGACCGTCTCCCGGTCAACGCCAAGTTCAGCGGCGATCCGGCGATACGACCAACTCAGCCGCGCAAGTCCGATGATTGCCTGATGTTCCGCCATCTTGAGCCGATTCCGGCATCCGTAAGCTCCCAGCGGCGAGAAACCGCTGAGCCTACGATGCCAATCTGCGCCTCTCCAAAATGGCGGCATTTGATGTGATTATTCGTGGCGGGATTTAAGTGATTGCTGACAAAGCGGGGTCGACGCGACAAACGCCATCCCCAAAAAGCGAAGTTGACAGTTACGCCGGTGCCATAATGGAGCCGGCGTTCTTTATTGGTTTGCATGTAGCATCCGATCCACCCGTTTATCCCGACAACCGCATCAGCACGTCTGCGGTCCGCTATCGGCGCTGCGGTGTGCTCGACGGTTGGAGTCTACGCCGGCCCCTTGGAACAGCGGGATCGGGCGGGGGCGGAAACATAATTCGGTACGGTAGCGATGTGGATGAACAAGACAATTACGCGACTCGTTTGAGTGGGTTGGCGCGACGAAGAACCCGGATCAGATGGACGCGAGCGACGTGAATATAGCGCTCTGTTGAACGAATGGAATCATGGCCGAGGAACTCTTGTACAATTCGGAGGTCAGCCCCATTTTCAAGGAGGAATGTTGCCGCTGTGTGCCGAAGCATATGTGGCGTTATTCGACGCGACAGATTTGCGGCCTGTGCGAGTGCTCGAAGAATGGCGCGTGTGCTATCGGTAGAGAGAGCGGCGCCGAAGGCATTTGGAAATAGAGGCTCGCGATCCTTGAAACACATGCGCCTCGCTTGAAGGTACCGATCCAACAGAGTAGCAGAAGCCGGATCCGAAACGAATGCGATCCTTTCTCGATTTCCCTTTCCATGAATCAAGAGCATTCGTTCTTGTTGCTGCACATCTGCGATACGTAATGAAACAAGCTCGCCGACTCGAATTCCCGTCACACAGAATAATCGAACTAAGAGCGCATTTCGCAGAATGACGAGCCTCTCCACGGATGAATGGCGATGAGATTTCCAGCGAGCCGCGCGTTGGTCCGCGGTTTGAATGAGCGCTCGAATCTCATCTGGGGGGACAACCCGCGTTAGCCTTCGGGGAGCGCCAAGCCGGATGCAGAGATCGCGAAGCGGTGACACGAGTAGGTGTCCCTGGTCCACCATGTACCGAAAAAATGCGCGGAGACATGCCAATTTCCGACGAATGGAACTCGCTGCATATTGTTGTTTCTGCAGCTTTGCAATCCATACTTCTATGGCCATTCGGGATACTCGGCGAGGGTAGGCTGAACTAGGCAGACGAGTCTATCCAATCCCGCCCTGAGAGCAATCCGCAACCGAGCGGCTGCGCCGCTCGGTTGCGGATTGTCTACGAAGGGAGGAGCGGGTTCGCGCTTGGCGTCGGCGCAGTCCCGCGCGGGCGGTCAAACGGAATCAGATGGTTTACTGAGTTCGAAAACCGCGGGATAGCCATCCCGCGGCTTTCCCGCTTTCAGGTGAATCGCCTACAGCTTCGACCCCATGGTCGGGCGCGGGGGGAGTTTGGCGGTCGGGGGCTGGATCGTCGGACGGGCACTGGCGGCTTTCAGCAATGAGCTTTCGATGGTTTTGAAGATCTTGTCGGTCGGCTCGCGCTCGTAAACGAAATCGTCGATCTTGAACGTGCCTTGAGCGCCTTTGCGAATGCCTTCGTAACTGACGGGGCCGGCGGACTTCGCGCGGGCGGGGGCTTCGGTCAAATCGTATTCAACGTAGGCGATGCCTTTGCGGTCCCAGGCTTCGCGGTTGATGGACTGAATCTTGTCGAGGGGGATGGGCGGGTGGCTGGGGACGTAGACGATGCCGTTTTCCAGACGGTATTGGCCGCGGGAGTTGTAGACGGCCCAGACCAGGACGACCAAACCCATCGGGGGCAGGGCGATGCCGAGGACCTGGTTGAGGACGATGTCGGTTTGGGTCTTGGGTTTTTCACGCGGATGGGTGACGCTCCAGTTGGGCCAACTGTAGAAGCCGTCGTAAATGGACCACGCCCCGTAGGCCATGAGCAGGAGGGTCATCAGGTATCTGGCGACGCGATAATATCGGCCGGCCTTGGCAACGATGGGGCCGGCGTCAGTTGGTTCGGCGGCGACAGCCTGAGTTTCATTGGACATATTGCACGACCTCGCAACCCGCGCCGGTTTGCCAGGGAACACCTCAGGATTGCAGCGAAGACAGCGTCTGTTGCAGAAGCCGGAGGGATTGGGCAACCTCCCGGGCGTCGGCAAGACCCTGCTCAGCCCCATCCAAGCCGCCTTGAGTTAACTCGGCGGCCAGTTCGTTCTGATCGCTGGCAAGCTCAGTCAGAACGGACTCAATGTTACAAGCCATTGTGCGTTCCAGCGAATCGGATGGCCAACCCGCCATGGGAGTTATGATACCGACTGGGGCTACAGTTGCCAATGTTTGTTGCGCTGGTTCGGAAAGGGGGGAGGATGGTTCAAGGGTTCAAGGGTTCAAAAGTTCAAGAGAAAATGCCCTGCCCTGAACCCTTAAACCCTTGAACCCTTGAACCCTTGCACCCCCTCGCCAGATGCGATGGCCCCGGGAGAAGGGATGGGCGATTTCACGACCGGGACGCGATGGCGCTGGAGATGGGTCGGACGATTTTGGGCAATACGTGGCGGTCGCATAATCCCTCGGCCCGCTCGGCCAGTTCCCCAAGCAACTGATCCATGGCAACGCGCGGGCGATCGCCCCAATAACGGCGCAGGATCAGGCATACGCTGATGACGTCGTCGCAGTAATCGCCGGTGCGAACCTGGTAACTGTTGGTGCGGGTGACGATGTCGATGCGGGCCTGGAGGCGGCAATCCTCGGTCAGGGCCACGGTAACCGAAGGCTGGAAATCCACCGGCTTGGCGCCGGATTCCTCGGTCAGGCAATTGAGCGGTGAATCGGCCAGGAGGCTATCGGCGATGACTTCGTCGTGGTTTCCGCTGAAGGAGAGATCGAAGCCGAACATCAGGTCGAGGTAATCGATTTCCACCGGGCTGACGCCGAGGTGAAACGGGGCGAGTTGCAAAAGCAGGCGATGAAGGCCCAGGGCGTCTTCGACGGTTGGGGGGTTGACGTGGCCGGCGCTGAGCCGGCGGGATTCCAGGCAGACCCAGCGGTAGTTTTGTGCCGAGCGGTCCTCTTCCAGATTGAACTCGCCGTTGTCGGCTTTTCGAAATCGCGTCATCGAGGGGAATTCTTTTTGAATCCTCTCGAAGAAATGGAGCAGGGTTTCGCGTTGATGCGGAAGGTTCAACTGCGATCCGAGGCGAAGGTTGACGTAAAAGTCCTCACAGAAGGAAGAGTAGGGATTGGACATAGTTTCTCCCGACCGCGGTTAGCCTTCAAAACGGCCGCATGTTCCCACGGGCAAAAAGTGTAGCGGAAAACATTTTCGGGGAAAAGGGGGAGGGAAGTTGCGAGTTGCGCGTTGCCAGTCGCGAGCGGGATTAACTCGCTACTCGCAACTCGCTACTCCTTGCCGTTGACTGGTGGGCGGGTGAACCGTACAAGTTCCCTCGCCATGCCGAAGCCGGTTTACGCGCTGGTTGGGACCGATGCGCTGATGCAACAGGAAGCGTTGGGCGTGATCCTGCGCGAGCTCGCGGGCCAGCCGCAGCGCGTGGACGTGGACGGCGAGACCGCGGAACTGGCGGACGTGCTGGACGAGCTGCGCAGCTTCGCGATGTTCGGCGGGACGAAAGTGGTGGCGGTACGCAATGCCGACGAGTTCGTGTCTCGATTCCGGGGACAAATGGAAGATTACGTGGCCAGCCCGTCGGACAGCGCGACGCTGGTCTTGCGATTCAGTTCGCTGCCGGCGAATCAGCGGATTCACAAGGCGATCGTGAAGACGGGCCAGATCATTCCCTGCCAGCCGCCGAAGGATTTGAAGGGATGGATTCTGACGCGCGGCAAGAGCGTGCACCGGCTGGCCATCAACGTGGAGGCGGCGGGATTGCTGGCGGATCTGATCGGGGACGATCTGGGCCGAATCGATAGCGAGTTGGCCAAGCTGGCGTTGAGCAACGCCAACGGCCGGATCGGCGTGGAGGAAATCGGTCAGAGCGTCGTGTTTCAGCGTGAGCGGGAAATGTGGGATTTGACCAACGCGCTGGCCGGCGGCGACCCGGCCGAGGCGCTGCGGCGCTGGCGGCAACTGGTGCAGGGGGATTCATCCGCCGAATTCCGCGCCGTGGCGTGGCTGTGCATCTGGCTGGAGAACGTCGGCAAGGCCATGGCGATGCTCAAGCGCGGCGACAACGCCTTCACGATCGGCCAGGCCCTTCGCATCTGGCCACGCGACGTGCAGGAGAAATTCGTCAGCAGCGTGAAACGGCTGGGCGAGCGCGGCCGGAAGCGCGCGGTCGATCTTCTGGCGGAGATCGACTTCCAAACCAAAACCGGCGTGGGCGACGCGGCGGAGAACGTCGAGCGGTTTCTGCTGTCGATGGCGGTCACGCTTGCGGGGAGGTGAGGAAAATCGCCCCTCGATGCACCGGGCAGCCCCGGATGTACATCCCGGACTTCGGGATGCGGGCTATAGATATTCCCCCCGAATGTCCGATAATACGGACGGGAATCTGCGGCAGGGAGGCCGCCGGCTTTGAGCGACGTCTTAGATCAATCCGAAGTCAACGCTCTTCTGGCGGCGGTGGAAACCGGCGCGGCGGGGCCAAAGGAAAAGGAAGCGGCGCCGACGGTCTTTGGCTCCAAGGGGAAAACTCAACTCGAAGTGCAGGTCTACGATTTCAAACGGCCCGAGCGCGTCAGCAAGGACCAGATGCGGGCGTTGGAAGCGCTGCACGAAGGATTCGGCCGGAATTTCGGGGCGGCCATCTCCGGATACCTCCGCACCATCATCGAAGTTTCCGTGGCGCACATCGAACAACTGACGTACAGCGAGTTCATTCATTCCTTGCCGAACCCCACCTGCTTCAATTTGTTGAAGGCGGAGCAGCTTGACGGGCAGGTTTGTCTGGAAATCAGCCCGCTGATCATTTATCCGATCGTGGACAGGCTGCTGGGGGGAAGCAATGCCGAGCTGTTCATTCCGCAGCGTCCGCTGACGCAGATCGAGCAGCGGCTGGTGCAGCGAATAACCGACCGCGCGACGCATCATCTTTCCGAGGCGTGGAGCAATCTGACGCCGGTGACGTTCCGGGTGGAGGATTTCGAGAGCAATCCGCAACTCGTGCAGATCGTGCCGCCCAACGAAACCGTGGTCGTGGTTGGATTTGAGCTGAAGATGGGCAACCGCACCGGCACGATGGCGTTGTGCATTCCGTACAACGTGATCGAGCCGATCATGGGGATGCTGGCAACCCAGAACTGGTTCAGCTATCAGCGGAAAGGATCGCACGAGGACCATCTTCGTCAGTTGACGCAGAACGTGAGCAACGCGCCGGTGGAGCTTCGGGTATTTTTGGCGCAGACGACGATGCGGCTTAACGATCTGCTGAGATTACAGGTGGGAGATTTGATCACGACGGAGCGCGAAGCAACCGAAGACGTGCTGATCCAGGTGGAGGGGAAGAACAAATTCCTGGCGCAACCGGGGCAGTTCAGGGGGAAGCGGGCGATCAAGTTAACCAGGATCATCCAGCAGCCGGCGGAAACGGCGGCGGAGAAGGCCAGCAAGGCCGCCGCGGGGGCGTCGCTATGAGCCGTGCCGCGCCCGCTTCCGACGCCGCCGTCGCCTCGGCGGGGAGATGGCTGTCCAGCTATCTCAAGCAATCCGAGTTGCCGTTATACAGCCTGGCGTTTCTGTTGCCGGCGATGGCGTTGTTCGAGATCGGGGTGAGCTTTCGCAGCGCCGATCCGATCGC
>JBEKKC010000217.1:0-5851 GCA_050010915.1 Tepidisphaeraceae bacterium | reverse complement strand
CTGATGTCCGGGGCGCAGCGGAGCCCGCTGCTGGTGCCGGGGCTGTGGAAAGTGATCGTCGATGAAGCGGACAGCCTGCTGATCGACGAGGGCGTCACGCCGCTGATCATTTCCAATTCGCCGGAGGAGGAGGGAAACGCCTCGCTCTACGAGCGGGCCGACGCGATGGCGACGCAGTTGGAGGTCAACCGCGATTTCAAGATCGACTGGACGTTGCGGCAAGTGGATTTGACGCCGCGTGGGGAAGAGCGGCTGGACGTGCTGTGCGAGCACGACGGAGGATTCTGGAAAGGAAAGCGTCGGCGCGAAGAATTGGTGGTGCAGGCGCTTTCCGCCCACCACTGCTTCACGCGCGACGAGCATTACCTGGTCAACGCGGCGCAGAAAGTGCAGATCATCGACGAATTCACGGGCCGGATTCTGGCGGACCGGTCTTGGCGTCACGGACTGCACCAGGCGATCGAGGTGAAGGAGGCGGTTCCGGTCACCGCGGACAAGGAGAACCTGGCGCGGCTGAGCTTCCAGCGATTTTTCCGGCAATACCCGATCATGGCGGGAATGACCGGGACCGCGTGGGAAGCCCGGGGAGAGATGTGGCGGATTTACCGCCGGCCGACGGTGCGCATCCCGACCAACAAGCCGTGCATCCGAACGCACCTTGGGTTGCGGATGTCCGACACGCTGAACGAGAAATGGGAAGCGGTGATCGAGCGGGTGTGCGAAATCAACCAGACGGGCGCTCCGGTGCTGGTGGGGACGCGGAGCGTGCTGGCATCGGAGGAGGTGAGCCAGCGTCTGGCGGCGCGGGGCAAGGCCCATCGCGTGTTGAACGCGACGCAGACGGCACAGGAGGCGTCGATCGTCGCCGAGGCGGGACAGCCGGGGAAAATCACGGTGGCCACGAACATGGCGGGCCGGGGCACGGACATCAAGCTGGGTCGCGGGGTGGCGGGGTTGGGGGGGCTGCACGTGATCGCGACGGAGCCGCATGGCTCGGGGCGCGTGGATCGCCAGCTTTTCGGCCGCGCCGCCCGGCAGGGAGACCCCGGCTGCGCCCAGATGTTCGCCTGTGCCCAGGACGACCTTCTGGTTCGGCACGTTCCGCGGCTTCGGCTGAGCTGGCGCGCGATCGGCGCGGAGCGGTTGATCGGCGTCGCGCAGTCACGCGCGGAAAAGCTTGCCAGCTTTAACCGCAAACAGGTCTTGCGCAACGATGATTGGATGGATCAGTCGCTTCCGTTCTGATTTTTCATTTTCGCTTCATCCAGCAAATCTATCCTAGGGCTGAGCATCTAAATCTCTTGTAGGGTGGGGGGGGGGGTCTGCGAGTCAGACTCCGGTCGCAGGTAGCGGATGGTGCGTATGCCCATCGAAGCATCCACGAGCAAGGTTGAAGATTTGTACGACTCCCAGGTGAGCGCGCGGCATCCGGTGGCATACGTCCTGCACAGCAGCGAGATGTACGGCACGGAACGAATGGCGCTGGCGACGGCGCAGGGATTGGCGGGGGAATTCAACACGATTTTTATCGGACCTCGCGGCCCGGCCATGTGGGAGGCGCAGCGCCTCGGATTCCAGACGCGATATTTTCAGACCACCAAGGGGCTGATCCAGACGATCCGTCCGCTGTTGCAAACCTATCCTTCCCTGACCTTCGCCTCGACGTTGCCGCGCTTCACCCTGACGTGCATGGGATTGAACGTGATATACCGCCGGCGGATCAGGCACGTTTACGTGATCCACGGGAGCGGCGAAGAGGAAAAGGATTTCGGGCGGATCAAGTATTTGAATCCGTTGGACATCACGATTATTGCCGTGTCGGAATACGTGAAGCAAAGGTTGATCGACTATGGCTGCCGCGCGGATCGGATCGAGGTGGCGCCGAATTTTCTGCTTCCGGCGCAGATCGCGGCGGCTGCCAAGCGGGGGAAATTCACGGGCGGGGTGAAACGGGCGATATCGGCGGGGCGGCTGGAGGGAGCAAAGCGGTTCGATCTGCTGCTGGAGGCGGTGGATTGCCGGCCGGAGTTGGCGGATTTCCCCATCGAGATCGCCGGGGACGGCGAGTTGCTGGAATCGCTGCGCCGCCGGGCCGAAACGGGATATTCCAACGTTCATTTCCTGGGCTTCGCGCACGACGTGCAGGAGCGGTATGCGCGGTCCGATTTGCTGATTCATCCCTGTCCCACCGAAGCGTTCGGAATGGTGGTGATCGAAGCGATGGCCGCGGGGATTCCGGTCCTAGTTGCCGACGAAGGGGGGCCGGCCACACTTGTCGAAGAGGGCATCACCGGGTTCAAATACCGGGCAAACGATCCGCGGGACCTGGCGCGGCGATTGGTGGAGTTGCGCAACGCCGATCCGGAGTTGCTCAACCGCGTGACGGCCAACGCGGCCCAATCGCTCCAGACGCGTCTATCGGCGGCGGCATCGCTGAAAAGATACCAGCAGGTGTTCGCTCCGGTAGACTCCGTGTGATATGCCCGGCACCAAACGCCATCCCGTCCTTTTCGTCCTGCACAGCAGCCAGCTTTATGGCACCGAACGAATGGCGCTGGCGACGGCGCAGGGATTGGCGGACGAATTCGAGACGATTTTTATCGGACCTCCGGGCATGGGCCTGATCGAAGCCGAGCGGCTGGGCTTTCAAACCCGCCAATACCGCACCAGCATCGACTTGGCGCACGTGCTCAAGCCGCTGCTCAAGCAGTACCCGTCGCTGACGTTCGTCGGAACCGGCCCGCGCTATCACCTGGTCTGCATAGCGCTTAACCTGTTTTACCGGCGGAAGATAAAGCATATCCAGGTCATGCACGGAGGATCGGGCATCGACAAGGATTACGCCCAAAAGAAGGTGCTCAATCCATTCGATATTACTTTTGTTGTGGTTTCGCAGTGGTCGAAGCAAAGGCTGATCGACCATGGAGTTCGGAATCGGATCGAGGTGATCGGGAATTTTCTCACGCCGGCGCGGCTTGAGGAAATCCCCAAACGGCCGAGGTATACTTTGCCCGGCGTGCGACGGGCATTGATCGTATCGCGCGTCGATCACCTGAAGCGGGTGGATTTGCTGCTGGACGCGTTGGATCGCCGACAGCAGGAACTGTCCGACATTTCGTTCCGAATTCTCGGAGTTGGACCGGAGATTGACGTTTTGCGGGAGCGTGCGCGCCGCACGCATCCGAACGTTCAGTTCGCCGGGTTCAGCGACGACGTCGCCGGCGAAATGGCCAAGGCCGATCTGCTCGTGCACACGTGCGCGGTGGAGACGTTCGGCCTGGCGGTGCTGGAGGCGATGGCGGTGAACCTGGCGGCGCTGGTGCCCGACAAGGGCGGAACGGCGGTGCTGATTCAGGATGGCCTGTGCGGATTCACCTTCCGCGCCGATGATGCCGATCACCTGGCGCAGCGGCTGGTGGAACTGAAGGACGCACCGGCGGACCTGTTCAACCGGATGGTCGAGTATGCAGTTGGTAAAGTCCATAGTGAGTACAGTGCCGAATCGGCCCTCCGACGTTATCGCGAGCTCTTCGCGCCGGCATGAAGCCGCGGCCACCCGTTGCCCGCTCATTTACGCACTTCACAGCAGTGAAATGTACGGAACCGAACGCATGGCCATGGCCACCGCGCAAGGCCTGGCTGGCGATTTTGAGATCATCTTCATCGGCCCGCGCGGTCCGGCGATGGACGAGGCCCGCAAACTCGGCTTTGAAACGCGATTTTTCCAGAGCATTCCAGAACTGGCCCGGCTGCTCTGGGGAATCCTTCGGCAATTTGATTGTCTGACGTTCGTCTCAACGCTGCCGAGGTATTCGGCCATCTGCATGGTGTTGAATTTGTTTCTTCGTCGGCGGATCCGGCAGATTCAGATGATCCATGGGGGAGGCGACGAGCGGGAGGACTTCGCCGGCCTGAAGCGTTTCAACGCGTTTGACATGACGTTCGTCACCGTTTCGGATTATTCCAAGGAGCGGGCGATCCATTATGGCATCCGCCCGGATCGGGTCGCGGTGGTGGGGAATTTCCTGACTGAACGGCAGTTGGCGTCGATGCCGCGGCGGGCCCAGTACGATCGCGACGGGGTGCGGACGGTTGCGGTGATCTCGCGGATCGATCCGCCCAAGCGGGTGGATTTACTGCTGGACGCGCTGGACCGCCGCGGGGCGGAGCTGGGGGATGTCACGTTCCGGATTTTCGGCTGGGGACCGGACCTGGAAAGACTCCGTGCGCGCGCCGCCAAGACGCATCCCAACGTTCAGTTCGCCGGATACGTTGACAACGTGGCCGCGGAATTGGCCAAGGCGGACTTGCTCCTGCACACGTGCCCCGTGGAGGCGTTCGGCCTGGCGGTGCTGGAGGCGATGGAGGTCAATCTGGCCACGCTGGTGCCGGACCGCGGCGGAACCGCCAGGCTGGTCAGCGACGGCGTGACGGGATTTACGTTCCACGCCGACGATCCGGACCATCTGGCCGGCAGGCTTGTCGAGCTGAAAGACGCCCCGGCCCAACTCCTGAACCGCATCGCCCGCGGCGCTCGCGCCTCCTGCGACGCGAGATTCTCGGCCGACGTTTCGATCCGGAAATACCGCCAGTTGTTCACGCCCGAGCCGTAGAAGTATGATGCGCCCCCGGGCCGCTTGATGCCGAATCCATCACGTCAACCTTTGCTGTACGTTCTGCACAGCAGCAAGCTTCACGGCACCGAGCGGGTTGCGCTGGACACGGCGCGGGGGCTGGCGGATGAGTTCGAGCCGATTCTGTTCGGTCCGCCGGGGCCGGCGATGGAGGAAGCGGAACGGCTGGGCTTTGAAGCCCGCCGATTCGTCGGGGCCAAGCAGTTCGCCAAATCGCTGCGTCCCTGTCTGGCGCGATATCGATCGATGACGTTCGTCGCGACCGGGGTGATGCACTCGGCCGTGTGCCTGGCTCTGAATCTTCTATATCGCCGCCGCATCAGGCATTTTCACATCGTTCACGGCGGATCGAGCGACCTGCACTCGTACGGACGAAAGAAATGGCTCAATCATACGGGCGTGAGATTCCTGGCGGTCTCGGATTGGACGAAACAGAAGCTCATCAGCTACGGCACTCTCGCGGATTTGATCGACGTGGTGCCCAATTCGATTCCGGCCGATCGGGTGGCGAGCTCCCCCAAGCGCCCGCGGTACGACGCCCCCGGCGTGCGACAGGCGATCGTGGTCTGCCGTCTCGACCCGATGAAGCGCGTCGGCCTGCTGCTGGACGCGCTGGATTGCGGGTCCGAGGAACTTCGGGAGATTTCCTTCACGATCCACGGGACCGGCGGCGAGGCGGATGCGCTGAAACGGCGCGCGGCCGCGAGTCATTCCAACGTCCATTTCGCCGGATTCAGCGGCGACGTGCCGACCCGGATGGCGCAGGCGGATTTGCTGGTGCATCCCTGTCCCCAAGAGCCGTTCGGATTGGTGATCCTGGAAGCGATGTCGGCGAACCTGGCGGTGTTGGCGGCCGACGCGGCCGGCCCCGGGGCCATCATCCAGGAGGGCATCAACGGATTCAAATTCCGACCGGAGGATGCCGGGCATCTGGCCCAGCGGCTGCTGGAATTGCGGCACGCGCCGGCCGAGGCGTTCAGCGCCGTCGTCGCGGGCGGCAGGCGAACGGTGGAAGAAACGTATTCATCGCAACAAATGCTGGAAACATATCGAAGTCTATTCCGGCCGTTGCCGGGATAGTCGTGCAATTGAAAAACTAGGGACAGTCACGAATGCCATTCGCTTAAGTGGTAACCACCTCCGGCGCTGAGGGTTCAGCATACTCGCGCCTTGGACGGTTCATCAGGTCATACTCCTTCATCCGTCGCTTCTTCACG
>JBEKKC010000216.1:0-5915 GCA_050010915.1 Tepidisphaeraceae bacterium | reverse complement strand
CCGCGCCTCCGCGCGAACTTTTTCTTTTGGGAGCCAACTCCAGGATCTCCAGCGATGCGGGCGGTAATAATCCGGGCTGAAAATTTGCGCAGCGTGCGAAGATTTTGATGGATTGCAGCACAGAGGACACAGAGGAAGATTGAATTTGCACTCATTCATCTCTGTGTCCTCTGTGTTCTCTGTGCTCTCTGTGGTTTGTTATCCGCGCTCAATCTGCGGAACCGGGTCCCATGCTGAGTCCGATGGCCGCGGACCACGCGGGCTGGGGATGGCGGCGGTCGATCGCCGATTCGATGCCGATCCGGCTGTTGCGAACCATCCGGCACAGGCAATCCCCGGTTTGTCCCGGCAATTTCAACTTTTCCGCGATATGTTGGCACAGACCTTCGTGCCGGGCTTCGCCGCCGATGAATATCAGGCGACTTATCGCCAGATCGGGGAACGCCAGTTCGTGTTCCCGGCGGCATCCGTCCAGGTCTTGAATCAGCTCCTCCAGCGCCTGCCGGCAGACCATTTCAACCCGCCCACTATTGGCCCCAGCCCCGGCCCCGGCGCAAAGTTTGATGCGTAACGTGCGAGCGTCCTGGAAGCTGATCGCCAGGCTGTCGGCGACCGCGCGCGTCAGATGATCCCCACCGACGGCCAGGTTGCGCGCGAACAGCAGATGCGTCCCCTGCCCGATGAACGCGCGGGTTCCGCTGCTGCCGATGTCCACGTACATTCGCACGGACTGCTGTTCGGCCGTGCGGCGATACACGTTGGCGAAGCAATCCAGCAGCGCCAGCGGCTGCATGTTCATCGCCACCACGTCGAGCCGGGCCTGCCGCGCCGCCGCGATGAATTGGTTGATCCATTGCGTGTCGGCCGCCATCACGATGACGTGCAATCGCGGATCGTCGGCGTCGCGCGTTTGGCCGACGACGGCGTGCCGCAACAACGCCCGCGCCGGATCGAACGGAAGTTTCAGTTCTAGTTTTACTTTTTGTTCTTGTTTTACCTTTTGTTCTCGTTCTTGTTTTTGTTTCGCGCAAGCGTTGATTGCTTCGGGGATCAATTTCTCGTCCATCGGCGACAGGGCGAGCCGTTGGGTATGGACGACGGAAGGGGGCAGGCCGAGAACCGCGCGTCGGCCGCGGAATTTCCCGGTGTTCAGAAGGTGCCGGGCGTGTTCGGCGAAGAATCCCAGCCGGGCCTCCGGATCGCCGCGCACGTTGGGCGGGATCTCGGCGACGGCGGCCGCCAGAAGCCTGAAGTCCCCGTCGTCGATCTGCACCTGGGCCATGCGAAGGGCATCGGTTCCGAAATCGACGCCGATCGGATACGCCGGAGGCGCGAAGATGCTCTGCACGAATCCAAACATGGTCTGCCCGGTTGGTATCGACGGCCCAGGTGACGTGAGTAACGTGCGGAATCACACGGAAGCCGCGGCGAGAAATTCGGCCGCGACCGAATCCGCCACCGCCAGACCCCGTTCCGATAAACGAATCGACGTTTCCGAAACGTCCAGCAACCCCAGCGGCGCCAGCCGGTCGATTACTTCGGCAAAGAGCGCCGGCGCATCATGGCCCACGCGGGCGGCAAACTCGGCATGAATGATCCCATTTGACAGTCTTAACATCAGCATCGCCAGTTCCCCGGCACGTTGGCGGGGCGTCAGCGTTTCGATTTCGATCGCCGGCAATTGCCCCATGTCGAGGCTCTTTTCCCATTCGCCCAGATGCGGCCGATTGCGCCATCTCCACCCCTGCACGTGCGACGCCGCCGAAGGCCCCAGGCCGACATAGTCCCCGCCTTGCCAATAGAGCAGATTATGCCGGCATTCCTGCCCAGCCCGCGAATAGTTGCTGATCTCGTAAGATCGCAATCCCGCTTCCGCCAGCCGCCGGCGAGTGGCGCGCAGCATTTCGATTTCCAGTTCGGGATCGATCGACTTCACCAATCCCAATCTCCGCCGAACCGCCAGCGGAGTATTCGGCTCATACGTCAGCCCGTAACACGACAGATGATCGGTGCCCAGCGCGATGGCCCGCTCCAGCGATTGCATCCACCCCTCAAGCGTTTGCCCGGGTATGGCATAAATGAGGTCAAGGTTCACCCGCCGAATCCCGGCCGACCTGACGATCTCCAGACTGCGTGGCACGTCGTCCGGCTGATGATGCCGTTCAAGGATCGACAGCTCCGCCGGATCAAAACTCTGCGCCCCCATGCTGATCCGATCCACCCCCGCATCAAGAAGCATCCGGCAATATTCCGGAGAAACGGTGGCCGGATTAGCTTCCACCGTCCATTCCCCGCACCCCGAAAAGTCAAACCGCTCTTTCAATCCGACGATGAGCCGATGCATCTCACCCACCGGCAAAAGCGTCGGCGTCCCCCCGCCAAAGAACACAGTCCGCGGCCGAAGCGTCGGCCCCGAATGCGTCCACACATCCGCCTCCCGAAGCACAAGATCGACGAATCCCCCCATGCGCTGCGGCGTTTGCCGCGTGATCGAATAGAAATCGCAGTAATGGCATTTGTGGAAGCAAAAGGGAATATGAACGTACAGCCCAGTGACCACGGCCGAAGGAAGTGACGACGGATTCAAGTCTGGCGCGGTCATCCACGCCAATGATACCACGCGGCGCGTGCCGCGTTTTGCGGCGAAGAGGGGATAAGCGCCCCTAACTGAATGCGGATGGCGGAGCGTTTACGGCGCCTCTTGATCGGCCAACTTCAAACGGACGTCGTCGATCCATAATTTGCCGGTGCCGTTCATAGCTACGCCGTAAATGATGTCGTCCGCGGTAGAGGGGATGTAGGCGGTGGTGGAATATTCCTTCCAGTCGGTGGTTCCTTTGACGGGGCGGTTGCGGAACTGGTCGTCGTGACGGAGATCGCGGTCGCCGGGCCCGCGTACCAGCACCCACGGACCGGCGCTACCGTCAAGAGAATCGGATTTGAGCCAGACGCTCACGCGGATGTGATGGCCGCGATATTTTTCCGGAAACCGGTCGTTACGGTTGTAAACCGCGTAGGATTGGGGCGGAGGATTGAGCGAAGAAAGACAGATGGCGGGCCGTCCCTCGTGCGGCATCGACGAATCGGGATTGCACGAATAGAACGGCGAGACCGGGCTGTACATCTTCCAAGCGGAATCGTCGTTGGTTGGCGCATCGGGGCCGGCGATATCGATCTGAAAATCATCGGCCCAAACCTCGCCAGCGCCATAGAGGATGACGGCAATGACGATCCCGTTGGCGTCCTGAGGGACATCTTCGACAGACTGGTATTGCGTCCAATCCGTGCTACCGCTGATGGGGCGATCTCCCATGTCGTCGCGGGCGAAAATCCGGCCACCGGGGCCTAGGACCACGAACTGCATGCCCACCCAGTTCTGCACGTCGGCGGTTTTGATCCATGCGCTGAGCCGGACGTGCCGGCCGCGCAGAGCATCGGACGGAATCTTCAGAGAACGCGCGGCGCTGGCGGTGCTGGGAACCAGCGACTTCAGATGGCTTGGGGATTGTGAATCGGCGAGCCGTTTGGCGCTGGCGTCAACTCCGCCGGAATATTGACGTGCACCGAAACGATCGGAGAAATCGGAGTTCGCGAAATATAGCGGGAAATAAGAAGCCGACGGCTCGGTGGCCGGCGCGGCATTGGCCGCTGGTGATATCGCGATCGTCGTTGGGCCAGCCGCCCACCCTGCGGCAAACGGGCGGATGATGAGCCATCCCGTCGCAACCGCGCCCAGTAGAATTATCGCGATGGCAATTTTCAGGTTCCCGGCCATAAGCAATTTGGCGGAAAGGGCTGCGGGTTTGGCGTTCGGGGCGGCACGGGTGATCGATTCCGTAAGGGTGGCGGGGAAACGATCGGTCCCGAAAGCGGTGACGGCAGCTACCGATGCTTCGGTCAAATCCGCGCCCAGTCGGCGGCGAAGGCCAGCCACCGCCCGCGCCACGCGTTTGCGGGCGGCATCCTCGCTGATTCCAAGGCTCCACGAAATCTGCTGGAAAGACAGAGCCTGATGAAACCGCATGAGAATTGCGCCGCGGTCGGTCTCGCCCAGTTCGGCAACGGCCGCATCAAGGTGATCCAGAAGGTCGTCTGAGTGCCGGGAACAGGCCGCTTGTTCGACGATGCAGCCCCCGGCGGCTTGCTGCTCGCGCTTGCGGCGACGTTGCCTGGCCTTGCGGATGTTTTTGATTGTGTATCCAAGCGTCTTGAACAACCAACCGGAGAGTTTTTCGTGCGAATGCATTGCCGGCGCCTTCTGGAAGAGCAGGACGAAAACGGTCTGCGTGGCATCTTCGGCAAGCTGGTGATCCCCCAGTTGACGTAGTGCCGCAGCGAACAGCCATCGACCGTGCCGCTCCACTAAGGCCGCGAACGCTTCATGCGACCGGTGCCGCAGGAAGGCTTCGATGAGTTGTTGATCGGTGGCCAAATCACCCGTTTGCATACGCTGGTTCCATGTCCATGCGGCCGGCAAATTGGACATCTCTCCCGAAAGAAAGCCCACGGAAGCCTAAGAGCATCGGATTGCCACCATCGCAAAATGAGGGTATATTCCTTTTTGCATCGACAATAAGTATAAGTCGGAAAGGTAGTTACAGCGAAAAGCGCGAGTTGGCGAACACCTACCAGAAACGCCAAAGCTGTAACATCCCCCGCCTCAATACAATTCAAACAGCTATCGGCATTTGGCAATTGGCAATCTCTTCTCATCCCGGGTCCATCTTGATCACCCCGCGTTGGCGTTTCACCGCGATCACGCGCTGCTTCAGCATCTCGTAGAGCGGACGCGGATTGGGGATGCCGTGAAGCTCCAGGTGCGGCATCGTCTCGTCACGCGATAACACCGTGATCGTGCCGACGTTCAAGATTTGATTGAGCAACGACTGGTGAAAATGCAAATCCTCGACGTGCCACAATTCCATCGTGTCGATGTTTTTCGTCAGCAGGCCGCGTTCAAAGTCGATGCGATAGTTGCTGATGCGATAGCGGACGCACTTGGTGAGGACCCAGGGAACCAGCGGCATGACCAGTGCCGCGACGATCAACGCCACCAACACCCACCAGGGTCCGATGTGTTTATGGATCAGCAGGGCGGCGATCGCCAGCAGCGCCAGGCCGATCAGCACGTAGAGGCACATTTTTCCGGCCAATGCCCGCACCGGCGGAGAGCCTTCGAAATAGATTTCCTCGCGGTCGTCCGGCTCGGCATGCGGGCCTTCGCCCGGCACGGGAGCGGGAACTGGATTAATGGTGCTCATGTGTCAAGCTCCCGGCGGCTTATGCCCGGCCGCGCCGGCCACCGCATCCGACAGCGGACGCTGATACGTCTGGCTGATCTTTCGCAGCAGATCGACGAACTCCATCTGCGCCAGGTTCAGGTTCTTGATCTTGATATGCGAGACGATCTTGGATTGGAGGCCTTCCAATTGCATCCGCTGGGCATCGGTGGCGGGGTGGCCCTGCTGTTCCTGCCGGCCGAGGGCTTCCAACTGCCGCTCGAATTCCGCGAGCAATCGGCTGGCATCGGGGTCCTCGGCCACGGCCTTCTGGGCCAATTTGAATTTCTCCACCGTCGGGTGCTCCTTGAGCAATTGGCCCACTTTCTCGGCCGCTTGAAGGATCTGCTGCGTGTCTACGGGCATGTCGCTCCTTTTCAGCCAGCCACTATAATCGAGGCAACGGGCATTTGTCATGGGCCGATATGACCGCCAGCAAGTTCTCCCGCAGATTGGTCCGCCGGGCCAGCAGCGCCTGGGCCGGTCGCGCGCCCTGCTGGTGGGATGCGGCGCGTTGGGATCGGTGGCGGCCGAGCTGCTGACGCGGGCCGGCCTCGGGTTCCTGCGCATCGTCGATCGCGATCTGGTGGAGCTGAGCAATCTCCAGCGTCAGGTGTTGTTCGACGAGCGTGATGC
>JBEKKC010000215.1:0-9668 GCA_050010915.1 Tepidisphaeraceae bacterium | reverse complement strand
AGGAGGAAGACGAAGAGGAAGAGGACGAAGACGAGGAGGACGAAGAGGAGGACGAGTTCGACAATCCCGATGACGATGACGACGATTATGACGACGACGATGACGACGAAGAGGACTTCGGCGAGGATCACTGATTAAATTTGGGGTCGGATTACCCACGGCGACGCCGTGGGCGTTCTGTTTTTTCCGTTCAATCCCAGCCTCGCCCGCCGCGAGCGGCCTTGGCTTGCGATTGGCGGCGTTTGGATTCGAGCCGTCGGCGCCGCGAGGCGGCGGTGGGGCGGGTCTTGCGGCGGCGTTTGGGCTCCTTTTGGGCCAGAACGATCAGTTCGCGCAGCCGGCTGAAAATCTCGCGCCGGTTTCCTTCCTGCGAGCGGTGGACGTCGCTGACCAGGTGCAATTCATCGGCCGCCGTAATCCGCCGCCCGCCCAGCGCCCGCAGCCGGCCGAGCGCCGCGGCCGACAACCCGGAAATCCGACCGAGGGCGATCCAGGCCTCGGCCTTGGTGTTGAGCTTGTTGACGTTCTGGCCGCCCGGCCCGCCGCCGCGAGAGAAGCTCATCCGCAGTCCGCCGGGGGCGATGCTCACGCCGGGAGCGAGGGACTGGCCCGATTCTTCCAACAGCGGGGGCGGGGAAGATGGATCGGCCGCGCCGTTCATCGCGGAGTTCTTTCGGATGATTCCCCCGGGGCGACCATGGGGTGGTTGGCGGAGCCGGCCTCCAGGCGCGTTTGCCGGGTCGCCGTCGCCAGGAACATCACCAGCAGCAGGATCATGAGATTCAACCGCATCCAGCGGATGGGCTGGCTGGGGGGCACTTTGCCGATGGTCAGGCTGACCGCGATGATGAGCGCGAGGATGCCGCAACTGGCATGGGCGGCCCACCATGAACTCGGTCGCGCCATCGGCGACAAGGGGACGGCCTGCGCCGGGCCTTGGCCATTGGCGGGTAATTGGTAGGCCGCTTCCTGGTTGTATTCCGCCCAGTGTCCGTAGGTGCCGATCACCCCGCTGATCAGAATGATCGCCGCGGAGACCCAGACGATCCACTTAAAGAACCATCTCGCCCGGGCGAAAATGAACAACTGCTGCTCCTGCTTCAGTTCGTCGATGGCCGGGGGAACGACCATCTCGTAGAACAGCGTCCCGCCGATCAGCACGGTCGCACAAACGATGTGGAGATACCGGGCGAACAGGAACAACAGCATGTAGAGGAAATAATTGGTCATGGCTTGTCCGAAACCGCGATTGTCGCGGGGTGCTGCGCAATGGTCGCGGGGTGCTGCGCAATTGTCGCGGGGCGTTGCGCGACGGCGCGTTCGCGGGCCCATTTGAGCGTGGATGCCGCCGCAACCACCAGCAGGAGGATCGCGAAGTTCAAGGCCATCAGCTTGCGATGCGACCGAGGCGGCTGAGGGCCGGCCAGCACGTACAGCGAGATCGCGAACGCGCACGCCGCCAGAAGAACGTGAGTGCCCCACAACGCGTGGAGCAGCGCTTTATCCAGTTGGTATTTGTCCCATGCCAGACAGGTGTTGTAAATGCCCGTGGCCAGCAAAAGAAAGATCGCCGCGTGAACGACCCTTTTGAACCTCCGCCGGACCGCCAGCAGGACTTGCTGGCGCCGGGTGTCGTCCAGGAGCATCAACCCGCGAGGCAGAACGAAGCGAATGAACAATACCCCGCCGACGGCCAGGCAGGCGGAAATCAGGTGCAGCCAACGGGCAACAATTATGAAAAATGCCATGTCATTTGTCACTTGTCACTGGTCATTTGTCATTGGTATCGCCGTTCCCGAATTATCTTGCAAATGACCAATGACCAATGACCAATGACCAATGACGAATGACCAATAGACCTTTGCCGGGCTAAGAGATCAAGAGTAAATTGATCGTGGGTGCGGCGCGTAATTGTGGCGGGCCTTGGCAATCCTATGATCCGAGCGGTGCTGTTCGATCTTGGCGATACGCTGGTGGACTTTCGTCCGCTGGACATCAACACCATTATCGACCGGGGCGTGCGGGCGAGCTATCAGCGGCTGACGGAGATCGGTTGCCGGGTTCCGTCGCTGACGCGATATCGCTACGGCAACCTCGCGGCCGTCCGTCTTGGCATTCTCCTGGCGCGGCTGCGACGCCGCGAGTTCAACATCGTCACCCTCATGCGCCGCCGAACCCGGCGATTGGGCGCCCCGGATACCGACCAGTTCATGCGCGAGCTTGCCTGGCTCTGGTACAAGGGGATCGCCGAATACGGCAGCGTCGAACCGGACGTCATCCCCACCCTCCAGCGCTTCCGCGACGCCGGCATCAGGATGGGAATCGTCTCCAATACCTGGTTCACGTCGATGCTGCTGGACCGGCATCTGGAGGACCTGGGCCTGCTGGAATATTTTTCCGTTCGGATTTATTCGAGCGAATTCGGCAAGCGCAAGCCGCACCCGTCCATCTTCAAACACGCCCTGGCCGCCCTCGGCGCCGCATCCGCCGAAACGCTGTTCGTCGGCGACGTGGTCAAATATGACGTCGTGGGCGCCGCCCGGGTGGGAATGCGGACCGCCCTGAAGCAGTCGGGATCGCCGGCGCGAACGCATTCGACCGCCGACCACGTCATCCGACACGTTTCGGAGCTGATCCCCATCGTGCTGCCCGCCCCGCCCGTCGCCGCGTCGGGGGCGTGATGCGGCGCACCGGGTTGTGAAAGAACAACTCCCCAGACCCCCCTCACCCCAACCCTCTCCCGGAGTACCCAAGATTTTTCATCTACGCCGCAAGTCCTTTATTTCCAGAATGTAATTGAACCACAGAGATCGCGGAGACCGCAGAGAAAATTCCGCGCAGACTGGGGCAGCCGTAAACGAGGCTCTGCAACACGTTAGCGCATGGATCCAACAACAGAATTCTCTGCGGTCTCCGCGATCTCCGCGGTTCAATTAGTCTTTCAATGGACGGGAAATCATGGACTTACAGAGAAGATGAAAAATCTTGGGATTGCCGGGCGAGGGGGAAAATGCGGAGTTATTGCTGCGCATGCTCTAGGCGTCTATATTAAGCAGGGGGTTTGGCCATCTCAGAGAGAGAGAGGAGTTTCCATGCGACACATCGCCACGTTTCTGTGTGGAGCGACGCTAATGTTCGGCGGTCTGGTCTTTGCCGCGCCGCCCACGACCGAGCCTGCCGCAACGACGCCGGAAGAACTCGTCAAAACTCAATTGGAAGTCGATGCCCTGAGGAAGATTAGCGACCTTAAACTATCGGCCGATCAGCTAAAAAAGCTGCGTGAGATGACGGAAAATCCTGCCGGCGATCTGCCGAGCGCTTCCGGCGACGTCGATCCCGACTATGACGCCGCCTTGAAATCGCTGCATGACGCGATATTGAGCGGCGATGAAGGCGCGATCAAAGCGGCCAAGGATCGAGTCTCCAAACTGGAGTACAAACTGGACATCGATCGGCCGAGCCCCGATCTGACGGATGCCGCGTCTAAGCGGGCGAACGAAGCGTTGCAACTTCTGACTCCGCACCAACTGGCGGGATACATCGCGTGGAATGCCGACGAAATTGTCGATTGCCACGCGCTGCTCAGCGATGCGCTGGGTAAATGTCAGGATCTTTCCAAAGATAAGTTTATCGCCCTTCGAGACAGAGTGGCCGATGAAATCAGCTCGCTGCTGGTCTTTACGGCGCCTGGCAATCCCAAGCCGCCGATCTACCAAAAAATCGTCAAACTTATGGATCACGTCCGCGGCATGTCGCATGGCGGGTTCCAGAGCCAGCAAATCGCCATTGACGACGAGATCAGCGACTTATTGAGCAAGCTCGGTCCCGTGAGAGGAATAAAAAACTGGACGGTTCGGGAAATGGCCGAGCTTTTGGCAAACCCCGAGCTTCATCATGCCATCGACGAATACCAAAAGACCGTAGCCGCCAAGTAAGTGAGAGTTGCTCCTAAACGAAGGTTCCCTGTGATGTCAGTGTGCCACCACTGGCCAGGTCATGCGGAACAGGCTAACAATGGAGACTACGAAGTCGTTTCTCGCAACCACGGCGATTCTCATTTCCATTGGCCTGTCGGCCCGGGCTTTCGGCGCGGATGTCGAACCCAAACGGGTGGAGGCGATGGCCGCGATGCTTTCCGACTACGTTTTCGCCTTCGGCCCGAAAATCGGCGACCGTGCGGCGTGGGACAAACTCGGCGGAATGCCCGCGCTCCATGCGGCCGTCGGCCGGGCAGAGGGGATTTTGTCGGAACCGATTCCTCCTCTGGGCGATGATTTGTTCCTGGAGTTTTCCCGAACGGGCAACCGCACGGATTATGAGCAGGTTTACTTCAATCGCACGGGCCGGCTCACGCCGCTGGTGATTGCCGAGTGCATCGAGCACCGCGGGCGATTCATCCCGGCGATCGAGCAACTCGTGGCCGCGTTCGATCGGCAGAAGACCTGGATGCTCCCCGCCCACGATGCAGGCCTGAAGAATTTTGAGGGCCACGCTCGCGATATTGATCTTTTTTCTTCGGCGCTGGCGTGTGATCTGGCCAATGCCGCGTATTTGCTCGGCGATTCGATTGACGCCGGGACGCGAAGCCAGATCGATCGGAACGTCCGGCGGCGGGTGCTCGACCCATTCCGCGAGATGGTGACGGGGAAATACAAGCCCAACTGGTGGATTACCGGCAAAAACAATTGGAACGCCGTTTGCCTGGCCAACGTGCTGGGGGCGGCGCTGGCGAGTTTGCCCGACCCGCACGACCGCGCCGTTTTCGCCGCGGCGGCCGAACAGGATTCGCTGAACTACCTGGATGGATTCGCCGACGATGGCTACTGCGTTGAAGGACTGGGATATTGGAATTACGGGTTCGGAAATTACGCCCGCCTTTGCGAATTGCTTTACCAGGCCACGGCGGGCCGGGTGGATTGCTTCAACCGCGACAAGGTCAAGGCCATCGCCGATTTTCCCCGCAAGCTCGCGATCGCGGGCGACGTTTACCCCGCGTATGGCGACGTTCATCTCGATGCACGGCCAACGCCGGCCCTCGTCGATTTCGTCGATCGCCGCTTCCAACTGCCTGGCGCGATCGCCCCGCCCGATGCGAGCCTCGCGGGCAGTCTGGGCGAAACGTTGATGATGTCGTGCCCCAACTCGGCAACGGGAATGCCCGCGGTTGCGCCCCAGGCCGCCGCGCTGCGCGACTGGTTTGGCGATGCGCAGGTGCTGACGTGCCGGCCGGCGCCAAACAGCGGCACGATTCTGGCCGTCTCCATCAAAGGCGGCCGCAACGGCGTCAGCCACGGACATTGCGACCTGGGATCGTTTGTCCTGGTCGTCGGAAAAACCTCCTTGCTGGTCGATCCCGGCGGGGAAGTCTACACCGCCCGCACCTTCAGCAAGGACCGATACGAGTCCAAGGTGATCAATTCGTTCGGCCACAACGTTCCGCTGGTCGCGGGACAACTCCAGCTCAGCACGTCGATGGCCGCGGTGAAAATTCTCCATCGCGATTTCAATGATTCCACCGACGCGCTGACGATGGATCTCACCAGCGCCTACGCGGTTCCGCAATTGACCCGCCTTCAGCGCACGTTCACCTACGACCGCGGCGACGGCGGCAGCCTGACCATCGAGGATGAATGCCGTTTCTCCGCCCCCGCCTCCTTCGGCATACAATTCATCACGTTTGGGAAATGGAAGCAGACTTCGCCCACTCAATTGCTGGTCTGGCAGGACAATCAAGCCGTTCGGATCGACCTTGCGACATTTAGCGGAGACTTGAATATCAGTTCGACGCCGATCGATGAGGATCTCCCCGGAAAACAGCGGCCCATTCACGTCAGCGTGGATTTGAAAACGCCGACGACGAACGTCAATCTGAAATCGGTCATTCGCGCAGTTGCCGCGCCGGAACCGTGAGGCGGGCGGTGGCCCATCTTCAAATGCGCTACCGCGAAGGCGCGAAGGACGCGAAGTTGCGCGAAGGAAAATGCAAGATTTGATTTTGACCTTCGCGCAACTTCGCGTCCTTCGCGCCTTCGCGGTAAAATTCTTTGGGTTGGGGGCAGAGCTCGCGCTGGGCACTGTTACGTCAACTGATCCAACCCGTTCAATCCCAGCGTTTCATGGCTGAAGAACGGCTCGGCATGGGCGACGCCGATGCGGCTGCCGAAGTAGGCGGTCAGGGTCTTGACCATCTCCGGCACGGGACTGTGGTTCAAGACGAACTGCGATTCATAGGCAAGGACGGCGGCCATTTTCTTCTCGATCTGGGCGCTCACGTCGATGCAGAACGTCGGCTGAAAGGACATGCGCAAATGCGTGCAGAAGTAATAGAGGATTCGCTTGGGATAGCAAGGCTGGCCGGGTATGTCGCTGTGGGTGAGCTTGGCGTCGAAGCGGGCGTCCTCGCCGATGCGCGTGACCGCGACGTGATCGGGATGGGCATCCAGCGGATACGGCAGAAAAAGCACGTCGGGCCGATGAACGCGGATCACGGCCGCCAGCTTGTGCCGGCTGGGCAGATCGTGAGTCACCTCGCGATTGATCAGACCGAGTTGCGTTCGCTGGACGCCGAGGATTTTGGCGGCGGCGGTGGATTCGCGTTGGCGAATCTCCGGCGAACCGAGCGGCGTCGGCTCGCCATTGGTCATGTCCACCAGATGCACGCGATGACCCTGCTCGATGAGCCGGGCGATCGTGCCGCCCATGCCGAGCTCCTGATCGTCGGGATGAGGGCCGATGACGAGATACGATGCCATGGCCGGTATTTTAGCCGGAAATCCGAAACCCCCAAATCCGAAATCCGAAATCCGAATGACGAATCAAATCCGAAGTCCGAATGACGAAACAGGACACCGTTTCGGATTTCGTCATTCGAATTTGATTCGTCATTCGGATTTCGGATTTCGGATTTCCCCATACAGCCGATCGAGGGCTTGGACCATCACCTTGGCATCAAATCTGGCAAGGGCGAATTGGCGTCCGGCCTGTCCCATGCGTCTTCGCAGCGATTCGTCCTTGGCGAGCGTGGCAATCGCGTCGGATAATTTTGCCACGTCGAACGGCGGAAGGACCATGCCGGTGACGGCGTCGCGGATGCCTTCGCGGTTGCCGTCGATGTCGTAGGCGATGGCGGGGATTCCGGCCAATCCCGCCTGTGGAAGGGCGCGGGCCAGCCCTTCCCGCCGGGAAGGATGAACCAGAAGGTCCATGGCCGCGGTCAATTTCGGCACGCGCTGCGGGGGAACCATTCCGGTGAGAATGAAACGATCGCGCAGTCCCAGGCGATTCATTTCCGCCTCGAGCCGCGGGCGCAACAGGCCGTCGCCCACCCAAAGGAATCGCAGGTTTGGGAATTGGCCGCATAACTGCGGCGCGATTTGCAGAAGGTCGTCGTGGCCCTTCAGATCGAATAATCTGGCGATGGTTCCGACGACGATGTTTTCATTCGTAATGCCCAATGAGGATCGGACCTGCTCTCGTGGCGTCGGGGGATTGAGAAACGGCTCGGTTTCCATGCCGCTGTAGATGGTGACGTATTGCTCGGGGCGGCCGATGCCGGCCGCCAGCGATTGCTCGCGCATGGCATCGGCCACGCAAACGATTCGCGTCGTTAGCGGCGCGGCGCGTTTTTCGAGCATTTTGTAAATCCAATTGATCGCCGGATTCGTCGATGCGGTGAACGCCAGGCCGTGGATCGTGTGAACGACGGCGGGATTTTTCGCTCGATGGGCCGCGCGTCGGCCGAGGATGCCGGCCTTGCTGGAATGGGTGTGGACGATGTCCGGATTGATTTCTCCCAGGAGGCGGACGAGATGGCGGTAGGTGCGAAAATCCCGGATGGGATGGATCGCCCGGCGCATCTCGTCAACGACGATGACGCGATAGCCCTGGCTCTGCGCCCGTTCCAGGAGCGACCCTTCCGGCCCGATGGCCGGCCCGGCGATCAGCGTCACGTCATGTCCCAGATCATGCTGGCCCTGGCAGGAGAGCAGCGTATTCTCCTGCGCGCCCCCGATGATCAAGCGGGTGATGATGTGGACGATCTTCATCAAAGTGCGGGGGGAGCGGGATGCGTATCAGCCAGGTCGCTGTCACCCTTGGCTAGCCAGCCTCTGACCAAGTCCGCGACCGTCTTCATAAAGAACCTTGCCTTCGCGCAATGCGGTTGTGACGAACGCGTTGGGCACGGCTGCCCAATCTTCGATTTCCTGCGGCGTGTAGACGACAATGTCGATATCGCAATCGATCCCCAGCAGGGCCATCCGATAAACGCCGGCACGTTGATGCCGAGGCAACGGGCTCTCCCGCTCGACAATCAATATGTCCAGATCGCTTCGGGCATGTGCCTGCCCGCGGGCGCGCGAGCCGAATAACACGATCGCTGCGGGGCGCTTCGCCGCGAGAATGCGCCTCACCACCTCCTGCAGGAGCAGGCTGTCTGACGTAGTATTGGATGTGGTCAATTCCATCAATGGATAGCTTATCCGCCCCGAAATAACCCGTCGAGGGAACCTTCCGTCCGACGATGTCCTCAGATCAATTTCTCCGCAATTTGCACGGCGTTGGTGGCGGCGCCTTTGCGGACCTGGTCGCCGCTGACGAACAACTCGATTCCCCGGCCGTCGTCGCGGCTGATGTCCTGGCGGATGCGGCCGACCAGAACGTCGTCCTGCCCGCTGGCTTCCAGGGGCATTGGGAAATGATTCTTCTCCCGGTCGTCCACGATCTTTACGCCCGGCGCGCGCGATAGAATCTGCCGGACTTCCTCCGGAGTGATGGGCCGGTCGAATTCCAGGTTGATCGACTCGCTATGAGCGCGCGGGATCGGCACGCGGATGCACGTCGCCGAGATCATGATCCGCGGATCGCCGAAGATTTTCCGCGTTTCGTTCACCATCTTGTTTTCCTCTTCGTTGTAGCCGTTGTCGGCGATCTTGGAGTCGTGGCTGAAGACGTTGCTCACAATCTGATGCTGAAACTGGAGGCGCTCGATGGGGCCGCCGCTTGCGTAAGCCTTGGTCTGCCGTTCAAGCTCCTGCAACCCGCCGACCCCGGCGCCGCTCACGGCCTGGTAGGTGCTCATAATGATCCGCCGCACGCGATTGGCTCTATGCAGCGGCCAGACCGGCACATTCATGACGATCGTGCTGCAATTGGGGTTTGCGATCAGGCCGTTGTGCTTGGCGATCTGCTCCGGGTTCACCTCCGGAACGACCAGCGGCACGCTCTGCTTCATCCGGAACGCCGAACTTTTATCGATGACCACGGCTCCCATGGCGACCGCGGCCGGGGCGAACTCCCGGCTGACCCCTCCGCCGGCGCAGAAAAACGCGATATTCACACCCGTAAAGACGTCTTTGCTCAGTTCCTGGACTGTGTGCGTCTTGCCGCCGAATTCGATTTTCTTGCCCGCGCTGCGGGCACTGGCCAGGAGCAATAAATTCTTGATGGGGAATTTCCGCTCGGCCAGGATATTCAAAAGCTCCTGTCCCACCGCGCCGGTTGCGCCGACGATGGCCACGTTTACGGACATGACATTCTCCAAAACAAAATCAGCCACGGAACACCGGCCGATTTTAAGAGCAAACCGCCAAAAACCACGAGAGCGGAAGCAGTCGCCGTTGGGGGACTGTTACTCGGCTCGCGTCGTTTTCGTAGTCGTCTTGTACATC
>JBEKKC010000214.1:0-6083 GCA_050010915.1 Tepidisphaeraceae bacterium | reverse complement strand
TAGGTCGTCCATGACTTGGCTCCCGTTAAAGCCCACACGACGGCGATCCATCGCCGCAACACCCTCTATCTCAACCGATCAAAGGCGGCATTTCAATTATCACGGGCCACCAGGGAAATCCGAATGACGAATCAAATCCGAAATCCGAATGACGAATGATAGGCGCGAAACAGCGCAAAAGTTCCTTCGGATTTCGTCATTCGGGTTTGATTCGTCATTCGGATTACGGATTTCGGATTTTATCCAGGGCCGAGCGATAGCAGGAGCGGCCGGGGACGCAACGTTCGGGCATCACGATCTCGCCGTCAGGCCCGACCACCTGCTGAGTATGATAGCACCAGCAATGGCCGCTGGCGTCCAAATAATCCTCGGCGGCGGCGGCGATCTGGTCGGACAGGAAGAACTTTTTGGAGCGTAAATGCCCGCAAAACGGGGTTTGCATGACGGGAAGCGGTTCGGTTGGCTGGTTCATGGCATTCTCCACGGCCGGATCAGGCGGTCTTGAGGCTGTTCAGCGCCCGGCGCACAAGGGTCTTGGCCAACGGGATCTTATAGGCGTTGTGTTCAAGGGGTTTTGCGCCGTCGAGGGCAAGCTCAGCGGCGGCCTTGATGGTGTCGTCGTTGAGCGGCTTGCCGATGAGGGCGGCCTCGGCCTTGGGAACCCGCCAGGGAACCGGCGCGACGGCGCCCAGGACCAGGCGGACCTGCCGGACGGTCTGGTCCGGAGCCAGCTCAACCGCCGCGGCCGCGGCTACCATGGCGAAGTCCAGCGATGAACGTTCCTTGAACTTCACATACGTCGAATGCGCGGCGAACGCGGTGGCGGGGATTTGAACCTGCGTGACGATTTCGGCATCTTCCAGCACATTTTCCACGGACGCGTTGTCGCTGGGCAGGGTGAAGAATTTTCCGATGGGCACGTCGCGTGGGCCTTTGGGGCCGTTGATGGTGATGGTCGCGTCGAGGGCGGTGAGCATCGTGGCCAGATCGGATGGATGGACGATGAACGACGGCCCGCCGCCGAGGATGGCGTTGTATTTATTTTCGCCCTTTTCGGAGTAGCAGGTATCTCCGCCTTTTTTGAGGCAGACGACGTGAGGAAGGCGGAAGTACCAGCATCGGGGCCGCTGGCAGAGATTTCCGCCGAGGGTGGCCACGTTGCGCAGTTGGACGGTGGCGATGGAGTGGGCGGCCTGCGCGAGACCGGGGAAGTCTTTGGTGATCTCGGGATGCGTTTCGATTTCGGCGAGCCTGGCGAGCGCGCCGATTTTCAAACCCGTCGAGGCGTCGCCGTCGATGCCGTCAAGGCCCTGGATGGTTTTGAGATTGACGACCCGTTTGGGAACCAGGATTCGCTCTTTCATGGTCGTGAGCAAATCCTGGCCGCCGGACATCGGACGAGCCGATTCGCTCTCGTCGGCGGCGGAAACCTCGGCCAGGAGTTTCACGGCCGATTGCACGCTGGTGGCGTTGGCCCATTCGAATTGCTTCATAACCGTCACACTTTCTCACCTAGGCCCATGAGAATCTTGTCGGGCGTGATGGGCAATTGCCGGACGCGCACGCCGCAGGCGTTGAAGACGGCGTTGGCGATGGCGGCGGCGGGCGGGATGGAGGGAGGCTCGCCGACGCCCACGACTTGCTGCCGGGGATCGTCGTCATCGATGAGGGGCAGCATTTCGTCGGGTATTTCCAGGCAGCCGGGAATTTTGTAATCCATGAAGCTGGAATTGACCATGACGCCGAGCTTGGCATCCATGACGCGGCCCTCCAGCAGCGCCATTCCAATGCCCTGAACCATTCCGCCGTTGATCTGGCTTTCGACGGCCAGGCGGTTGAGGGGCAACCCGCAATCCTGGACGCCAATCATGCGGACGACCTGAACGTGCCCGGTTTCGGTATCGACCTCGACCTCGGCAAAACATGCTCCGTGCGCTCCGCCGGCGGAGAGGCCGGGCTTCCATTCGCCGCGGACGGCGATGCCGGCGGCGGGTAATGCGGCGCAGGCCTGGTTCCAATCAAGGGCTTTGCCGTTGGCGCTCACCTTTCGATCGGCGAAAACGACGTCGGAGGGCTGTGCACCCAGGAGCGGGGCGACGAGCTTGGCGACTTCGGACTTGGCGTTCATGGCGGCGACCTTGACGGCGGGCGAAAGCGAACCGGCGGTCGTCGAACCGCCGGAGAAATTCGCGTTGCCGAGCCGGGTATCGCCGATGTTTTCCTTGACGTCGCTCATCGCCAGGCCGAGTTCCTCGGCAACGACGGCGACCATGTAGGTGCGGGTTCCGGTGCCGAGGTCCTGGGAGCCGCTGGAAACGTTGACGGCGCCGTCCTGGGCGATCTTGAGATCGACGACGCACTGAGGCCCCCCGCCGCCGCCCCAAACGCCGCAGGCGCAGCCGAAGCCGCGCTTCACGGGACCGGGCGTCGCGCCGGGCGTCTGGCTTCGGCGAATCCAGCCCATCTCCTTGGCGCCGCGATCGAGTTGACGGAGATGGGCGTCGTCGGTGAGGTTTCTTTTGCGGAATTCGAGCGGGTCCATGTTGAGCTTGTCAGCCAACTCGTCCATGAGCGATTCCATGGCGAAGCAAGCCGGGGGATGGCCGGGAGCACGAAGGGGCCGCGAGGAATCCTCGTTGGTGTGGATCGAGCCGGCGGAGCGGTAAACGACTCCGGCGTGATAAACGTAAGGTTGGCCGGCGAGGCTCCCTCTTCCCAGTCCACCCAGGGCGTATTGCTCGACGTGCACGGCGGTCAATTTGCCATCCTTGGTCGCGCCGGCACGGAATTTCTGCAAGGACCCTGGGCCGTTGCCCGCCATCACAAATTCATCGCGCCTCACCAGGGCCATCTTGACCGGGGCCCCCGCCTGCTTGGACAAGTCGCATGCCAACCGGCCTTCGATGCCGATGCCGCCCTTGGAGCCGAATCCACCGCCCATGTGTCGGACGATGCCGGTGACGTTGCTCGCCTTGAGCCCCAGCGAATCCGCCGCGTCGGGGACGATCGAAAACGTACCCTGGGTGGAACAGTAGACCGTGGCGGTGTCGCCGCCGCTGTAGTCCACGACAACCACGTGCGTTTCCAGGCAACAGTGGTGCAATATCGGCGTGCGGTATTCCGCCTCGACGACGACGTCCGCCGAACTGAGCGCATCGGCGACGGTATCGGCGTCTCCCCTGGCGTTGGCATGGCGGACGTTATTTTCAACGGCCTGGTCATTCGGATAGACGGGCGGGGCGTCGGGCTTGATGGCATCCTCGGCGGTCACGGCGTGGGGAAGCACGTCGTATTTCACGTCGATGGCGTGAACGGCGTCGTCGGCGATTTCGGCGGTGGCGGCGGCGACGGCGGCGATCGGATCGCCTTCAAAACGCAGCGTTCCGCCGACGTTCACCTGCGCCACGGCCGCCTTCACGCCGGGAATCTTCAGCGCGGGCGACAAATCCAACGACGTGATCCGGGCGTGGGCGTAGGGCGAGCGGAGAATGCGGCCATGCAGCATTCCCGGGACCTTCACGTCGTGCGAATAAATCGCCGTGCCGGTGGTCTTGTACGGAAAATCCACTCGCGGCAGGCGCGTGTTCAGCAAACGATGTTTGTCGTTGGGACCCCAGGAGAGGGGCGCCGGGGGCGCCGGCTTGGTCGTGGGGGATGGTTTGGTCGCGGCCATTTCGTTCTCCCTATCTCGCCTTGGCGGCTTCCAGTGCGGCCTGGAAAATCCGGGGATACGTGCCGCAACGGCAGAAGTTCCCCTTGCAGGCCTCGCGGACTTCCTGCTCGGTTGGATTGGGGTTGGCGTTGAGCAACCCGGTGATGGAGGTCACGAATCCGTCCGTGCAGAAGCCGCACATCATGGCATCGTGTTCTCCAAACGCCGCCTGGACCGGGCTGAGTCGCTCGGGCGTGCCGATGCCCTCGACGGTCGTGATCTTTCTTCCCACGACGTCGATCGCCAACTGGAGGCACCCGTACACGGGCTTGTCATCCAGAAGGACAGTGCATCCGCCGCAGGTGCCCATGTCGCAGACGAGCTTGGGGCCGGTGATCGGCGGGTCCATGTTGTTGCGAAGGGCGTTCAGAAGCGTCGTGCGCGGCTCGACGGTGACCTTGCGGGGCTGGCCGTTGACGTTCAGAACGATGTCAACGTTGCCGCTGATCGGCCGGTCGGTCGCATCCGGCAACGGCGGCGGCGTTTCGGCGGCGCGCAGCAACGGATGCTCGGCCACCAAAGCGCCGACGCCGGCAACACCCACCCCTTGCAAAAATCGCCGACGGGAATAACCAGACTGTTTTGCACCCTTGTTTTTGGAATCCCGCATCAAGCACCTCGCCTCATCAAGCGCCTCGCGTCCCGGCCAATTGTAGCATCTGGAGATTTTCGCTCCAGCCCTTCAACGAATCTTTCGTGGCGATAGAATTTCCCCGAGTCTGAACGGTTTCATTGGACCCATATCGCGCTTGAATTGGCCGGCGATCGCCCTGGCGGCGATCGTGGCGGGTACGACGTTTTGGCCGGGGGATGGGCCGTGGATTTACGATGAGCCGCTCATGATGGATATGGCCATCCATCAAAATGCGGCACCGTGTCTTGTCTGGAGAATCAGGTTGCCGTTCACGCCGGCGGCTTACGGACTGCTGGGAACGCGGGGGGCCCGGTATGGCCCGCTGGGGGTGTGGATCGACCAGATATTCCTTGGTTTTACGCACGATCCGGTGTTGATGCTGGCGATCCGCGCGGGCGGCGCGGCGGCGATCAATGCCGTGGCGCTCGCCTGGCTTTGCAGAACTTTGCGATTCTCGGGCTGGCTGGCCGTTTGCGCCATGCTCTCGCCGTGGATTTGGCTCTATGCCCGGCAGCTTTGGGACAACAGCCTTTGCGTCCCCCTGTCGGCGATGACGCTGGCGGCGTATGCCGACTTCCTGCTGACTCGGAGGCCATGGCCGCTGCGGCTGGCCGTTCTGTGCGGCGGACTTCTCCTGCTGGTTCATTTCATGGCGATCCCATTGGTGGCGGCAATCGCCGTTCATTTGGCCCTCGTCGAATTCCGATCGCTCTGGCGATGCAAATGGAGCATCGCGGCCATCATCGCGGCTCTGGTCGCCATCTCCTGGCCATATTGGAGCTTCCTCCTGCACAACTACGCGCCGAGCGTTCCCGGCGGAACGTCGCGGTGGCTGGGATGGTTCTACCCCCTGCTCGGCGCGCACCATCTCGGCACGGCGGGATTGGAAAACGTTCTCGGGGACGGCTGGCAAAACGGCGAGCCGGGAATTTTGCGGGCGGCGCAGTGCATCACCATGCTGGCGTATCCGGCGGCGTGGGCGGGGATGATCGTGGCGATCCCGCGGGCGTGGCGAGTCGTTCGCAGATGCCCCAAGGCGTCGGCTATCGATCATGTTTTCGCCGTCACGTGGGCGGCGGTGATTTTTCAATGCGCGTTGTACGGCCCGCTCCACGTGTACGAGGGGCCGCACTATTTCAACGCGGCGTGGATCGAGTTCGCGGCATTCGCATTTCTGGCAATCGACTCGGCGAAAAGATGGACTGGATCGGCGGTTTGGCTTTGGGCATTGCTTGGTTTGTATGCCACGGCATTGCTCGTGAGCCTGGCGATCATCGCTGGCACGATTCACCACAATGGCGGAATGCGCAGCGAGAATTATGGAACGGCGCTGGCCGATCAGATCGCAGCCGTCCGCCGGATGCAGCGATATTCCGACGACAGTCCGCGGAAGATCGAAATTCCCGAATGGACGAAGCATCCGCGTACGCCGGCGGTGCTGGAAGAATTGATGCCGCCCCCGGCCGGCCCGCGCCCGAAGCGCAGTTTGCTTCTCCACTATCGCGATGCGTTCCCCGGCGACGCGAGAATCACGGTCGCCGCCCAATGAGTTGAACCCGCCCCGTCCGGTTTTCTGGCGCTTCTCGGAAAAAGATTTACCGCGAAGCAGCGAAGGAGCGAAGTTACGCCCAGCGCGAGCTCTGCCCGCAACCCAAAGAATTTTACCGCGAAGGCGCGAAGGACGCGAAGTTGCGCGAAGGTCAAAATCAAATCTTGTTTTTTTCTTCGCGCAACTTC
>JBEKKC010000213.1:0-6226 GCA_050010915.1 Tepidisphaeraceae bacterium | reverse complement strand
CATCGACGCGGTCGGAGATAGCATACGCCGCTTCGACCACCACCTCTCGGAACCAGGCGTTGGGACGCCGTTCATTATTGGTACTTGGCAGATGTGCCAGGTCCTTGGGCAAACGGATGAAGTAACGGTGGCTCATGCTACAGGCGGGTCATTGTCCGCGTGGTTGTGGACGGACTTCCTCGAGAGCGGGTGGACCAGCGCACCCAACAGGATGCCCTCCTTTGCTTTCGGGGGGAGCGCGGCGAAATACGGGTCGCCGATTTTCACACATGCCTTGGCCGCAGTCTCCACCATATCAGGATCCCCCTGTTTGTGCTTGCCGAGCTCTCCATAGATGACGGAGGTGATGGCACGAAGGTTTTTTTTGGGATCGTGCTTGGGCACTTCGTCATAAAGTTCCTGCGGCACAATGCCCGCTTCTGCCAGTTCTTTGACGGCTTGCCGCCATTTGTTCAACACGAGTTTGCGGGAGTCGATAATAGTGTTGGGGTCCGACACGAAGGACCTGGTGAGGTCGATACCGGAGATGTCGAACGGCGGCGGAGGCGCCACCTGAATTGCGATCTTTAATATCAACTTGGGGTCTTTGACTTTCTCCTGATAGATCATGAGCGAGCCCAGACCCTGCCAGCCCTTCCAGGTTTCACGGTTGTGTTTTTCTGTTTTATTAACAGGCTCGCCGAGACGGTGAAGCATCTGGCGGCGCGCGATTTCTTCTGCTGTTAGTTTCATGCTTTTTGCCTTTCCTTTTTTGTTGTTTTACTCTGCATCCGCCGAGCCGCGGGTTCTCGGCGGAAATTCTTCTGGTGCTCTTGTGGTCTCGCTGCATCACGTACTAATGCGAGTGCTCTGTTGGCCGCCGCCACGATTTGGCGGACCTTAGGGACCTCGTGGTCCGAGAGCGAGTTGCGGTTCGCCAAGAAGGCCAACATTCGGTCAAGGAGATTCGCGTCGTCCTCTTCGACGCCGTTCTGCGGGAATCCTTCACCGGACTTTGTTGACGGCGAAAACAACTCCTCCCGGAGGTTTTTCATGTACTCGAAGTCGCGCACAATTTTTCGGAGTTGCCCCCACGTCACTTTCCTCGACTCGTCCAGCGACAGTTTCGGTTGTTTGTCGCGCCGCCAACCACGGGAAACGGCCATACCCTTAGATCTGGCCAGAGCGGCGGTCGTGGTTTCCTCCCAGGTGTCCAAGCAACGTCGCCCGGGCAAAGTGGGATATGTCCGATGGAGCCATTTGTGCAGGTTTGCGATAGCGGCGTGTTTTGGGTCCTTTTGGCTGCGCTTGTTTCTCTGTTCATTTCGTCGGTCGGCCTTCAAAACCAGCTTCGCGATGTGCAGGAGGACGGAAAACGCTAATTGGAGGAGAAACACCGCTCGGTTCCTTCCGCGCAGTGATCTGGCGATCTTGCCCAACCCTGTGCGGATTTGTTGAAAACCGGGCGGTCCTTCGCGTCTGCCTAGTATTAATACTCTTTCGCTGGCCTTCATGGTATTATCGAGCTGCTACGCCACAAGCACGAATTCTCCGCGAGGACCTGTAGTCGGCGACGTTGGCGGCCGAGAAATACACCAAGCGTCCGTCCTTCTCGTAGCCGATCTGGCGACAGCGCATCCGCCGCTCTATCGTTTTGGGCGACAGGCGCAACATCGCTGCTACTTCCCGCTTGGTCAGGCGATCTGTCCCATTGCCTGCCGCTGGCATTAGCTGGTTCTTCATGGATATGATGTCGGCCATTGCAAATGGCCGTCAACGGAGTCTGAGGATGTGGCTGGCTTGGGATGCCGTCTGGTACATTCAATACTGAAATGAAGTCGCAAGTTGCTCACTCTAAGATATTTACAACTATTCTTCCGACCAGCGGCCATGCGGAGAAAATCAGATATATCTGAATTCTCGGCGGGCTTTTTCAAAACTGCTTTTGCACTTATAGTTGTATCATTTTGTTGGACAACTATTTATGATGTATTATTGTTTGCACATGAATGCTGGCCATAAGAAGCTCCTGCCTCTGTTATTGAGGCATCGCCCCCTTTCCGCGGCAGCGGAGGATTTCGAACGTTTTGAGGAGTGGTTTGCGGTGAAGCTGCACCCGTTGGCCAGAACGATGCCCCCCCCGGGGTTAGAAGAAATCGAGAATGCTATGGCAGCAATGGAAGAGGAGTTGAAATCTCCCGGTAAGTCACCGGGATTGCTGAGGCCGTTGATTTATGTCGGCGATCAGCTCCTTGATGGTCGTCTCCGACTGACGCTCCACACCGAGTTGACCCACCCCGCTACAGCAATCCCCGTCGATCCCATCGACGAAAGCGAAGCGTTGGTTCGATATTTAGAGGCTAATGTTGCGACTTTGAAACACCCCGCGAGGCGCGCCGCCGTGGGACTTCGCGCGGCATGGGAGTCCTCAGGCGATTGTGGCGCCCTGAAAAGGCTGCTGTTCGCAGGCCAGACCATCGGCAAGCGCCCATCCCTGGTTGGACGCCTTTCGGAGTTGTGCCGCGTAAATAAAAGAACGATGTCGTACGCTCTCTCTTGCGCAGCCAACCCAAATAGAACTGAAGAATTCTCAAGAGTGGTTAGAGGCGAGGACAGAGGCTTCCGTCGGGTAAAATCTCGTTCTTGTCGGCGGACGTCTCCACGAAGATCGCAGACCAAGGTGCGGCATTTGATCATGCCCAAGAGCCCACGAGAACAACAACATCCAGTGACCGATGTCAATCTACTATTGTGTCCATCGGATTGGGGATCGCAGAATCCCATTGGACTGCTGCCCGACGCCTGCAAACTGGCGCTCCGGGTGATGAAGAGGGCCACAGATGACGCCATGCCGATGCTCGCAGCCGACGCATTTGTGTGCCTGCTCTTGCCGCCTTTGGTCGTAGCTGATGCGTCATTCGGTGATCTCCTGTCATTGGCCACGGAATTGGGATTTTCGACGCAGGGAATGGCCTGCGCTGTCGTGCAACCAAGCAGTCAACAACTCGACATAACTCACAGTTGGCAACTCGCGTGGATTCTCGGCCGAGAATCTGACAAGAAACCGTTCATGCCGTTCACGAACGCACTGGCAGCTCCGGCTCGAATCGATCCCTCGGAACGTTGCACCTACAATTTCCGTCGGATCGTTCGGTCGTTTTGCCCGCGATACGGCTCTGTTTTTGCGTGGACCTTGGAACTTGCCACCGTCGAGAGTTTGCTGCCAGTGATCGCAGAGGTCCAATGCAAGCTGATCTTGCCGGATGCGACATACGATAGGTACATCGCCATCGATAAGCGCGCCCGGTCCCGCGGTTAGAAGTTGAATTCAGCGGAGAACCGCCCGAACAATCTGATGCCAAAGTGCAAAATGGCAATCTGTGCCATTTCCCTGGGATCGATCCGCTCCGACGAACGGGGGCGAGGATTACGATTCCCACCGCACCACCTCCAAGGTTGGATCCGCTTTGATTCTCGGCACTGCGGGGAAGCCCACCCAACAGCGTTGATTTTTAATGACATTTAATGATGAATTTCTGTCGCATTATGACGTTTTGTGTCGCAAAGCCAAATTTTGGTGGCGACATAACACGTTGCAATGGAGCAGGATGCGACACGATGCGACAATAATTCCATGATTCGAATCCCTTCGCTCGCTCCATTTTTTACCTCGTAGAGCCTTTCCCATTGACTTTTAATGGCGGTTTAGTGATAGTTTTTGCATGGATTAAGAATCCAGATGCCCCAACACCGGCTGCTCCGAGGCGGCCACCGAAACGTCGCCGGGTTGTTCAGTCAGCGCCTGGAGACGTATGGCGGCACGCTTGGGCAACTGGCGTTCCAGGCGTTGCTGGCGGTTTCATTCTGGCGCAAGGGCGAGGCCATCTCCTTTGCCGTCTCGGTGGTCTGGTTCTTTGAGAACTGGCTGAACATCGCCCGCTATATGGCGGATGCCCGGGCGCAGGCGTTGCCGCTGGTCGGCGGTGGCGACCACGATTGGGCGCGCATCTCCGCCGGCGAAATTTCGCCGCCGCCCGCGACACCGTTGAAAACCGGCACCCTGGCAGCGGTCGTGGCTGGCAGTTACCTGATGTTTTCATGGTTCATCCATCTGACGTGGAGCCTTCACGATCTCCTCGCGACTGGCATTGCCGCCGGGACGATGCTGATGCTGGCCTTTTGGTCTTTCTTCCGATTGCGCGGACATTCCGCCGCCACCATCGCACCGGCACTCGGCCGCGACGTGTCTCTTTTCGGCCTGTTGATGCTGGCCATATTGAATCTGCGCATGGACGTGTGGGTGGCATCCGCGTATGGCGTCACCGCGGCCGAAGCGCACGATCTCCAGCCAATCTGGATCATTCCCATTCTCAGCTTTGCCCTGGTCGCTTGGTCCGTCTTGGTCATCGCCCTCACCAAACCGAAATCAAGCGTCTGACCGTCCGCGCAACGCTGGGGCGCGCCGATCCAGGAAATTCGGCCGGGCGACATCATCTGGCTATGGGCAGCGACGGAAAGAAAGCGGTGAAATTGTTTGACACCGAATACTGACCGGAGATGTTCACCCTGGAGCATCGGGCTGAGGCTACGGGTTACTTGGCGGACGCGTCAGCCCTTGCGCCTCCAGCCAGTAGTAGAATTCGTCGATCCAGTGATCGCTCGATCGCCCCTGTTTTCGCATGCCCCAGCCATGACCCCCCGAACTAGATCCGTGGAATTCCGGGCGATATCCGGCCGCCTTGAGTGCATCATAGAAGCGGACGATGTAACGGCCGGCGAGGTTGTCGTCTTGCGCCATCGCGATGAAGAAAGGCGGTAAACCTTGCGGTATCGGCGGGACGGATGCGATTGGGGCACCGTAAATCGGAGCCGCGTAATTCGGGCGCGCATCGGGTTGTATGGCCGCATAAGCAGTGATCATCCCTCCGGCGGAGAATCCGGTAAAAACGATGCGATCCGCAGAGACGCCCCATTCGGCGGCGTGCGCGCGCGTGACTTTGACGGCCTGGATGCCATCGGCAATGCCGTACTTACCGTCCTCGTCGATCAAAGCGAGGTTTTGAAGTTGAGACCCGAAGCGCGCGCCGGCGGACTGGTTCAGTTGCGCGGCATCCTGGCCATCGAGCTGCACCGTCCGATACTTCAAAACGATGGCCACAAAGCCTCGATCCACCAGCCATTTCGCGACGTCATTCCCTTCCGAATCAATTGACAGAGCGACGAAGCCGCCTCCGGGGGCGATAATAACGGCTGTGCCGTTTGCTTTGGACGCGGCAGGGCGGTAGACGGTCAGCGTGGGCGTGGCCACGTTGACAATGCGGCGGTCATTGCCGGAACCAAGAACGGTCTCCGTCTGTTTCCATTCTTCGGAGCCGGGGGCAACCCCGGACCAGAGATTAACAACCGTCGGCATCGCTGTAGCGGTGCTTTTGCTGGCATCTTGTGCCCTTGCTGAAGTTAAGAGGATGGCTCCAACCACGCAGAGTCCGATAAAAAATGTGCGGTCACTTTTGTTCATGGATTTTTGCTCCTTCAGCGGTAAGACATTTTCAGGATGGATTCTGGAAGGCGCTCGCCCAGGATCGGGGTCTTCGAAGCTGCGCTATTGATTTCATCAATATCTTCCCGCGTCAGTTGGAGCGAGGCAGACCCGATGTTCTCCTCCAGTCGATGAATCTTGGTCGTTCCGGGAATCGGAACAATCCAGGATTTCTGGGCCAGCAGCCACGCCAGTGCGACTTGTGCGGAGGTGGCATTTCTTCGTTGGGCAATCTGCCTTAGTAGATCCACCACTGCCAGGTTTGCATTACGAGCTTCTTCGGTGAATCGAGGAAATGCTGCTCGGAAGTCTGTGGTTTCGAACTTCGTTGAGGCATTGATCTTCCCCGTCAAAAATCCTTGTCCGAGAGGGCTCCAGGGAACAAAACCGACCCCCAATTCCGCGCAGGTTGGAAGCACCTCTGGTTCGGGGTCTCTCGTCCATATCGAATACTCGCTCTGAACTGCGGTCAGCGGCTGGATAGCATGGGCGCGACGAATGGTCTTTGCTGCGGCCTCAGAAAGGCCGAAGTGCTTGACCTTGCCGGCCCTTAACAAGTCCTTTACTGCGCCCGCGACATCCTCGATCGGGACATTTGGGTCAACACGGTGCTGGTAAAAGAGATCGATGACGTCGGTCTTGAGGCGTTTGAGTGAAGCTTCAGCAACCTGCTTGACGTGCTCTGGTCGGCTATTGAGACCGCCCCGC
>JBEKKC010000212.1:0-6238 GCA_050010915.1 Tepidisphaeraceae bacterium | reverse complement strand
G
The DNA here is from genome assembly GCA_050010915.1 of Tepidisphaeraceae bacterium. Lineage (GTDB taxonomy): Bacteria > Planctomycetota > Phycisphaerae > Tepidisphaerales > Tepidisphaeraceae > PALSA-1353. The sequence goes on along the minus strand of JBEKKC010000212.1, from coordinate 6,237 downwards.
CGTTGACCTTCGTCATGGCGTTTATCGTCCAGGAAATGACCGTGCGGTTGGGCGCCGCCACCAAACTCGGTCATGCGGAACTGATCTATACGCGATTCGGCCGCTTCTGGGGCTTTTTCGCCATGGCCGATTTGGTTTTTGGAAACCTGCTGACGCTGGTGACGGAATTCATCGCCGTGCGCGCGGGTCTGGGCTTCTTTGGTGTGCCGCCAGCCCTGGCCGTGCTGGGCGCCTTCCTTGTCGTGGTGGCGGTGGTGGCCACCCGGCGATATTGGACCTGGGAACGCATTACCATGGGGTTCGCGGTCTTCAATCTCATCTTTATACCCGTTGCCATCATGGTGCATCCCGTGAGCAGCCAGGTCTTCCACGCCTTCTTTACCTGGCGCCCGCTTCCGGGCGGATTCACCGCGCAATTTGTTTTGCTCATCATGGCTGATATCGGCGCCACCGTGACGCCCTGGATGCTATTCTTCCAGCAAAGCGCGGTGGTCGATAAGGGATTGACGACCGCCGACATTCGCCAGGGCCGCATCGATACCGCTCTGGGAGCGGTGCTTGCCGCCGTTGCCGCCATTGCGACGGTCCTGGCGGTGACTCCGTTGTTCACCCACCATGTCGCCGCCTCCAGCTTTCAGGGGGCCGAATTTGCCCAGGCTCTGGTGCCGTTTGTCGGAAAAGTTGGAGCAACGCTGTTCGCCATCGGCATCTTTGAAGCCGGCTTGGTCGCGGCAATCACCATTTCCTCCTCGTCGGCCTATGCCTTTGGCGAGGTCATGGGCAAACCGCACAGCTTGAACAATTCGCTGCGCGAAGGCTGGCCGTTTTATGCCGTGTTGGTTGCCGCCGCCGGCATTGCCGCAACTTTGGTACTTATCCCAAACGCGCCGCTGGTCTTCATCGTGCTTATCGTGAACGTGATCGCCACCCTGGCCATGCCGCCAGCCATCGTGTTCCTGCTCCTGCTGGTCAACGACCGCCAGATCATGGGCGAACACGCCAATACGCGACTGGCCAATTTCTTTGGCATCGGCGTGACTGTTCTGCTTGTCCTGGCCGGGCTGGTTTTCGGGATCACGACCGTGTTCCCCAGCCTGTTTCCAACATAGGAACGCGTTGGCCATTGAATTTACGTAAAACGCAAAAGGAGAACTAAAATGACTCAAGTGATGTATGGCCCAGAAATCCGCCAACCACGACTCAGCCGCCCCAAGCCTGCGGAAACATGGGTGCATGAGGTGCTGGAACCGGAGCAACTCTCCACAGCCAAACGTCGCTTTGGGCGAGCCAGGTTGACTCGTGGGACCGTTGTGCTCCTCTGGGGGCTGCGGGTCTACGTGCTCTTGATGACCTACCTGATCGGCGTGCAAATCTGGAATGCTCTGCACACCTGAGTGTAATTGTTCATTCCCAGGAACTCTGCCAGCAACTTGTGGTCCTGGCCACATACGATAAACGCTGAAAACCCCGCATTTTCACGCAGCTTTCCCAATTTGTCCGCTTTCAGCGCCTTTCCCTCCCGGCTTTCCCACGGCTCAACCCCCGCACGCCGATCATCCGAATCACCGGCCGGATAAACGGCCTGATCCATCGTCGTTCGGGCCTGGTTGAAGCGCCGATTCGTTCAAGGTTTTCCGACAGCAGGCCGATGCTCCGCTCGTCCTACTTGGAGGGAAGACCGATGGCTCTGAAGCAGACCCATATTTATCGCGGGCACGCAATCGTGCACCACGTGTTCGCCACCGACCAAACGGATGAGAAAATCGAGCGGTTCACGGTGAGTGTCCCGGGCAAAAGCCAGCTTTGCACCACGTCGACGCTGACGGAGGCAAAGCAATCGGTGGATGAGATTCTCTCGGCGCCGACCCGACGGTATGCGGTGAATTCGACCTGAACGCTCAACGGGCAACCGGGAATGATTCTCGCCTCGCGGCGCGGTCGTCGGGTCAACCCTTCAATCCGCGCAGAATGAACTCGATGGCCTCTTCGACCGAGAATCGCTCGAACTGCCGCAGATTCAGCGCGATCATGGAATACCCGATTCCGGTGTTGATGAGTTGCCAGGTCGGCGTATTGGAGTCCAGGTCGCGTTTGAATTCCCCGGCTTTCTGTCCGTCCTCGACGATCTTGCGGAAGAACTTCTCGATCTCAAGGTAGTGCCTCTTCATCACGGCCCGGACTTTTCGATCGCGGCTCGTGACCAGTGCGCCGTGGATGACCTTATAGGCATCCTCATTGACGCGGATATGATTGGGAAACTCGCGGGCGACGGTCCGAATCTTGTCCGTGGAGGTCTGGGCCTTGGCGGTCAACTCGCGCCACTGGCGAAGGGTCTGCTTGCTCATGGCGCGGGTGATGGCGACGAACATCGCCTCCTTGCTGGCGAAATGTCGATAAAGAATCGGCTCGGTGACCCCGGCGGCATCGGCGATGGCGGCGGTCGTCGCGGCGTTATATCCCCACTTGGCGAAGATCTTCGTCGCGACTCCGATCAACTGCTCGCGCCGCTGGGGCGCTTTGAGCCTGGACATAACGTGTTTAATACAGACAACCAGACTTGGAGACAAGAAGGCTCAGGGCCGGCACCGGCGGATTCTTCACCCCATTTCCCCGTCCCAACGCTTCGGTTGCCCCACGTCTGGCACGGTCCGACCGCAGTTTCCGCTTGTTCTGGCGGCGGATTTTGAGATAATCGGCAACTTACCTGGGAGGCGTTTTGATGATTTGGCGCTCGAAACGAGCGGGAGGAATCCCGCTTGTGCTGGCGATGGCATTCACTCTTTCGCTGACGGCGCCGCTCCTCCGGGCACAGTCGCCGCTGCTGGAAGCGGCGGCTTCCGCCACCAGCAATCCCGCACCGCCCCCCTCCACCCAGGTGGCGGCGACGACCCATCTCCAACTGAGCGCAATCCTTCGGACTGGCGGCGTCGATCTGGAATGGAATTGCGATCTGGCCAATGCCGCTGAATTCCGGATCGAACGCTCGGACCACAAGGCCAATGATTGGCGGGCACTGAAAACCGTCCCTTCCACGATCAATGAGTTCAAGGATGCCGAAGCCAAATCCACGCAATACGACTATCGGATAGTCGCGCTGGACAAGAACGGCGCGACGCTGGACACCTCGGTCGCGGTCAGTCCGCTCGAGAAAACCATTCTTAACGTCCTCAACGGCGGCGTCATCACCCTCAAGGACATGCTGGATTTCCAATTCTGGCAGTCCTCCGTCAACTCCATGGTTCTCGGAGCCTTGTCGTTCATTCCAAAGCTCCTGGCGGCGCTGATCCTCTTCGCCATCTTCTGGCTGATTTATCGCCTGATCCGGCGGATCGTCATCGGCTCGATGGCCAAGGCCCACGTCGATTCCAGCATCCGCGACATGCTGGGCGCTCTGCTCCGCTGGTCGATCATGGGCTTCGCACTGGTCATCGCCTGCGATCAGATCGGCGTTCAGATCGCGGCATTGCTGACCGGGGTCTCCATCATCGGCTTGGCCATCGGCTTCGCCGCCCAGGAGACTCTGGCCAATTTCATCGCCGGCGTCGTCATCTTCTGGGACAAGCCGTTCAAGGTCGGAGACTGGATCATCATCGACGGCATGTTCGGCAAGGTCTTGCGCGTCAGCTTCCGCTCGACCCGGATGTTGAACCTGAACGGCGAGACCATGGTCATGCCCAACACCTACATGCTGGCCAACCGCGTCGCCAATCACAGCACACACCCGGTCATTCGCGTCGATATCCCCATTGGCATCGCCTACAAGGAATCGATCGACAAGGCCCGCGGGGCGCTATTGGAGACCGTGGATGGCGACGAACGCATTTGCAAAGACCCCCCGCCCAGCGTGGTTGTCAGCCAATGCGCCGATAGCAGCGTCAACCTCATGCTTTGGCTATGGATTCGCGATGAATCCGTCGAAAAGTCGGTTTTTTACGAGTATTTGGAAAAGGCAAAGAAGGCCCTGGACGCGGCCCATATTGAGATTCCCTTTCCCCACGTGCAACTGTTATTGGAGAACACGCCCGGCCTGGCGGCGTTGCGGGCCGACCCCCTGCAAACCCAGGACTAAAACACTAAATCTTTGCCCTTGAGCCTGCCCCGCCCTTGACGGTAAACTATTGCCTATATTTACATGAACCCCGCTGGACGTTCGGCAGTAATATAGGTAACGGCTGTACAGATGGGTTAGGAGACGAGTTCCTCGGCCCACGGTTAATGCCCGCCTGATGTTTGTCGCGGTCGCCCGCGAAGGATTCTCCCGATGGCCAAGCAGCAGAAAAAATTAGGCGAGATTCTTATCGAATGGGGCATTATTTCCACCCGCGAGGTGGCCAAGGCCCTGGAACATGCCAAGTCCAAAGGCCTTCGTATCGGCGAAGCCCTCATGGACCTCAAATTGTGCAACGAGACCAATGTCTACAAGGCTTTGGCCCAGCAGCACAACATGGAATACATCGATCTTGATAAGGGGTCCGTTCCGCCGAATGCCGTGAACCTGGTGCCCGACGACCTGATGCGGAAATATCTCATCCTGCCCCTGGGGATGGAGAGCGGCAAGCTGCGCCTGGCGATTCACGACCCGCTGGATTTCGAGATGCTGGAAGTCCTGCGATTCAGGCTCAACAAGGACATCCGCACTGTGCTGGCGCCCAAGGGCCGGATCAAGGCCATCCTCGACGAGCTTTTCAGCACCAGCGCCACCAACACGATCGACAAGACGATGGACCGCACCATCGACCGGCTGCGCGATTCGCTGGATAAGTCGATGGACAAATCCCTCGACCGGTCGGTGGACCGCTCGATCGACGTGGATTCAGGAAACCTGAACGACGATGACAACAAATCCGATCCCACCCAGGCGCCCATCATCAAGCTGGTGCAGGCGATGATCGGCGAGGCCGTCCGCAACCGGGCAAGCGACATCCACATCGAACCCATGAAGGACCGCGTGCGGGTGCGCTATCGCATCGACGGCGAATGCGTCGAACGCGATCGGATTCCGCTCCGCATGAAGAACCCGCTCATCAGCCGTTTGAAAATCATGGCGGGCATCGACATCGCCGAGAAGCGGCTCCCCCAGGACGGGCGAATCAAACTCACGATCGACAAATCGAACGTGGACTTCCGCGTCAGCACGCTGCCGGCGTATCACGGTGAATCGGTGGTGCTGCGTATTTTGCGTCCGGATAGCGTCCGGATCGGCATTCAGAGCCTCGGGTTTGAAGAAGAGGATTACAAGATATTCCAGAAGATCATCAAGCGCCCCAACGGGATTTTCCTGGTCACGGGCCCGACCGGCTCGGGCAAGACGACGACGCTTTACGCCGCCCTGAACGAACTCAACCGCCCCGACAAAAAAATCATCACCGCCGAAGACCCGGTGGAGTACAATTTCGTCGGGATCAATCAATGCCAGGTGCGGGAAGCCATCGGGATGAGTTTCGCCAAGATTCTGCGGGCGATGCTGCGCCAGGCGCCCAATATCATCCTGGTGGGCGAAATCCGCGACAAGGAGGTCGCCGAAGTCGCGGTCCAGGCTGCGCTTACCGGCCACCTGGTTTTCAGCACGCTTCATACGAATGACGCCCCCGGCGCCATCACGCGCCTGATCGACATGGGGATCAAGCCCTTCCTGGTCGCCAGTTCGATTCAGGCGGTCATGGGCCAGCGTCTCATCCGGGCGCTTTGCCCCAAGTGCAAGCAGCCCGACAAGGAGCCGGACCCGATGTGGCTGAAGCTCGCCGGGATCAGGCCGGACGATCTCAAGGAAAAGATCATTTACAAGCCGCGCGGCTGCGATTATTGCACGAGCACGGGGTTCCGCGGGCGCATCGGAATCTTCGAGCTGATGCACATGACCAACGAAATCCGCACCCTGGCGTTCGAGCGTGCGCCAACCAACAAGATTCGCAAGGCCGCCCTGGCCGGAGGAATGAAATCCCTCCTGGCCGACGGCCGGATCAAAGTGCTCTCCGGAATCACCACGGCCGAGGAGGTCGTCAAAGTCGCCCAGATCGAGGGCGTCGTTCAGATATAGTTCGAATGGGCATAATCAGCCATGGCATCAACCCTTCAAATTGACCGTTTGCTTGAGACCTGCGTTCGCCGCAACGCCTCCGACCTTCACCTGCCCGTGGGAAAGCCGCCGACGTTGCGGCTCCACGGCCATTTGCGCGAACTCCAGACCAAGGTCCTGGACGCCGAGGACACGATGGCGCTGATGAAGAGCATCACGCC
>JBEKKC010000211.1:0-6463 GCA_050010915.1 Tepidisphaeraceae bacterium | reverse complement strand
GGTGCATGTCAGCGATTTGCAGCGTCAGATCCGCGTCGAGCAACGGCAATCCCTATTAACAAGTGCCTTGGACGTCCGAATGCGTAAAAAACAATTACCAACATCGTGAGGTACTACCGTAAAATTCGAAATCCGAAATTCGAATTTCAGACTTCGAATTTGATTCGTCATTCGAGTTTCGAATTTCGGATTTCCCCTTTTGAAAATCAATCGAGATTTATGCGATGAGTGAAACCAACGGCCACATCAAGCATTTCGTGCTCGACACCAACGTGCTGCTGCACAATCCCAACGCGCTGTTCATGTTCGCGGACAACGAGGTCGTCATTCCCTTCGACGTCATCGAAGAACTGGACAAATTCAAAACCAACAGCGACGACCTGGGCCGAAATGCGCGAACGGTCATCCGCTACCTGGATTCGCTGCGGCTGCGGGGCCGGCTGTCGGACGGCGTGCCGGTGCCGCAATCCGGCGGGCGCGTCCGCGTCATCCTGGAAGAGGACCAAAAGCTCTGCCCCGGCCTGACCGCCAACACGCCGGACAACCGCATCATCTGCTGCGCATTTGGCCTGCTCCAGGAAGGCAAGCGCGTGGTGTTCATCACCAAGGACATCAACGCCCGGATCAAGAGCGACGCCATGGGACTGGTGGCCGAGGATTTCGAGGCCCAGAAGGTGGACTTCGAGCGGCTGTACACCGGCTGGCGCGAATTGGCGGTCCCGGCCACGACCATCAACCGGCTCTTTTCCGAAAAACAAATCCGCATGGACTTGCCCGATACTTTCGTGAACGAATTCGTGCTGATGAAGGACGAAGTTGATCCGAGCCATACGGCCATCGCCCGGATTCGGGCGGATGGAATGCTGGCGCCGGTGCGGGCCCGGCGCGGGCCGGTGTTCGGCGTCATGCCCAGAAACCTGCAGCAAACCATGGCGCTCGATCTGCTTCTGGACGATTCGGTGAAACTGGTTTCGCTCATCGGGGCGGCCGGCACGGGAAAGACGCTGCTGGCGCTGGCGGCGGGGCTGGCCAAGACGCTCAATGAAGAGGTGTATCAGAAGATGCTGTGCGCCCGGCCGATCATGCCGCTGGGCCGGGACATCGGGTATCTCCCCGGCGACAAGGACCAGAAACTCACGGCCTGGATGCAGCCGATCTTCGACAACATCGCGTATCTCCTGTCCAATCGCCTCACGCAAGAAGGCACCGGCCACTCGCAGCACGCGTCGCTCTCCAGCGTCGAGCAGCGGATCACGCAGCTCATGGAAAGCAGCCGGGTGGTTCTGGAACCGCTGACGTACATCCGCGGGCGAAGCATTCCGCATCAGTTCATGATCGTGGACGAGGCCCAGAACCTGACGCCCCACGAAGTGAAAACGATCGCCAGCCGGGTCGGGGAAGGAACCAAACTGGTTCTCACCGGCGACGCTACGCAGATCGACAATCCCTATCTGGACAGCAGCAGCAACGGTTTGTCGTATCTGGTGGAACGGCTCAAAGGCAAACAGATCGTCGGCCATATCACGCTGGCCAAGAGCGAACGATCGGAACTGGCGAGCCTGGTGACGGCGGAGTTGTGAACGTTATAAGAGCCTCCTGCCCACTGAAGTGGGCAGGCCGCGAAAAAGGGAGATTTGCTCAGGCCTTCGCGCCGGCCGCCGCCAGGAGATCGGCGTTGGTCTTCTGCTTGGCCATCACTTCCAGCAGGGTCTTCATTGCCGCGGCGGGCTGCATGGTTGTCAGCAATCGGCGGATTTTGTGGGCGGCATTGATTTGCTGCTCAGTCAGGAGCTTTTCTTCTTTTCTGGTGCCGCTGGCGGCGATGTCCAGCGCGGGGTAGATGCGCTGGTTGGCCAAGTTGCGGTCCAAGACCAGTTCCATGTTTCCGGTGCCTTTGAACTCTTCGAAGATCACCTGGTCCATTCGGCTGCCGGTGTCGATGAGACAGGTGGCCATGATCGTGAGGCTGCCGCCGTTCTCGATTTTTCTGGCGGCGCCGAAGAGTCGTTTGGGGATTTCCAGGGCGCGGTTGTCCAATCCGCCGGAGAGAGTTCGTCCGCCGCTGGGGCCGCCGGTGTTGAAGGCCCGGCCCAATCGGGTCAGGGAGTCCAGCAGGACGACGATGTTGGCGCCGAATTCGACCTGGCGTTTGCAGCGTTCGATGACGAGTTGGGCCAGGTCCAGATGCTTTTCGACGGTGTTGTCGTTGCTGGAGGCGAAGACGGTGCCGGGGACGTTGCGTTTCATGTCGGTCACTTCCTCGGGGCGTTCGTCGACCAGGAGGAGGATGACCTTGACTTCGGGATAGTTGTGATGGATTCCGCGGGCGATGTTTTGCAGGAGGATGGTTTTTCCGGAACGCGGGGGCGAGACGATCAGGCCGCGCTGGCCGAAGCCGATGGGGGCAAAAATGTCGATGATGCGGGTGGTGAATTCGGTGGGATTATGCTCGAGGCGAATCCACGGTTCGGGATCGAGCGGGGTGGAATCGTAAAGGGTGACGGCCTGGCGATAATCGTCGGGGCTTCGGCCTTCGATGGAATCCACCTGCTGGATGGCGTCGCCCCTGGGGGTGCCGCGGAGCAGGACGCCGGGGCGGAGGCCCAGGTCGCGGATCAAGCGTCGGGGCACGATCCCGCGGCGCAGGGGGCGCAGGGGGTGATCCTGGTCCCGAAGCTGGCCGTCGTGGCGCTCATCGGGAATATGCAAAATGCCTTCTATGGCAGCAGTTGTTACTGTTTGCATGCCAACCACAGGTGCGATGGGGAAAGCCCTACGATAGAATACGGGATTGTAGCCAGTGCAACAGGATTGTAAAGAGGAGTCAACCATGAATTTACGGGAACGATTGCAGGAGGACATGAAAACGGCGATGAAAAGCGCGCAAAAGGAGCGGCTGGGGGTGATCCGGATGCTGCTGAACGACGTGAAGAACATCGATCTTGCCCCCAAGCCGACGACCGCCGAGGAGGCGGTGGCCGCTTACGGTAAAAAGCTCAAAAAGAGCGTGGAGGAGTACGAAAGGCTCGGAAAGGCCGCCGAGGTCCAGAAATTAAAGTTTGAGATTTCCGTAATTGACGAATATCTGCCCAAAATGGCATCTTCCGGGGATACCGAAAGGTTGGTTAATGAGTTCTTGGCAAGGAATACGTTCACGGAAAAGCAGTTTGGACAGGCGATGGGAGCCTTTATGAAGGCAAACGGCGGTTCGGTGGACCCGGCGCTGGCCAATCAGCTTCTGCGAAAGGCGCTGGCGGGAAAGTGAAAAACTTCTGCCAGGCAACTTGCGATTTGCCGATAGATGTGCTTAGATGCAGCGCGGGGTGAGAAGATGCGCTGGACGGACGGTTGAACCAACCCGTCCGGACCAGTTTTTCCGTGACCATTTAGAAAAGAAGGAGTTTCCCCATGGCAAAGAAGCCATTTTATTCCAATTCGCCGGCGAGCAAGGGTTTCACCAGCAAGGCTACGCCGGCCTCGACGGTTTCCCGCAACACGCCCCTGCCGCGGCCCAGCAGCCCCGTCAAGCGCGAGATCACGCACGAGATGATCGCCAAGCGGGCGTTCGAGATCCACATTTCCGGCAAGGGCGGCTCGCAGGTGGACAACTGGCTGCGCGCCGAGCGTGAGCTCAAGGGCCTGTAAGTAAGGGCGATCGCATCGGTGGATTTCGAGGAAGCGGCAAACGGACGGCGGCTCAAATCGCCCGCAAGGGGATTGTGCGCGATGGTTCGGCCAAAAGTGAAAGCCGAGCCTAATGCCCGTGGACCGGCTCCCCAAGGATCTCTTTCAATTCCGCGAATTTCTCCTGCATCATGCGCGGGGTCCTGGCTTCGACGACAAGACGCAGCAGCGGTTCGGTGTTGCTCTTGCGGACGTTGAACCACCAGTCGCCCAGATCGGCGGTGATGCCGTCCAGATAATCCACCTGGCCTTTCTTGTAGGCATCGGCCAACTCGCGGATTTTTCCGTCCTTATCTTCGACCTGGAAGTTGACTTCGCCGGTCTGGCTGTAGCGATGCAGAGGCGCGACCAATTCGCTGAGGGGCTTGGGTTGGGCGGAAAGCACGGACAGAACGCGGGCGAAGGCGATGGCGCCGCTGTCGGCGTAAAAGTTATCGCGGAAATAGAAGTGCCCGGAAAGTTCACCGCCGAAAACCGCCTTCGTTTCCGCCAGGGTTTTCTTGATGAACGCGTGACCGACGCGGTCGCGCCGCGGAACCCCGCCCGCCGCCTTCACCTCGTCCGCCACGACGTGGCTCGAACGAAGGTCGTAAACGATGGTCGAGCCTTTGTTGGCCGGCAGGCGCAAAAAATCCCGGGCCAGAAGCGCCGTGACGATGTCGCAACCGATCGTCTTCTGATTTTCGTCCACGAACATGCAGCGGTCGGCATCGCCGTCAAAGCAGACGCCGAGGTCGGGCCGTTCCTCGGCGATGCGGCGCTTGAGCATGTCCAGGTTTTGCTCGACGAGGGGATTGGGCTCGTGGGTGAAGCTGCCGGTGATTTCAAACAACAGCGGAACGATCCGGAGATTGGCCACGCCGTAGAAGATGGCGGGGACCATTTTGCCGGCCATGCCGTTGCTGCCGTCAACGACAACTTTGAGCGGCCGCTGAAGCTGTAGGAATTGCAGAACGTGCGTGCGATACTCGGCCCAGAGGTCCAGGTGCTGGAGCTTGCCGGACAGTCCGGTCTGTCCCGGGCGCAGCGTGCTGGCGATGCGCTTGATGTCGTCCAATCCGCTGGCGGCGCCGATGGGCTTGGCCTTGGGTCCGCTGATTTTGAAGCCGTTGTATTGCACGGGATTGTGCGAGGCGGTCGTCTGGATTCCCCCGACGGCGTCCAAGTAATTGATCGCAAAATACATGAAGGACGTGTCGATCATGCCGACGTCGATGACGTTCATGCCGACGCTGCTGATTCCGTCGATGAGCGCCTTGGCCAGGGATGGCGAGCTTGGGCGCATGTCCCGGCCAACGACAATCGTGTTTTCGAGCTTCACGGGGTCCGTTGTTCCGTGCCGGCTGCGCTTGAGGAACTGGGCCGTGGCATGCCCGACCTTCCAGGCCGCGTCTTCGTTCAGTGGATTGGGATAGGTCGCGCGAACGTCGTAGGCTTTGAAGATTCTATCGATCATGATTTTTCTTTTGTAAGACCGGCGCGAGTTTAGCGGCCCCCAAGGATGGGGGCAACCACCGCGGCAGATCGAACCCGCCGGCGGGAGTGGCTTGCGCGTAGGACGAATTGAAGGTAAAGGCTGCGGTTATCGAGCCGCGAGAAATTTGGCGTCCTTATCGTTGGTATTCTGCGGGGTCGCCATCGAGCCAGAGGTCGGGACTGTCACTACGCTGGCCGCGTAATTCGTCATGACGGAACCCTTTGATTTTCCGTTCGCGATCACGGCTTTGGAAACGCCGACCGGCTTGGACTTCGAAGCCGGTGGTGCCGCAGCGGTTGACCTAGTGGTGACGGTTGCGACTGTCAAAGGCGCTGAAATAACGGCCGGGGCAGCGGTCATGTTCCTGGCAGCCGATGTGGTGGAAGTCGTCACTTTCGGGGCGGTTGCAGCAGCCGCCGGGGTGGCCGTCGTATTGGCCGTCGACTCGATGGTGGAAGTTGTCACCGCCGAAACTGTTACAGCGATCGCCGGAGCAGCCGGCGTGTCCAGGACCACGCCCGACGATGCCACCGACGCTCCACTGGCCCCTTGGTTGAAGTTCGCCGCCAGTTCGTTGAAGTCTGCGGCGTTGGCCAGGCCGTCGTAATTGAAATCGCCTTGGTCCCAGCCGGTGATGCTCTGGTTGAAGTTCGCCGCCAGGATGTTGAAGTCCGAGCCGTTGACCAAGCCGTCCAGATTGGCGTCGCCGAGCAGTGTGTATTTGATTTCGATCTGGCCTGAAGATAATCCCGAAACGACGCCATCATTCCCGTCGGCATAGCCCAGCCCATAGTACAGGCCGTTGGTGGGCGTTTGCGCCGCCGTGGAGGTGATACCTTGGCCGTTCCATCCTCCGCTGTTGTAGCAACTCTTGATGTATCCGGCGATGGTGGAGATAGGGTCGGGATTCAAGCCGTAGTTGATGAACATGGTGTAATTGTTCACGTCGAGGCTCCCGCTCCCGAGCAATTGCAAAGCTCCGATATGCTGATCGCTCGCCAGAACCACGCTCGCGCCGCTTTCAATTTGGAGGGAATAATTTGGAAGCAAGGCGGACAAATCGCTGGTGAGGGTTACCATGCCGGAAAGAATATCGAGCATCTGCGCCCCGGGACTTCCGGTTATGCTGTATATCGCTCCGCTGCCAGCTACCAGTCCCGGCGCATTAAGGTTAGCACTTTGGTTGAAGTTGGCTGCCAGGTCGGTGAAGTCGGCCGCGTTGACCAGGCCATCGTAGTTGAAATCGCCCTGGTCCCAGCCGGTGACGCTCTGGTTGAAGTTCGCCGCCAGGATGGAGAAGTC
>JBEKKC010000210.1:0-6520 GCA_050010915.1 Tepidisphaeraceae bacterium | reverse complement strand
GCTTTTCTGATCTTCGGCCAGAACCACAGGGCGAGCAACACGCATGAGATAGTACCTCCTATCTCAGTTACGCGCCCGCGCCGATTAGGTTCGTTTAATTGTGGAGAGGTACACTAGTGCATCGATTCGGAGCAGCATCTGCTCGATATCCGCGGGAAACGGATGCGCACCGTGGATAGTCAGATCACTTAGCGGGTTATCGCCGTGCTTGCCGTTCACACGCGTGCTCTTTGGCCACACGATGAAACATAAACATCTTCAGAGTTCGTTCAAGTCCTTCGTCACTCGCCCACCTGGGCAATCGGTCAAGAATGGGAATCGGGGTGACCGAATCTGAACCTATGCGGGCCAAACGCCCGAATGTTCTCGCCAACAATTGCGCTCGCGGAGCCGGGACAGGCCACGTTATCCCAACAACCGCTTCTTCAATTCTCGCAGCAGATCGAACGCCTGGATGGGCGAAAGTTCCTCCAGCTTCGTCGCCGCCAGCATGCGGGCGATTTCCTTTGCCGGATCGACGAACAGTTCCATCTGGTCCTGATCCTGCGTTCGGCGGCCCTTGAGAAGCTTGGCCGTTCCAACGTGCTGCACCGCCAGCTCCGAAAGCAATTGCCTGGCCCGCTCCAGCACCTCCTGTGGAACGCCGGCCAGCCGGGCGACGTGAATGCCGTAGCTCCGGTCCGTTCCGCCCTCGACGATCCGGTGCAGGAACACCACCTGGTCTTCCCATTCGCGCACCGCCACGTTCAGGTTGCGCACGCCCTTGAATCGCTGGGCCAAATCCGTCAACTCATGGTAGTGCGTCGCAAACAGCGTCCGGCTCTTCACCTCAAGGGCGATATGCTCGGCAATCGCCCACGCCAGGCTGAGGCCGTCCAGCGTGCTGGTTCCCCGTCCGATCTCGTCCAGGATGACTAAACTGCGATCGGTCGCATTGTTGAGAATATTGGCGGTTTCGGTCATCTCGACCATGAACGTGGATTGCCCGCTGTGGATTTCGTCGCTGGCGCCGATGCGGGCGAACAGCCGGTCGACCAGCCCCATCGTGACACTTTTGGCGGGCACGAAACTGCCGATCTGGGCCATCAGCGTGATCAGCGCCACTTGCCGGACGTAGGTTGATTTTCCCGCCATATTCGGCCCGGTGATCAGAGCCAGCGTATCGTCCGGGCCGAACCGCACGTCGTTGGCGACGAATTCGCTTCCCAATTGCTGTTCGAGCACGGGATGGCGGCCGTCGACGATTTCCAGCGTTCGGTCCTCGACGAACTGGGGCCGGCAATATCGCCGCTCCCGAGCCAGCCCGGCCAACGACGCCAGCACGTCCACCCGCGCCACGCCCTGCGCCAATTCACCGAAGGTCTCGACGTGATTCAGCAATTCCTGCCGCACCCGCTCGAAAAGCTGCTGTTCGAGCGCGATCGCCCGATCCTGGGCGCCCAGCGCCTCGGTCTCGAAGACTTTGAGTTCGTCGGTAACGTAACGCTCGGCATTCTTGATCGTCTGCTTGCGCGACCAGGCCGCGGGAACCTTGCCCCGGTGCGCATCGGTGACCTCGATGTAATATCCGAAGACCTTGTTATAGCCGACTTTGACGGAGGCGATCCCCGATTCGGACGCGAGCCTGGCCTGATACTCGGCGAGCCAGGCGTGGCTGCTCTGCCCGATCTGCCGCAACCGGTCCAGTTCCGCGTCAAAACCCGCCTCGATGACGCCGCCCTCGCGCAGATGCGGAGCCGGGTCCGGCTTGATGGCGCCGGCAAGATATTGGGCGCGCTCGGCGCAGAACGATTTCAATTCCACCAGTTCGGGCGCGACGTCCTTGGCCGCGGGCAGTTCATTGAGCCGGTCAAGCAGGGCCGGCATCGAACCCAGGCATCGGGACAGCGCCGCCAAATCCCGTGGGCTGGCGCGGCCCAGCGAGAGGCGAGCGATGATCCGCTCGACGTCGCACACATCGTCGAGCAATTCGACGATTCGCGAAAGGACGGCGGGCGACTCGAGCATGGCCGCGATGGCCGACTGGCGGGCCTCGATGTGCTCCCGCTCGGCCAGGGGCGTCCGCAACCATTGGCGGAGCAGCCTGGCGCCCATGGCGGTGGCGGTGCGGTCGATCGCCCCAAGCAGCGATCCTTCGGTGCCGCCGCTTCGCACCGTTCGCTCGATTTCCAGGCTCCGCCAACTCGCCGGGTCCACCGCAAGATGATTTTCGACGATGTGACGGCGCGGCGGCCGCAGGTGCGCCAGGTCCGTCTTCTGCGTCTCGTGCAAGTAGGACAACATCGCCGCGGCCGCGAAAACGGCGGGATCGTCATCGGCAAACCCCAGCCCCGCGGTCGTGGCGATCTTCCACTGCGAGGCAAGCTGCTCGCGGGCATGATGCGGCGAGAACTGCCAGCCCGGCCGCGAGGTGATCGCGATCGACCCGATGGATTCAACCTGCCGCGCGAATTCGTGCGGTTGTCCGGACGGCAATTCCGGCACCAGCACTTCGGCCGGATGCAGGCGGGCGATCTCATCGCGCACCTGCCCTTCGCTGCCGCTCATCGCCATGCACGCGCCGGTGGAAAGCTCCACCCACGCCAACCCGGCCCGATATCCGTCTATCCGCGTGATTCCAAACGCCACCGCCGCCAGATAGTTGTCCGATTTCCCATCCAGCAGCGGATCGTCGGTCAATGTCCCCGGCGTCATCAGCCGAACCACTTCCCGGCGAATCAACCCCTTGGCCAGCGCGGGATCTTCCGCTTGCTCGCAGATCGCCACCTTGTGCCCTGCCGCGATCATCTTGCGGAGATATCCGTCCACCGCATGAAACGGCACGCCCGCCATCGGGATCGCATCCTCGGCCCCCAGTCCGCCGCGGCTTCGGCTGGTCAGCGCCACACCCAAGACCGTGGCCGCCAGCTTGGCGTCCTCCCAGAACATCTCATAAAAATCCCCCATCCTGAAAAACAGGACGTAGCCCGGATATTGGTTCTTGAACTGCTGATACTGCCGCATCGCCGGCGACAACGCGCTGGCGGTCGGCGATTGCGTCGCCTTTTCCGAACCGGCCGCCGAATCTTTGGTCGTGGACTCCTGCATACTTCCAGCGCTTCAGCCCAAGGTATGACCCGAATCATCCGCTTGCAAGAAGATGTAGCATGGGCGCCGGAGCCCATGTTGTACGTGCTGGACGGGATTGCACACATTGCACACTTTTCAGAATTAACTTAGCGTTCGCTAGTTTTAAAAACTATCGTAACTTGGAGTTGTTAAGATAGTTATCGCCTTTCGATTGCGGGACCAGTTTGGAAGAGCGAAAAATGTGTGCAATTTTTAACAATATTGCGTTCCGGAAGGCGTTGTCGCGGTCAAGGATGCAATAGACCGCTCCACCGGGTGCGATGTGAACGATACCTATCAACACCGCACATTGTTGGCAAAAATGGGCCATGGCGACGGAAATCTTGAATGTCCCCTTTACGATACCGATCAGACGAGAGTCGGATGGTTTGCGCGTGTCCACGTATGGACTTCGGTGCGGAGCCGCTGGGCGAGTTTGAGCATGCCATCGGCTTCGGTGTCGGAGATGAGTCCAGCCCGCTCGTAGTCCGACGTGTTTCGCATCTTGCGATAGTCATCAAACTCGGCGACCGCGCCGGCGTGGAGTTGGAGCGTTAGGGCGAGTGATTGAATCACGCGGTAGTGGTGCCCGGCCCGCGCCGCCTGGTAACCCGCCGCGGCCAGGGCGGCGGTCGCAAGCTGTAGGGCCGCGTTGTACGCGATGTTCAGCCGCCAGTCCGCGATGAGGCCGGCGGTTTGGCAAGCCGCGATATCGCGGTCGGCCACGCCGAACAGGTCAGCGATTTCCTGCTTGCTGGGGCGGTGCGGTTTCAGCCACCCGGACTGCACCCAATTCTGAAAGCTCATGCTCGCCACCGATCAGAAAAACCTTTTCGCCTTCCATCACGCGGGTGATGAAGTGATGTCCATCGGACAATTTCCGACGGAACTCGGCGGTTCGGTACACCGTCGGGTTTACCTCGCGCCGCAGCGATTCCTGAGCGGGCCGCAACAACGGAGATATATTGGACAGACTAATCTCATCGCCGACGACCATCACGTCGATGTCGCTCTCGGCCTGCTCATGATGCCGGGCCATGGAACCGAAGATGAACGCGACCCGGACTTTCCCCGCCAGCGGCCGCATTGCTTCCCGCAGCACTCCAGCGGCTCCCATCGTCTTGCGGACCAGCCCATGCAGTTCGGGATAGATCGAACCATTCTGGTTGACTTGGTAGTATGCCTGCCGCCCCTCGACTGTCCGGGTCAAAATGCCGCCGGCGACCAGCCGGGCAAGTTCGCGCTGAACGGACCCGGAACCGAGCGAGAGCGAACGGACCACCTGGCGCTGATAGAACCGCTGGTCCGGATGATCGAAGAAAAACCCAAGCACCGCCTGCCGGGTGGCCCCGAACAGAGCCGCCGCGGCATCGGAATCAGCGAGGGAATGACGAGTACCCATAACGGGTTTGATATTACCCAATATGGGTTCAATGGGCAAGGTTCCCAGCGAATTACCCGCCGAAATCCCAATCGGGGCGTTGTCGGCCGAACCGCACCGCCGGGTGCGATACGAACTATGCGCGGCATCACCGCGGTTTCCAGGCAAACGTCGGCCATCGCGCCGGAAATCATGAATGTCCCTTTATTGTCCGAGACAGAATCCGAGGAAGGAAATCTGCGGCCAGGTCCACCGTGGTGCACCAATGAAAACTCCGCATTTCGTGGAATAGATGTCGTATTTAACGAAACCTGAATATGGTGAGTTGTTGGCCATATTGTTCGCTTTCTGGATCAGAACTGCCTGTTTCGGATATTTCTGGTGCGTAAATCGCCAAAAGACCAATGGTTATTTCAACGGATTTTCATTGCATTATCCTGCCCATAAGACTACAAGCGATCCTGCCAGTGGGCTGTGCTCGCATCGGGCGTCTATTGGTTGGGTCCATTATCAACTCCGTCGCCGAAGGGAAAATGCAATGCTTAAGTCTTCCATGATGCGCCTCACCTGCGGGGGCGCCGCCTTCGCACTCCTCGCGGCCGTCGCTCCCGTGCGGCTTTGGGCGGCGGATAATCATTACATAGGCGGCGCCGGCAATTGGGGAGACCCGAATAATTGGTCCCTCGGCTTGCCCTCTTTGTCCGACACCAACACAGACGTCGATCCTTCCATCCCCGGCACCGCCGTCACCATCGACGTCACCACCACAGACCTCGGTCAAAATAGCCTCACCGTCAACAACCTCAATATCCTTTATGCATCCCAAGTCTATGTTGTACCCGACGCCTCCCCCAACGTCCCTCTGACGATTCAAAACCAGTTGACCGTCGACCAGGACGCCTTAATGTTCATGCAAGGTGGCGCCGTCTCCGCCGCCTCCGCTGATTTCGGGGCCTACGCCAATGGCAACGGCATTTTGGAGGCCGGCGCCTTCTCCGTCAGCGATGATCTTCATCTGGGCCGTTACGGCGGTGGGTCAGGCTTCTTCACTCAAGGAGGCGGCACCCTGTCTGTCGGTTTAGCCGAATACGTCGGGCCGGCCTTCTCCACCGTGAACGCCACCGGCAACTTCCAACAATCCGGCGGCACGCACACCGTCGGCAATGGGCTTCAGGTCGGTAATCAGTCCGTGGGGAGCGGCGCCTATGGCATGTCCGGCGGCACGCTTTCGGTCACCAACGGCATTTTCGTCGGTCAGGTCGGCGCCTTCACGCAAACAGGCGGAACGGTCAGCACCGTCAACGGCGGGGGATATGGCGATCTTACCGTGGACGGGTCATACGAACTCGATAACACCAATCTGTCCGACCCGGCCGTCCTCCAGGTGGCGAATAACGAATACATCGGCGATTACGGGACCGGAAGCTTCCTGCAAACCGGCGGAACCAATACCGCCAACGGAATTATCTACATCGACCCGAGCGGACTGCAAACCGGCAGCGTGTATGACTTACAGGGCGGAACGCTCTCGGCCACGCAGATCGTCAACGGGGGCCTGCTGAAAATCCACGGCGGGGCAACCCTCAACGCAACCATCACCGGAAACGGCACCGTGGAATATACCGGCAACGCCAACCTTGCCGGCGGCACGATTTCCCAGCCGCTGGTCGTGGATGCCAACACTACCGTGACCAAGACCACCGCCGCCACCGAGACCATCAGTGGAACCCAAACCTACGGCGTCAACACCACCTACGAAGCCGATCTGGGCACAACCATCTTCACGACGCCCATCGGCACCGCCGGCTCGGCGAACCTTGTCATCCACGCAAACACCACAAAGATCATATTTAACCTCGGCAGCTTTGGAGGTTCGCACGTAGAATGGGCGGCTGGATTAGCCGCTAATACCCCCAGGAGCTTGGGAAAAAATGCTTGACTCGCATGGTAGACTTTGACTCATGCAGGAAGCACTTTTCAGCGGCATGGATGCGGCCACGGGGACATCTGAATCGGCGGCGGCGCAACGAG
>JBEKKC010000209.1:0-6597 GCA_050010915.1 Tepidisphaeraceae bacterium | reverse complement strand
TCCATTCGTCAGCGCCGGGGGAAACTTCACCATAAGGCAGCCCTCTGGGAAGCCCGCTCCCACCATTTTGACGGCTTCCACCGTCACCATCAATACCGCCACGCTCTCGCCTGACGCTATTGCCCTCCAAAACGGCTTCGTCTTCATCGAGGGGCCGGTGGTCATAAGCAGCGCCTTCACCGCCGGCGGCACAGTTGAATTTACCGATAACGAGTCGGGCGCCGTCACCACCAACGGCGGGGCATTCACGATCACCAATACCGGATCGCAGATCATTGGCCAACCAATCAACACCGGCGGCGGGAATTTCTCCGCGACTGGAGGCAACAGTTTCACCAATTCGGGTGCCGGCACCATTACCACCAACACCGGAAGCGTGACCATTGCAACCACTTCCGCGACGGGAATCGACATTGGCGCGGCCATTAATACCAACGGCGGCGCATTCTCGGCCACCGGTGAAGCCTTTAGCACCGAGGCGGCCATCACCGATAGCGGCAACCCCTTGGCCGTGGCCAATGGCGCGTTTCTCATCAGCCTCGCCACCGGCAATCAGATCGACCACATCGACATCGGTGGAGCGATCACCTGGGCCGGAGGCCCCGGACGCTCGGTGACCATCGAGGGCCCCTATACTTTCAACATCGAGGGCGGCATCACCTCGACCGGCACCGTGCCGTTAAAACTTGTCATTGACTCCACGAACTCTTCCAGCACGATAAACATTGACTCCGCCATCAACGTCTCCGGCGCGTTTGTCAGCGACGGTGGAAATTTCACCGTCTCATCGACCGGCTCCGTGACCGCCCAGACCGTCGCCCTGGAAACCAATTCCACAACTCCGGACGGACAGAGCGTCACGGGCGGCGCCGTGACCATCAACGGCCCGATCGTCACCAACGGCGCCTTCACCGTGAACAGCCCCAGTTTCAGCGAAAGCGCCTCCACCGGGACCATCACCACTAACGGTGGCGCCGTTAGCCTGACCACCACCGACAGTTCCAACGGCGCAATCACGGTCGAAAGCGCCGTCAGCACCGGCGGAGGAGCATTCAACGTCAACAGCGCCGTCACGTTCGACAGCAGCGGCGCGGGAACCATCAACACCGCGGGGGGCGCCGTCAACATCCAGGCAACCGGTGTTCCCGGCACCTCCACCACTAGCGCCTCCGGAATCACGATCGGCGCGCTTGTCAACACCGGCGGCGGAAATTTCATCGCTTCGTCCATCATTTTCGTCAGTACGGCCGGGATTACTGACGGCGGGGTGAACGATTCCAATCCCCAGGGCATCACCATCACCACCACCACGGGCCCCATCATATTGAACGGCCCGATTTCCTGGGCCGCCAGTCATAGCCCCATCACCCTTACCTACGGCACGAGCGGTGGCGTCGGGAGCAACGGCGTCGGGCTGGGCAGCAGTATCACCGTCAACAATGCCGAACCTATTGATTTCACTAATACGTTCATCGGTCTCATCGGCTCGGCAACGATTACCGGTGGAAACATCACGATGGGCACGGTGGCCAACGAGGCCAGCAGTGGCGAGGGATCGCTGGTTATTCAATCCGCGGGAACCGTCAGCCTTCAGGGAAATATGGGCGCCAGCAACAGTCCAATCGGCAGCCTGACCGTTACCGGCAATAATTCCGCGCCGCCCCTTACCACGCTCAATGGATCTGTTTTCGCCGCCGGCAATGTTGATTTCACCGGCCCCGTCGTCGTCCCCACCGGCGTTGAAATCGGTGGGGCGAGTTCCACCGCGCAGACAATCGAATTTGACGGCACGATCCAAGGGCCCGGCGGGCTGGTCGTCGCCGAGGGTGGATCGGTCGGCGATGTGATCCGCTTCAACAACAATATCGGCGATCAGACGCCGCTGGCGGTTTTGGACCTGTTCCCCGGTACGTTCGGCCTTGTCGCTTTCCGTTGGGGAACCGGATTGTTTCCGCCGGGCGTGCTTCAACAGCAGCCCATGACCACCGTCAACATCGCCTCGGGAGGAAACTTCGAAGTCAACGACTTCTCCCCGACGACCAGGACCAACTCCTCCAATAATGCAACGATCGACTCTTACGGGCCCCTCGCCATCAATATCGGCGCGGGCGCCGCACCCAACAAATCCAATCTCTACGCCGTCGGCCAGAATGAGAAGCTCTCCGTCTACGGGGCCCTGACGATTAACGCCAACGGCGGAACGGTGAAGACGGGAGACATCAGCAACACGGGAAATCTTACCATCGAAGCTTCCACGGTTGATTTCATGCTCCGCGGACCGACCCTCTCCTCTTCCAACACCCGGATCGACACCGGCATGGATTTGGTTTCCGGCGGTCAGATTTCGTTGCCGGGCAATGCGACGTACGTCGGCGTTACGGGAGCCGACGGCACCGGATCCTTCGACGTCCCGGGGTTTGTCGCCACGTCGTTCAACCCCTCCTCGAACATCGCCCAAATCGCCGGGCAGTTCGGGACGGATTTCTCAATCGTTCCATATATATCCCCCAGCTTGCTGTTCGGCACGGGCAATCTGCTGTTGGATTTGGCGCCGTCAACGCTGTCGGCGACCATCCCGACCTTCGTGCCGCCTATTCCCTTTGTGTATGACTATCCGATCTCCGGCGCCGCGCCGCGAGAGATGCTCGTCGCCGGCACGCTGCCGTTTGTTTTCAAGCAGGCCTTCCAGCCGGCCTATCCGGGACCCGTGGTCCAGCAGGACCTGAAAGACACGGGCGTCTTCACCCGCGATCCGTCCGATGACGAGATCGTCGGTGCAGTCGACACCGGCGCCATTTACATCGACCTGCCCCAGAGCCCCCGTCCCAAGGCCGCCGATTACCGTGCCGCCGCCAATCGCCTTGATCCCAGCAGCGTCCAGGCGTTCCTCGCGAAATACACCGAGGTATTCGGAACCAACGCGCAAAACCGCAGGGTCCAGATGTCCACCGACCTGCAAACAGCGTGGGACGCGTACGTGAGCCAGAGCGGCGGCGTCGCCGTCAGCGGGGCGGGATTCGCCCAATACTGCGCCACCACGCCCTCGGCGAGCAACGCTCAGGCAGACCTTCGCCAACTCCATGGTCTCAGGGAGAAACTCGGTACGCTGGGCCTCAGCTACAAGGAAGCCCAGGTGGCGTTCCAGTACAACATCCTTGCCGGCATGTCGGCCAACGGAATGCGTGCCGGCGATCTCGCCGCCGCCGTGGCCGCCGCCGCCGGCTCGCAATGATGGAAGGAAAGGCGCTAAAGTATCCGTGAGTCTCCGACTACAATCCGCGGCTTAGCCGCGACGCGCACGTCTTTCGCGTGGTTCGCGTCACCGTTTGACCAGGAGTGCCCGGATGCAGGATTCGAATACGGCGCCAGGCGGGCGCGGCGGATTATCTCTTGGCAAATGGGCGGCGCTGCCGGCGACCGTTTTTGCGAGCTGGCTGGTCTTCTGTCTCGGGGCGTCTTTTGATTATGGCCAGCGCGATCCCTCCGGCATGATCCTGTTTGTCATTCTCGGGTTCGTTCCGTTGATTCTCGCCAGGTTTGCAGTTGCCCTTCGTCCGCGGTGGTGGCCGGCGCTTCAGCAAAAACTGCAAGACCACACCGATCGATTGAATGCTCTGTCGACGCGCTTCCTGGGATTTTGGATTGCCCTGGCGGCGGGAATCGGCCTCTATCTCGAACTGGTCCTCATCCGATATCACGGTTCCTGTTTCGCCGTATTTGGTTTCTTCAAGAACCTGAGCCTTCTGTCCTGTTTTTTGGGCCTGGGAATGGGGTACGCCCTGGGTCGGGCGCGATGGGTGCTGACGCCTTTGGCGTTGCCGATGATCGCCATCCAATTGGTCGCCATGCACTTTCTCCAATACGCGCACGTCGCCGTCAGGTTGGAAAACCCCATCTCCGAGCAGATGACGATGGGCGTCAATACTGCCAGCGGCATCACTCGTGTCGTCATGGTCTATGGTTTCTTGTTCTGGGTATTCAGTTTCAACGCATTGTGTCTGATGCCCCTTGGCCAATTGGCCTCGCATCTCATGGGCCGCTCGACCAGGCTGGCCGCCTATGGATGGAACCTGTTCGGAAGCATTGCGGCCGTCCTGCTCTTTTGGGGCCTGTCGTTTCTCTGGTCCCCGCCGGTTGTCTGGTTCGCCGTGGGATTCGCCATCCTCGCCCTGTTTCTGCGGCAAATGCTGGCGACGACCGCCATCGTCACGGCGCTGGCGTTGGGCGTGGTCGGCACGTCGTTTCGCGTCGACGGATACGATCTTTATTCACCGTACCAGATTCTGACGGTTTACCCCGCGGGCATTTCCACCGGGCTCACGCCGACCGTCATCATGGTGAATCATTTCTTCTTCCAAGACATGTACAACCTGGGGTCAGGAGGGCCGCCCTTGGGCGGCCTGCGCGATTTGGCGGCAGCCTATTATGGGTTGCCGTACGATTTCCAGAAATCTCCCCGGGATGTCCTGGTCGTCGGCGCGGGGTCCGGCAACGACGTCGCGGCGGCGCTGCGACACCACGCGGGGCACGTCGATGCCGTCGAGATCGATCCCCTGATCCTCCAGCTCGGCCAAACGTTTCATCCGGAACGGCCCTATGCATCCGATCGGGTCACTACGCACGTGCAGGATGCCCGCGCCTATTTTCGATCCGCCGACAAGAAGTTTGATCTCATCGTATACGGCCTGCTCGATTCCCATACGGCCCTCTCCGGTATGTCGGGCGTCCGCCTGGACAGTTACATTTACACCGTCGAAGCGTTCAAACAGGCGCGCCGTTGTCTCAAGGATGGCGGATTCCTCTTTCTTTCCTTTGCCGCCAATGACCAGATGCTCGGTGAAAAGCTGTTTCGCATGCTCGAAGAAGCGTTCGATGGCCAACAGCCGCGCGTTATGTGGGCGACCGCGGCGTCGGAAGTGGACGCGCTCATTTTTGTCGTCGGCCCAAATTCCCCCTTGGGCGCGACTCGATTGCCCCCGAGCGTCGCCGACGTCACCCGCCTTCTCGCCGACAGGCGGCTTTCGGCCGAGCCCTCCACCGACGACTGGCCGTTCTTTTACATGCCCGTGCGAAAATACCCCGTCTCCTATCTCGTCATGATCGCCATGCTGATGTCGATGGCCGCGTTGTTTATCTGGCCGGTCCTGAAAATGGACATCGGCCGCCCCGCGGTTTCCATGCCGTGCTTTTTGCTCGGCGCGGGCTTCATGCTCCTCGAAACCAAGGCGGTTACCGAACTGGCCCTGTTTTACGGCAGCACCTGGATCGTCGTCAGCGTCGTCATCCTCGCCATCCTCATCATGGCTTTTCTGGCGAATCTGACGGTCATGCGCTTTCCGCACGTCCCGCGCGGTCTTTCCTACGTCTTGCTCCTGATCAGCCTGGGCGCCAGCCTTTGGTTTTCGATGGTCAGCGATTCCATGCAGGGCCAATGGCTCAGCCGCATCGTTCCCACCGCCGTTTTGACCTTGCCGTTGTTCTTTTCCGGGCTGATCTTTTCCGCCGAATTGGAGACCGCCCCATCCATATCCGCCGCCCTGGGCTCCAACCTGATCGGGGCAATGCTCGGCGGCTGCCTCGAATACAACTCCATGTATTTCGGCTACCGTTCGCTCTACGTGCTGGCGATCGTGATCTATGGATTGAGCATGGTTGTGAGTCTGCTCAGACGTCACAGACCGCAATTGCTTGTCGCAGCGCGGCCATTGGGTCGCGGGTTGGGATGAATTCATGGGCGACGTAGCCCGTGAAGCCGGCGCCGGCGATGGCGCGCATGATCGCCGGGTAATACAATTCCTGGGTTGCGTCGATCTCGTGTCGGCCTGGAACGCCCGCCGTGTGGTAGTGGCCGATGGCGCTCGCGTGCTTTTTGATCGTCGAGATCACGTCCCCTTCCTGCACCTGCATGTGATAGATGTCGTAAAGAAGCTTGAACCGCTCGGAGCCTACGCGCCGCACCAGATCGGCGCCCCATTCGGTGCGATCGCACATGTAGCCGGGGTGGTTCACCTTGCTGTTCAGAAGCTCCATGCACACGGTGACATCGCGTTTTTCAGCCAGGCCGACGACCTTCTTCACCGCGACGGCGCAATGGCGCAAGCCCCGCTCGTCGGATATTCCGGCCCGGCGGTTGCCGGAAAAACAGATGACGTTTGGAAATCCGGCGTCGGCCGTGACTTCGATTGCCGCCCCGATTCGTTCCAGGCATTGCCCATGATTCGCCGGATCGTTCAATCCCATTTCGATCGCGTGGGATGGCGTCATCGTGCAAATCAGGCCGTGTTTTTTCAGGACGTTCCATTGGCCCGGTTCGACGAGGTCGATCCCCGCCAGCCCAAACGCCTTCGCCCGGCGGGCCAGAACGTCGAGCGACGTGTTTTCGTAGCACCAGGCGCAGACGCTCTGATGGATTCGACCGGGCGATGACTTCATTTTGGTCCTCTTGGCTTGCCTACGCGCCGTGTGAATTGCCGCCCGCCTCGCACCAGTTCCGCCACATCTGCCGGTACGCCGCTTCGATATTGCGGGCAAAACGTGGGGCATCCATCAGCGGCGACGCCTCCATCCGCGCTCGCAGCGTCCGGCGTAACTCGGCCA
>JBEKKC010000208.1:0-6604 GCA_050010915.1 Tepidisphaeraceae bacterium | reverse complement strand
GGTGCATGTCAGCGATTTGCAGCGTCAGATCCGCGTCGAGCAACGGCAATCCCTATTAACAAGTGCCTTGGACGTCCGAATGCGTAAAAAACAATTACCAACATCGTGAGGTACTACCGAATTTCGAGTTTCGAGTTTTCTCCCGTTTGGTATTTTCCCTTTCCCGACGTACCTTCATCTCATGCCCGAGACGTCCACCCTTCGGCGGCTCGACCCGGCGGCTTCTCCGCTGCACAGTGGAATCCGCGTGCCGACGTTCCTCGGGCTGCAAATCCTGGCGACGCTCTTTCCGCTGACCGCTGGATTGGCGGTCTACGGCTGGCGGGGCCTCGGCTCCGCCGCGGCGGTCGTCCTCAGCGCCCTGGGCGCCCTGGCCGTCCTCCGCAAGATCGGTTGGCGCGGACGCCAAGTCCGCATGTGGCATGGCCTGCTGGCGGCAACCGTCGTCGCGCTGATGCTCCCACCGCATCTGTTCACCCGCCTTCCCATGAGCGGCCAGATCGTCTGGCCGATTCTCCCCGCCGCGGGGATCACCCTGGCGATCTTGATCTGGCTGCTCGGCGGACTTGGCACACAGCGCGTTCCTCCATCGGTGGTGACCCTCCTGCTCCTGTTCGTCCTCTTTCACGAACTGCTGGCCCCGCGATACGTGCTGCGGCCGGATCGGCTTTTCGTGGGGGATTTGCTCAATTCCGACCCGTCGCCCGAAGAATTGTCCGATCCGAACCCTTGGTACAACCGCACCCCGGCCACGGGATATGATTCCCTCCGCCGCGAACCCGTCGGCGACCGGCTCCTGGCCTATACCTCATCCCAGCAACGTCCCGACCGCGCCAGCCTCACCGTCCAAATGCTCATTCGCGACCGCATGCCCCCGCTGGAAAATCTCATCGTCGGCGGCCAAAGCAACACCCTCGGCAATGCCAGCGCCATCGCCGTCATCGCCGGCGGTTTGTTCCTTCTCTATCAGGGCCTGATCGACTTCCGCATCCCCCTGCTCGGCACATTGTCCGCCATGGCCGCGATGCTGATCCTTCCCATCCCCATCTACATCACCGAGGCGGGCGCCCACTGGCGATGGTTCGCGTTCCGGCCCCACTATCTCGGCTGGCCAACCGCGCTGACGTTCGTCAACTACGAAATCTTCGCCTCGCCGTTGCTATTCACTCTCTTTTTTCTAGCGACCGCGCCCGGCCTGCGCCCGATTACCCGACGCGGCCGCGCAATCTTCGCAATCTTCCTGGGCATACTGTCCGCGGTATTTCAACTGTATGCCTCCGTGGCGATCGGACCCTACATCGCGCTGCTGGTGACGGTCCTGCTGACGCCGACGCTCGACCGCGCCATTCGCCCGCGGACGCTGGTGTGAAAACGCTTGGCTGAGAATCTGTTTCAGAAGCCCCGTCGCGCGAGAGAATCCCCATGGCGGCGCCATGGGCGTTCGGGGGGAACTAAACAGCATTGCGGTTGGGCGGGCGATCGGCGCTACTTCGCCATCTCCTTGGCCCGCGCCCGCACGTCGTCGAGGTTGCCGACGTACAAAAACGCCTGCTCGGGAAGATCGTCCGCCTTGCCGTTGCAGATGTCGTCGAAACTCTTCAGATTGTCGGCGATCTTGGTGTAGATGCCCTTCTTGCCGGTGAACTGCTCGGCCACGAAAAACGGCTGGCTGAAGAAACGCTCGATCTTGCGCGCCCGGCTGACGATCAGCTTGTCCTCTTCGCTGAGTTCGTCCACGCCCAGGATGGCGATGATGTCCTGCAAGTCGCGGTAGCGCTGGAGCATGTTCTGCACCTTGCGGGCAATGCGATAGTGATCCTCGCCGACGATTTGGGGGTCCAGAGCGCGGCTGGCCGAGGCGAGCGGGTCCACGGCCGGATAAATCCCTTTCGAGGCGATGGAACGCTCCAGGTAGATGAAGGCGTCAAGGTGGGCGAAGGCGTTGGCCGGGGCCGGGTCGGTCGGGTCGTCCGCGGGAACGTACACCGCCTGCACCGACGTGATCGCGCCGTGTTTGGTGCTGGTGATCCGCTCCTGCAATTCGCCCATTTCCGTCGCCAGCGTCGGCTGATATCCCACGGCGCTGGGCATGCGGCCCAGCAGGGCCGACACTTCCGATCCCGCCTGCGTGAAGCGGAAGATGTTGTCGATGAACAGCAGGGTGTCGGCGCCGGTTTCATCGCGGAAATACTCCGCCATGGTCAATGCGCTCAGGGCGACCCGCAACCGAGCGCCCGGGGGCTCGTTCATCTGGCCGAAGACCATCACGGTTTGATCGATGACGTGCTTGCCGGTGGTGCCGATCTGGGCCTCCTGCATTTCCAGCCACAGATCGGTCCCCTCGCGGGTGCGCTCCCCGACGCCGGCGAAGACCGAATATCCGCCATGCTGCTGGGCGATTCGCGCGATCAATTCCTGGATCACCACCGTTTTGCCCAGCCCCGCCCCGCCGAACAGGCCCGCTTTGCCGCCGCGCAAAAATGGCGTCAGCAGATCGATGACCTTGATCCCTGTTTCGAAGACCTCGGCCTTGGGAGTGAGATCGACAAACGGCGGCGGATCGCGATGGATCGGCCGGCGCTCTTGGATGTTCACCGGCCCACGATTGTCGATCGGCTCTCCGAGGAGATTGAACACCCGGCCCAGGGTTTCCTTGCCCACGGGAACGGTGAGCGACGAGCCGGTGTCCACGCAATCGGTCCCGCGTCGAAGCCCGTCCGTGCTCCCCAGGGCGACCGCGCGCACCCGCCCGCCGCCGAGGTGCTGCTGGACTTCGCCCACCAGGCGGGTGGACGTTTGCCCCTGATCCGACTTGTCGATGTTCAACGCGTTGTAAATTTGAGGAAGCTGGTGTTCGGGGAACTCGGCGTCGAACGTCGAGCCGATCACCTGGGTGACTTTTCCGATTACTGGCATGCACGATTCCTTGTGAAGGCCGGCGGATTGTACATTTACCTCACAATGTGGCAAGCTATTGACGCGACCGCGCTCAAAATGCAAATTGGTCGCATAAGCCATGGAGGGTGTTGCCCATGTCCCTCATCCTGGTCGTTGATGACGCCGCGCTGGAGCGCGAAACCGTTGCCCGCCTGCTCGAAGTGGAAGGCTTCCAAACCATCGGCGTGTCCAGCGGCAAGGAGGCCTACGCCACGCTCTATTCCCAAAAACCCGATTTGGTCCTTGTCGATCTGATGATGCCCGAAATGGACGGGATTCAACTGGTCCGCATGATTCGCCGCCATCCCCAATGGGAAGGAATCCCCATCATCGTCCTGACCGGCCCGCGCGACAGCAACAAACTCGTCGCCCGCGCCCGTGAACTCGGCGTGGAAGACGTCATCTCCAAAGCCACGTTCGGATTCCAAGACCTCATGACCCGAATCCGCAAAGCGTTGGCGGATCGGACGCCCTCGTCAAATTGACGCGGCATCATTCGGCGGAGGCGGCTCTGACGCGCACCACGATTGCCGCGGGAATCTCCGGGCGTTTGGCCCACGAAAAAGCGTTTTTGTTTTTCCCGCCGGCGCCCGCCGGATAGGCCGGCTCCTCCAGGCCATCCACCACCAGCCCCGCCGAAAAACACGCCCCCAACACCGCCGACAGGGGTCGATGGAAAAAATAGTGCGACTGGGGCTGATTGATGATCCCCACGCTCTTTACCGCCTGGGGCGTCAGATATTTCCGAACCTCCACCCCGAACACCTGCTCCACCCGGTCGCCCCGCACCTCCAGGTCGGCCATGAATTTCATGTCGTTTGAACTGAAACACGGATGCGGCAACGAAAAGACGAAACGCCCCGCGCCCTTCAGCAATCTTGGCAAGGATTCCAGCAAGGGCACGATGTCGATGATGTCCATCATGGCCATGCTGCAAACAGCCGCGTCGAACCGCGCTTCCCCCAGCGACATCAGTTCCGCCGGATTGGCCACGTCGATCCGCCGATATTCGATCTCTCCATCCTGGCGGCTCGTCCGCTTCCGAGCACAGGCCAGAAAGCCCTCCGCAAAGTCGCACGCGACCACCCGCACGCCCCGGCGACCAAGTGCGCGCGAGTAATTCCCGTTCCCGCAAGCCACGTCAAGGATCGTTTGCCCCGCTCGAGGGTCGAGCAATCGATCCGTGGCCGGCATGATCAGTTGCTTTTGAAATTCGTTCCCTTCGCCGATCTGCTGGTCCCACCAAGCGGCGATGTTCTCCCAAATGGCGCGCGTTTGGTGAACGGTTGGATTGTCATTGGTCATTGGTCATTGGTCATTTGGATTTCGGATTTGATTCGTCATTCGGATTTCGGGTTTCGGGTTTGCGCCGGCGTCACTTCTTCAGAAAGTTCCGCAACAGCAACTCGCCCTGCTCCGTCAAAAAACTTTCCGGATGATACTGCACCCCTTCCAACGGCCAGGTCTTGTGGCGAACGCCCATGATCTCGTCGTGATCGGTCCAACTGCTGACCTCATAATCCGGCGGGAGCGTGCCGTTGCGGATGATGAGACTGTGATATCGCGTGGCCGTGAATGGGTTGGGCATCCCGACATAAATGCTTTTGCCGTCGTGATGGATTTGGTCGGTTTTTCCGTGCATGAGCCGGCCGGCCCGCTCGACGATCGCGCCGCTGACGAAGCCGATGCACTGATGACCCAGACAAACCCCCAGCACCGGCAACTTCGGCCCGAAATGACGGATGATGTCGTTGCTGATCCCGCCCTCCCTCGGCGTGCACGGACCCGGGGAAATCACGATGTGCGTCGGCGAAAGGGCCTCGATTTCCTCCAACGTAACCTTGTCGTTGCGGAAAACGCGGGTTTCCCGGCTTGGGTCCACCTCCCCCAGCTTCTGAACCAGGTTGTAGGTGAACGAATCGTAGTTGTCGATCAGCACGATCATTGACCAATAGCGTAGGACGGCGGGAGGAAAAAGCAAAATTCGTCATT
Source organism: Tepidisphaeraceae bacterium (assembly GCA_050010915.1). GTDB lineage: Bacteria > Planctomycetota > Phycisphaerae > Tepidisphaerales > Tepidisphaeraceae > PALSA-1353. The sequence goes on along the minus strand of JBEKKC010000208.1, from coordinate 1,675 downwards.
TGTCATTGGTCATTGGTCATTTGTCATTTGCAGGATCCCTCGGAATCAGCGATGCCAATGACAAATGACCAGTGACCAATGACAAATGACAAAACCCCTCCGGGCGCGTACTATCCACGCCTGCTTATGAGCGGAGAAATCCCGAAAACTTATGACCCGGCGTCGATCGAAGCGCAGGCCAATCGGGTCTGGATCGAGGAGCGGTGCTTCGCGGCCGACCCGGCGTCGCCCGGCGAACCGTATTGCATCGTCATCCCCCCGCCGAACGTCACCGGGGCGCTGCATCTGGGCCATGCGATCAATAACACCCTTCAGGATATTCTCATCCGCGCGCATCGGATGCGGGGATTCAACGCGGTCTGGATTCCCGGAATCGACCATGCCGGCATCGCCACGCAGGCGGTGGTCGAAAAACAACTCAAGGAAAAGGAGAATAAGACCCGCCACGATCTTGGCCGCGAAGCGCTCGTCCAGCGAATCTGGGATTGGAAAAAACAGTTCGGCGACCGAATCCTGGAACAGCTCAAGAGAATGGGCTGCTCCTGCGATTGGGACCGATCTCGCTTCACGCTGGATGAGCAGTGCGCCCGCGCCGTTCGCGAAACGTTCTTCAAATTATTCAAAGACGGACTCATCTACCGCGGCAAACGGCTCGTGAACTGGGACGTGCATCTGCAAACGTCCATCTCCGATGATGAAATCTATCACGAAACGGTGAAGACGAGTTTGTGGCATATCCGTTACCCAATCGTCGATGAAAAAGTGGATTTAACCGCAGAGAACGCGGAGAACGCAGAGCGAAAATCCAAAGAAATGAACTCCGCGGTCTCTGCGGTCTCTGCGGTTCAAACTTCCCGTCCGAAATACATGACGGTGGCTACGACGCGCCCCGAGACCATGCTGGGAGACACGGCGGTGGCCGTGCATTCGGAGGATTCGCGCTGGAACTGGGCCATCGGCAAAAGCGTCGAATTGCCCCTGACCGGCCGGAAAATCCCGATCATCACGGACGACATCCTGGTCGATCCGAAATTCGGAAGCGGCGTGGTGAAAGTCACGCCGGCGCACGATCCCAACGACTATGCCGTCTGGCAACGGCAGCAGGGCAAGATCGAAATCGTCAACATTCTGAATCCCGATGGCACGATCAACCAAAACGGCGGCAAATATGCCGGGATGAAGCGAGAGGTAGCCAGGAAGAAAGTCGTCGAGGACCTGACGGCTCTCGGATTGCTGGAAAAAGAGGAGCCGTACGAAGCGCCGGTCGGCCATAGCGACCGCAGCAAGACGCCTATCGAGCCGTATTTGAGCGATCAATGGTTCGTGAAAATGGCCCCGCTGGCCGAGCCGGCGCTGGAAGTGGTGGAGAAGCAGATCATCAAATTCTTCCCCGAACGGCATGCGCAGCAATATCTAAGCTGGCTCGGCGAGAAACGCGATTGGCCGATCTCGCGGCAACTTTGGTGGGGGCATCGGATTCCGGTGTGGTCGAAGTCATTTCAGCACGATTACAACAAGCAACAGAACGGAACGTCGTACTCAGACTCGGAGAGGGAAGGCGATCCCGATCAATTTTTACGCGCAGATTTGAGGGGAATGATTCGTTTTCAAAATATTCGCGACTCGAACAGTGGGACGACCACGAGATACGCCTGCGTGATGCCGAATGCTCGGG
>JBEKKC010000207.1:0-6679 GCA_050010915.1 Tepidisphaeraceae bacterium | reverse complement strand
CGTTTGGCGGCGGCTTCGGCGCCGCCGCGGCCAAACCAATCGTGTTCCGATCCGTCGGGCGCGACGAAATAACTCATGTTCTCGACGATGCCCAGAACGGAAGTTTGCAATTGCTCGAACATCCGCACGGCGCGGACGGCGTCATCCAGGGCCACCTGCTGCGGCGTGGCCACGACCACCGCGCCGGTCAGCGGAAGAAGCTGGCACAGCGTCAGCGGCACGTCGCCTGTTCCCGGCGGCAGATCGACGATCAGGTAATCCAACTCGGGCCATTCCGTATTGTCCAGAAGCAATTGCTTGAACGCGCCATGCGCCATCGGGCCGCGCCAGATCAGCGGCTTGTCCTCCTCGACGAGCGATCCCATGGTGACGGCATGGATGCCATGTACGAAATGCGGAATAATCCGCCCGCCGTTGAGCTTCGGCATCTGACCCTTGATGCCAAGCATCGTCGGCATGGAGGGGCCGTAGATGTCTCCGTCCATGAGCCCGACCGCCGCTCCGGCGCGGCGCAGGCCGACCGCCAGATTGACCGCGAGGGTGGATTTCCCCACCCCCCCCTTCCCCGCCCCCACCGCCACCACGTTCTTGACCTGCGGCAGCACGTCCTTGCGCCCCCCGGCGGCGCCGCGCGTGTTGGCGGTCAGTTCCAGGGTCACTTCCTTCGCCCCGGCCGACTTCAACGCCGCCGTCACGTCCTTTTCAATCCGCTCCTTCAGCGGGCAGGCCGGCGTCGTCAACTCCACGTTGACGAAAACGCTGTCGCCGTCCAGGCGGATATCCTTCACCATGTTCAGGGAAACGATGTCCCTGAAGAGTTCCGGGTCCTTGACGGTCCGAAGCGCATTGATGACTTGTTCACGGGAGATTGCCATCGGGGGATTATAGCCGCTTCTGTCATTTGTCATTGGTCATTTGTCATTGGTCATGTCCCCCTTGGCGTTCTCGGCGTCATGGCGGTTCAATCATCTTTGTCCCATTCGCCGGAAAACACTTCGACGGCCGGCCCGGTCATGTAAACGCAGTTGTCCTTTTGTCGCCATTCCAGGGATAAATCTCCGCCCGGAAGGTGGGCAAGAATCTTCCGATCAGTCCGGCCGGTCAGGCTGCCGGCCACGCAGACGGCGCAGGCGCCGGTTCCGCAGGCCAGCGTGATTCCACTACCGCGCTCCCAGGTGCGCACGATGACCTCGCTGCGAGATTTGACTTGCACCCAATGCGCGTTGATCCGCCGCGGGAACGCTTGGTGTCGCTCGACCAGCGGACCGAGCCGCGCCACGTCGATCTGGCTCACATCATCCACGAATATCACAACGTGCGGATTGCCCATCGAGACGAACGCCGCGTCGGAAATATTGCTTCCTTCGACCGAGAACGAATATTCGTTCGATTTGGACGATGCTTTGAGGAATCTGGATTCGACGGGAATCTTCGCCATCTCCAGCATCGGCTGGCCCATGTTGACGGTGACGCTACGAACCTCGCCGCCCTCGAGTTGCAATTCGAGGCAGAGCACGCCCCCCCCGGTTTCCACTTTCATGGGATTGCGCTTGGAGATTCCATGCTCGAAGGCGTATTTCGCCACACAGCGAACCCCGTTGCCGCACATTTCCGCTTCGCTGCCGTCCGCGTTGAACATTCGCATCCGAACGTCGGCCTGCTTCGACGGCAGGATCAGAATCAACCCATCCGACCCCACGCCAAAATGCCGGTCCGAAATTTCCCTGGCCAGGCGCGCAGGATAGGCCACCGTCTCCGTGAATCCGTTGACGTAGACATAATCGTTGCCGATGCCGTGCATCTTGGTGAATTTCATGGCCGCACGAGATTCTAGACCCATTTGGCGTCGCTGCACAGCCGCATCGGCTAACCCCCGCAACCGCGAATGTCCGATAATACACTAATCCAGATGTCCACCGCACTTGACGCAACGCAATTCGGCGATACCGCCGCGGCCGAAGAGGCGGCGGACAACTTCTCGGCCAATTTGTCCGCCATGGCATCATGCCAGCCGGAACTGGCCGCTCGCCTTCGCGGCCAAGACGGCACTGCGGAATGGGTGTTCGCCCGGGACGGATATCTGACCGCCCGCATGGACGGCGGTTGGTGGACACATTGTTCGGTTCCGATGCGAACGGCCCGGGAACTGCTCAAAAAGCTCGAACTGATCGGCGGTCTGGGATGTATGCTGAATCCGTCGCATGCCGCGCAAATCCGGGCCTGCTTTGAGAAGCTTCAGCCGGCCCAGGCGATCCTGGCGGTCATCCCGGAAATTGAAAATCTGAAACTTCTGCTTCATTGCGATGATTTCAGTGCCGAGCTGGGCGCGGCCCGGCTGTTCTTCGCCGCCGGCGCGGATTGGCCCAGCGAGCTTGCCGCGATTTTCGAGAAATTTCCCGGCGTGGCCCTGCCCCAACAATTCATCCGAACCGCCTTGCTCGACGACGACGAAATGGCTCGGCTATCCTCCGACGCCCAGACCGTCATCTCGCGCGAAACCGCCCGGCGATCCGAAAAACTGTCCGAAATCCTCGCCCGCGCACCAAGCCGGTCGGCCAACGGCCGGATCCTTGTTCTGGCCGGCTCAAAGCTCAATCTGGCGGACCTGTCGAACCTCGCGCTGCGCCGAGCACTGCTAGAGGGTATCCCCGGCCAATTCACCCCGCTCGATCCGGATCATCCCCTGACGGCTTCATCGCTGGCGCTGGCCGATGCGGCGGTGGAGGCCGAGGCACTGGTCGCCGCCGATTTTTTCCGCGCCGATTTGCCCGGCGTCGTTTCGCCGCCAACCGCGTGGATCACCTGGGTGACCAATGGGCGAATCGTTCCGCCGGATGCGCAATGCCCGGCCGATGCGCTGGTCATCTCCGATGACCAATGGCGGCAAGCCGCCATCAACGCCGGTTGGCCGGCGGACCGGATTCAGACCGCCGGCTGGCCGGAGATTGTCCCCCCGCCCCCGGCCGGTTCGCCGCCCGTGCTCGGCCTGCTGGCCGATATTCGAACCATCGAAATCCCCCAGAGAGTGAAGGATTTTTCCAGCCAATTGCTCCTATGGGAATTCATCGAAGACGAGTTGTCCCGAGACCCGCTGTCCCTGGGCGACGATCCCGAGCGTTATCTCCAATCCCGCATGGCTCGCTTGAACATCCGCGAGGAAGGCTTCGACCGGCCCATGTTCTTCGAGAACCTGATCGTTCCCGCATATAAAACGGGACTGTCCCGTTTTCTCTTGCAAAACGGAATTCCGCTGGCGCTGTTTGGCCGGGGATGGGAAGAAATTCCGGAATTGAAATCGCACGCTTGCGGCCCTATCCAGAGCATCACCGACCTGGCCAAGGCGATTTCGTGCTGCCAGGCGGTTCTGCAATCATTCCCCGGTCAATGCGGCGCGGCCGGCGGTTTACCCGTGCCGGTCATTCAAACAACCGGGCTTACGCCCAGCCGCCTCCTCGGCCAAATCCGGCAGGCGCTCAATGGCAAACCGCGCTCAGCCCGCGATTCTTCCGTGACCCTCGGCAGAGAACGGATTCTCTCGGTACTTGGCAGATTGACCGGCGCTTGAACTGCGATCCGACGCCGCTTTGCCTCGCGCAATCATCCGTCGACAGACAGGGTTGGATGAATGCTTACTGTGCTACGCTCTGCTTACAATGATGCACGGAGCCGCAAGGTTGTTGTTGTCGACAACGAGCGTCGCGTACCGCTTGGGCTCGCATTCCAAAAGGTAAAGCTTCTGGCCCTCGACGTAACGTGCGTACTCGACTGATTCCGGATCGGCCGACCCGAAGCCAATCCCGCGCCGGGCTCCCCTGGGGATCGATACTTCAAACCGAACATCCAAAAAGATCGAAAAGTCCCAATACGTCCGCAACTCCTGTCGGTGAAGAAAGATGCCATCAAATACCAATACCGCGCCGGGGTAAGCCTGCTCCTCATCCGCGCTAACGGGTTTGTCCGTGAGTTGATCGAAAACCGCCAGCCGATAGCGGCCAGACCCGTTGGGACTTAGCGGATCAAGAAGCAGTGTCTTAAGCGCCGCATAGTTGTATGAATCGTGAAAGAAGCCCTCGGGTGATGTGCGGCCCCGCCGGTAGCGAATAATTCTGGGATTGTGAAACCCGTCCACGGTTGCACGGATCACCGTTCGTCCAAGCAGTTCCAATTCGTCGGCAATTTCGTTTGCGAACGTCGTTTTCCCGGCCCCATCGACCCCGTCGATTCCAACACGGATAACCCGATTAGACGGAAGTCGATTGATGTCGGCTGCGATTCGAGATATGAGTCGTTGCCGTTCCAACACAATCGCGAATTGTAATCAATAACCGGCTGATGCGCTGTGGCCATAACACGGGCGTCTAACCCTACTCATAAACTTCCCTTCGATGGGCAATGATCAAGACGTGCACATGCTTTGCTTGGTCATCGATCCGGTAAACCACGCGCCAATCGCCAACCCTGAACCGCCAGAGACCGGTCTTTTGTCCGGTGAGCCGCTTAATGTTGTTATATTGACGTGGAGACTGCTCCAAAACCGCAAAACATCGCGAAAGTTTTCGCGCCAGCGGCCGATCAGCAGCCGAATAAAATTCCCTCGCCTCGGGCGAGAGTTCGACCTCAAACATCCGTCCGCACCTTGCGCCAGTTCACTCCCTTTCCGGAGGCGATGGCTTTCTCCGCCGCCGACAGCCGCTGCGCGATCGAAGGCCGATTGAGAAAATGAACAAAATCGCTGACGGACTCCAACTGTTTGACCGGAAGCCGGTCGATCGCTTTTTTGATTTCGCGACGGAGTTGAGTAACGCTCATGACGATCATTATATCCGATATTCCGGCCACAATATAAAACTTCGGTCTTGGCAGGTCTCCTCACACCGTTTGCGGTTGGCGAAGTCTTCCTTCGGCGAATTCCAACGCCGCCCGGCAGAACCCGAGGAACATCGGCTGCGGACGCAGCGGCCGGCTCGTCAGTTCGGGATGCGCTTGTGTGCCGACGAAATAGGGATGCAAGTCCTGCGGCAATTCGAGGATCTGCATGATCGGCTGGGTGAGATGTTTTCCGCTGAAGATCATGCCGTGCTCTTCCAGAGTCGCGATGTATTTGGGATCGACTTCGTAGCGATGGCGGAAGCGCAGGCGAACGGTGCGGGCGTTATCGAAGAGTTTTGCGGCCAACGTTCCAGGCTTGATCTCCACGTCCTTTCCACCAAGGCGCATGTTTCCGCCGAGGCCTTCGATTTTCTTTTGTTCGGGGAGGATGTCGATGACGGGATTGGGGCAATTTTTCTCGAACTCCGTGCTGTTGGCGCCGTCGATTCCGCAGATGTTGCGGGCGAATTCGATGACGGCCATCTGGAATCCGAGGCAAAGTCCCAGGTAGGGCATCTTATTTTCCCGGGCGAATCGAATACATTCGATTTTCCCTTCCGTTCCCCGCACGCCGAAGCCGCCCGGAACGATGATTCCATGACAGTCGGCCAGGCGTTTGGCGACGTTGGATGCGTCGATGCTCGTGGTATCGATCCATTTGAAATTGACGTTGACGCCGAGTTGCACGCCGCAATGCTCGGAGGCCTTGATGATGGAAGCGTACGCGTCGCGGAGGGCGGTGTATTTCCCGGTGACGGCGACGGTGACGTCTTTGCGGGGCTTGGCAATGCGGTCGACGAATTGCCGCCATTTGAGCCGGGCTTGGTCCTCCTTGCCCTGATCGACGCGATCGTGAATGTTCAGAAGGGTAAGCACTTCGCGGTCGATCCCGGCGGTGCGCAGGGCGTCCGGGATCGTGTAGATGCTTTCGACGTCGTGCATCGTCACCACGCGGCGCATGGGCACGTTGGTGTACATGGATATTTTCTCCCGGACTTTTTCCTTGACCGGATTGGATGCCCGGCAGGCAATGATGTGGGGCATGATCCCCGCTTCCATGAGGCGCTTGATCCCCAATTGGGCGGCCTTGGACTTCTGCTCGCCGAGCGAGCCCGGCTCCATGACGTAGGTCAGCACCACGAAGGCGACGGAGTTCTCGCCCTCTTCGTACGCCAGTTGACGGCACGCTTCGAGATAGGCTTGGTTTTCAAAATCGCCGACGGTGCCGCCGACTTCGATGAACACCACGTCCGCTTTGGATTTGGCGGCCAACTCACGCAGGCGCAGCTTCACCTCGCCGGTGACGTGCGGAATGAACTGCACGTCGCGGCCCAGGTATCCGCCTTCGCGTTCCTTTTTCAGCACGGAGGAAAGGATCTGGCCGTTGGTGGTGAAATTCGCGGCGGTTAAATCCTGATCGAGCATTCGCTCGTACGTGCCCAGGTCCATGTCCGTTTCCATCCCGTCGTCCAGGACGAAAACCTCGCCATGCCGATAGGGGTTCAGGGTTCCGCTGTCGATGTTGTAATACCCCTCCATCTTGATCGGCGCCACCCGCAGGCCCTTGTCCTGCAATAGCTTGGCCAACGAAGAGGAGAAAATCCCCTTGCCCAGCCCGCTCATGACGGTGCCGACGACCACGACGAATTTGTGATGCCCGGTGCGATAGCCCGGAGGCATCGGCGTGTAAAACTCGGTCTCTTCCGTCGATTGCCCGATCCTGAATAGCAGTTCTTCGTTGCTCATGCTTTTTAATAGTTACGAGTTGCGAGTTGCGAGTTGCGAGCAAATGCCATTGCATTACCTCGCA
>JBEKKC010000206.1:0-6714 GCA_050010915.1 Tepidisphaeraceae bacterium | reverse complement strand
CATAATGCATAAACAGATTGCTACATATCGGACTGATCACCCCACCTTGAGGAGTTCCTCGAGTCCTTTCGACTTGTTTTTCATCTTCCAGCATCATAGGTGCCTTTAACCATCTTTCGATGTAAAGGAGCACCCACTTGCATTCAGTATGTTTCTTGATTGCTTTCATTAAAAGCTCATGGGAGATGTTATCAAACAACCCTACGACGTCAAACTCTAATACCCAATCGTAACTCCAGCATCTTTTCCTCGTGACTTCTATGGCATCCAAAGCCGATTTATTGGGCCTGTACCCATATGAATCTGGTAAAAACACTGGCTCCACTTGGGGTTCAAAAAATATAGATCGCCCGCAAACAACCAGAAGGCTAAAAGCGATAAAACCCATGTAAATATAGCGATAGGAATGAGCCGCCCGAGGACAATTTCGACTACACGCCTCATTGCGGAAATTATACCGCGCTTCAGTCGATCAGCTTCGGCAAATCCACAATCTCCCAAGTCGCGTTTGGCTGACCAACGTCGTCATTTGTTTTTTCTTGGTCTTTCAGGGTTTTCCGCTCGGGTAATCTGGTCCACACATCAGGAAGTGCTGTACTGCCAGCGGCGGAATGGTTCCGCCCTCAACCCGCCATAGGTCCGAGGTGCCGGAGATAAAAAAGCATATACACCACGAAAAAAATGCCCGTTACGAGAATGGCCAGTACTGCAATCATCGTAAGTTTTGCCCACGTCGGAATCGGTTTTTTCGGCCGGCGGGCTTGCGGCGTTTGATAATCGAGCGGATTCATGCCTTCCTACGCTTTCGGCCAGCCGCAGAGCCGGCCCTGATTCATTTAGAAATCGTTTCCTTTTTCGGCGGAACCGTTCCGCATTCGGGGCATCGGTCGGGCGTGGCGCGGAGGTCGTAGCCGCACGCGGGACACAACCCTCGCTCGATTCGCCTCTGGCGAATGTCCATCAAGCGCCACAGACGAAAACGCCAGAGAAGGATTGCGAGTCCGAGCAAAAGAATCTTCCAGTAGGGTATATCCCAAGAGTAGAACGAGTAACTGTCCGCAATGTGAAACGCTCCGCCAGACGAGGAGATTCGCAAATCCAAATCTTCGCCAGTTTCTATTCCGCCGTTGGGCCCGTAATGTGCGAACAGGATTAGTGACTTCTGGTAATCGTAGGGATAACAGTCGCTCTGTACCCACAGAACTATCGCCACTAGGCACAGCACTGAAGCTGAAGCGGCCTTGCGACCGAGTAGAAAGCTCGGGATCAGCGGTAATGAGAATGCGATTCCCGTTGCGGCGAGGGGCCAATACGGAACGATCCACCGCGATTTGAAATAGGGGCCGTTGCCGTGGTAATGTGCGAAGCCAAACCGCTCCCAAAACGTTGGATGCTGGGGCACAATTATGGGATCGCCAAAGTAAAGGTCGAATTGCCATCCTTGAACCCGCATCCAGCGAACTCGCGCGTAATCAGAAGTAAAGTCGATCCACAAAGCGCCATCACGGGATATGACGCGCCAGGCGCCACCATCCGCTCGCAGTGTTTGGTAGCCACCTGGAACTATCCAACATTGGAGTTGTAGGCAAACAAACAAAGACAGCGGCAACAGTATCCCGACCCCATGGAATAACCGTCGGCGGAAGCGTTTCATTGGCAGTAATTGTACCGCGCCGTAGCGATCGGCTTGGAGGAATCCTCAATCTCCCAAACCGACTTCACGGCAATCGCTTTTGGCATTGACCTCCTCTCCCGGATTACCGGGCGACGGGACCGAGGCCCGATAACTCCGTCAGATGGCGCACTCCGGTCGGAATCTGCCGATAGATCAAAGATGCGGCTGTCCATCTTCATCTCGGTGCTGGCCCTCTTCGCCGGCGTAGCCGCCGGGCAGACCACTCGGCCGCAGACCGATGTTCCAACCTCCTGGGAGCGCCAGGTCAGTTCGCTTGCCGCCGCGGCCGCGGCGCATGATGGGCAGACCCTGCAATCCCTCGTCGGCCCGGATTGCCGATATCGCCGATTCAACGCTTCCGCTGATTCCGACGTCAGTGATTTCGTCGATTTCGCCACTGCCGGGGCCGTGCTGGGAGATCATGCGTATCTATATCCGCCTTCGACGTTGGCCGCGGATATCGCCCACGACGTGGATTCATCCGCCGAGGTTTCCGACTTCGACAAGAAGGTGCTGGCCCTGGACGACAAATCCGCCCAGACGGTGGCCATGCAGTGGTTGGCCCAGGCGCTGGGTGCCCAGGACGGCACGTTGGTCGGCATCATCATTTTATGGGACACGCGCCCGGACGCCGACGGCCCTCATCGGCCGCTGTTTGTCCTGGTCGAGGGAAAGAAGGAGGCTGACGGATTCAAGCTCAGCCAAATCGTCTATGGCAATCCGTTGCAATGACAAATGACCAATGACAAATGACCAATGACGCGGCCGTCATTTCACTTCCAGCACGATAATCGACACGTCATCCTTCGGCATCAGGCTACCGCTCTCCTTGTCGAGGCCATCGGACAATTCCTTCAATAACTGCTCCGTCGGCATATCGCGGCGCCGTTGAAGCTCCGCCCGCCACTGCTGCGTGTTGGTCAACATGTCGTCCGCGAATGCCACTTCGATTCCGTCCGTGTAAATGAACAGCCGATCGCCCATCCGAAGCTGGACTTGAGAATTACCATATTTTTCGTCCGGAAATATGCCCAACAACGAGCCTTCTCCGTGCAGGTTCAGAATGCTCCCATCGCCGCGGATCAGCAGCGGCGGCGGATGCCCGGCGCCGGCGTATCGGCATACCAGCGTGTTGGCGTTCACGGTTCCATAAATGGCGGTCGCAAACGTTGCCTGCGTCAGCTTCTGCTGCACCAGCGAATCGTTCAGCCGGCCCATCGCCTCGCCGGGGTCCAGCAGCCGATACCCTTGCGGGGAAATCTGCTTGGTCACCAACGCATTTTTGATGAACATGGTCAGCAGCGCCGCGGGCATGCCATGTCCAACGGCATCCGCGATGTAAAACCCCACGTGCGCCTCGTCGAGCCGGGCCACGTCGTAAAGGTCCCCGCTGACGTACCCCGCCGGACGGAACAGCGTATGAAAATGAACGGGGCCGATTTGCGGAAGCGTTTTGGGAAGGAAATCCTGTTGAAGCCGCGCCGCCAGCCGAAGCTCCTCGTCCAGCCGGTGCATGTAAAAGTTCAGCGTCTCATCCCGCCGGCTCATGAAATTCAATTCATTCCGCAGCGTCGCCAGCTCCGCCTGGAGACTTTCGATCTTCTCCAACGCCTCCACGGCGCCCGTTACGACTGGATTATTTTCCGTTGATTCAGCGCGCACCACGTCTCCCAACATCATGTCGGCTTAGTGCGATGGAAACTTGAATAACGCTGTCGGGCCGGGAAGCCGCATTCTTTTTGGCGGCCGCACTTGTGCGGCGTTTCTCACCGAAAATCGAGCGGCAATCCCGATTCCCAACGCCGGGGGAGGCTATTTTCACTTCGAGTTGTCGGCATCGGGGCGAGATTTGGGATCGCCGATGATATAATGCCGAGCTAACACCAAGGTGACGAGATGGTAAAACAGGCGCTTGACGTGGTTCATAAGATTGATTCGCTGCCCCCCGGCGAGCAGGAACTGCTGGCCAAATATCTGTCCGCTCATTTCGACGACGTGCTGGACGAAGCACGATGGGAGCAGCTTTTTTCCCGCTCTTCCTCCACGCTCGATCGATTCGCGGCCGAAGTGGATGAAGCTATTCGCGCGGGAAAAGTGGCGGAGTTGAATCCGGACGAACTGTGAAATCGTTCCGAACCCATAAGTTCAAACAGCTATTCGTCGAGCTCCCCGCTGAAATTCAGGACGCCGCTCGCAAGGCTTATCGCCTCTGGCTGACTGATCCCCGCCATCCCTCCCTCCACTTCAAGTCGATTCGCGCGGAAATATGGAGCGTACGCATATCCTTGAACTCTTGAACTATTGCGCCGTAGGCGTACTACGAAGCGGAGCTATCTATTGGCATTGGATCGGCTCCCACGAAGAATACGAGCGAATTATCTGAAGTTAGCGTAGGGGCATTTCGGTTGGTATGTTGCGTTACTTCGCCGCCAGAAACTTCAATTCCGCGACGGCACTGTGATATTCGAAGAAAGTCGCTTTGTTCGTCGCAACACACTTCTTGAAGTAGTCGGCAGCGGCCGTCTTGTCGCCTGCGATCAGGCGCTCAGATCCGGCATAGAAGTAGGCCTCGCACTGTTGCTCCCCTTGTTTCTTTCCATCGGCGTTTTCGGCGGCTTTGAGAAAGTCCGACTCGGCCAATTGTCCGCCTAGGAAGCGGCCGATGTTGGAAGGCCAATCGTCGGGCTTGCCGGTGGTTCGATGGTTGAGATAAGTTCGCAATTCCTTGGCTGCCGCGTCCTGCTCGCCAAGGCGGGCGCGCACCAGCAAGATACGGAAGCTGGCGTAATCCGCTGATTCACCGGAATTATCCACTGCCACGGCCTTGCGAAAATCCGTTAGCGCACCTGCAAATTCGTGTGCGTCATAGTGAAGGCAACCCAGACAATGGTACGCATGTGCGTTCTTCGGATTCAGGTCAATAGCTTTGTTGTAATCCGCAATCGCGCCGGCTAGATCGCCCTCATCCCGCTTCAAATTGCCCCGGTTGTCAAACGCTGGGGAGTAATCGGGTTTAAGTTGGATGGCTCGGTTGTAGTCCGCCATGGCGCCGTCCATGTCACCCTTGGCGCGCTTCGCAACACCGCGGCTGTCGAACGCTTGATAGAAATCGGGCTTGAGTTCGATGGCGCGGTTGAAGTCAGCGATGGCGCCATCCAAGTCGCCTTTCTTCTGTCTCGCAAAGCCGCGGTTTTCGAACGCTAAATAGAAATCTGGTTTGCGTTCAATTGCGCTGTTGAGGTCAGCGATGGCGCCGTCCAAATCGCCTTTCTTCCGCTTCGCAATACTGCGGCTGTAGAACGCACCGGGTTCATCGGGTTTGAGTTCGATGACGCAGTTGAAGTCAGCGATGGCGCCATCCAGGTCGCCCTTCTTCTCCTTCGCAATACCTCGGCTATAGAGCGCAAGATTGTTTTCGGGATTGAGCTCAATAACCTTATCGAAATCACTAATGGCGCCGTCCAAGTCCCCCTTGTAAAGCTTGGCAGTGCCGCGGCTGTTGAATGCCGCATAGTAATCCGGTTTCAACTCGATCGCGCGGGTGTCGTCTGCGATAGCACCATCCAAATCTCCCTTGCCACGTTTCGCAAGGCTTCGGCAATCGAACGCCTTGTAGTCATCGGGCTTGAACTCAATAGCCTCATTCGAGTCGGCGATGGCGCCGTCCAGATCACCCTTGACGTACTTCACAAAGCCACGGGCTTCGAACGCTTCGTAGAAGTCGGGAGTAAGCTCGATCGCACGGGTTTCATCCGAGATGGCGCCGTCCAGATCACGCTCGTGAAACTTCGCGACGCCTCGGCTACTGAACGCCTGAGTATAATTCGGTTCGAGTTCGATGGCTCGGCTGAAGTCGGCGATGGCGGCATACAAATCGTTTCTATCGAGTGCTTCGCAGCCCTTGCTAAAATATTCCGCTGCGGTTTGAGCGTAGGCCGAAGCGACAAGCAACCAGAATGCGAAAAGAAACGCGATATACGCCTTAGGATTCATCCGGCGAGCAAATTCTCGTCACAGAAAATGGGTTGTCAAATTATGAACGTGGCTGACCCAGAGCCTCTTTCGGCACCTCCAGCCGGTCCCCCACGCTCAGATGAATCCGTTTCACCGTGCCGGCGTTGAGTTCAATGGCGTACTTGGCAATAACGTCGCTCGACACGGCCTTTTCGTTGTACGCTTCCAGACTCTTGATGCTCACGACCGCTCCGCCGGCGTCCAGGAAAATCAGATCGAGGTCGAATCGCACGTCGTGGTTCCAGAATGATCGCACCTGTTCGTCCGGGAACGGAAAGATCATCCCGTGGTCCGAATCCATGCCGTCGCGATGCATCAGGCCGAGTTCCTGATCGTGCTCCGACGTGGCGATTTCCAAGTTGAAGTTTTCCGGCCCGATCTTCATCCGGGTGACCGGAAGCGAAGAATCGGCCGATTTCCAATCGCACCCGGCCGGCGCCAGCAGCAGGAGGAAAAGGGCGAGAATCACGGCGGCGCGGCGTTTCACGGGTGATCCGTCGATTTCCCCCCGCCGCGGCGACGGAGTTTGCCGGTGAGATGGATGTCCGCCGCCACCAGGGCGACGATCAGCGCAAGCAGCAGCATCGCCGCCAGCCACACCGCCAGATATGCCACGGGATAGCGTCGATCGTCGATCGAGTTGAACCCGGCGAAGAACGCGATTCCAAGCAGGACCATCGCCACGCCGCAGACGCGCCGCATCCCGATGCGCAGGGCATTGCGCCGCACCGATTCCATCGGCGACAGCCGCGACGCGGCTTTCGAATAGAACAAATAAAACCATCCCGCGACTCCGCAGGCCAGCGAAAGCATGTCAACGAGGGCGGCTTCCATGGATCAGTAAATCTACCGTGGCCAGGCGGAAAATAAAACGGAGATTGCCGCTGCGCGGAAATTCGAAATTCAAAATTCGCCTAGTGGCCTATTCCGATTGAACGGCCGGAAATGTGATCCATTCGTGTAAAGGCCATACATGGTCGGCCAAGCCCGCCGACATGGCGGGCGTTCGTTGGCGTCCCAGGCGT
>JBEKKC010000205.1:0-6766 GCA_050010915.1 Tepidisphaeraceae bacterium | reverse complement strand
TGTCCGAGTCGCGCCATTCCTCAATCTCAACTGTTTCAGTCGTGCCCACGTCACAGACGTGAGACCACGGATCGTTGCGCAGATCGTGAACTGAAATAATTGAGTCAGCCGACAGAACGTATTCCGTCTCGGGCCACTCCACATGCCTTTTCAATTCATTCCGCACATCTTCGCGGTCGCGAAACTCAGTCACGGCGCGATAGAGTTTTATTGGATAGCGCGCGATCGGCAATAGGTTCGAAATCAGGATTTCATATTTAGGAGGAGGTGTGAAGTACGTTCCTGACCCCGCCGAAGAGGACAATGCTAACAGGTCTGGCGCGGCGGCTGGATCGAACTTCTGTGTTTTCTTATCGAATTTGATTCGCCGCGACTGCCGACGTTCTGGAGGCCTGAAGTAGTCTTTGACCGAAACCCACCACGCCTGTTTCTGTTTGGGCTTGGAGACGATCAGCAATACAGGGGCAGTGCCGCTCAGCCAATAATCGAGATCATCGCGTGTGCACGTGAATTCAAAGAACGAATCTGTTTCTCGTTCCAATGCCGTCCGGGCCTTGCTCTGGACATACAAAAACGACAGGCTCATACGTCCAGTCTGCACATCGCGGAGTTCGATATGCCCGTCAATTCCGACTTCAAGAGCTTGGTTCGTGGGATGCCAAGCAAACCCCATCGAGAGGACCTGCTCCTCGATCAGGTTTACACCTTGCTGCCCAAGAATCTGGGCCCGCGAAAGACGCTTTGGCATTGGTACCGTCCGTGGCCACGAATATCACAATATACATTTGCGGGCCCAAAAACGTTAGCAAGGAGTACGGATACGACAACTAACAGGTCATTCTCGTCGACGCTGCGACCAATGCTACCGGGGCTTCTGCGAGATGTTGTTGGAGACGTTCCCGCGCCTTGTCCTTTGGCGGCCGCTTGCCAGTGCGGGGATCAATGCCGTTCCGCCGAGTCATTTGGACGGCCTCCAGATCACGGAGGATAGCCAAACAGTGGTTGGCGTGCTCCTGGTGGATTGATCGGATTTCGGCAATTGCCTACACCCGGAACTGTGCCCGGTCAGGTATTCCACCGGCGCCGGCGCCGTAATGGGCACATCCAACAGAGTCGGCGCCGGCATGGGCATCGCCAAAGCTGCGAAATTGTGCCAGCCCAGCGACCCCAACGGAGCCGGCGCGGGACCGAAATCCCCGGCTCTGGTTCGAGCTGCGGCGATCAAGAATTGTCGTGGTGAGCTGGCTTAGGCCGATCAGTTAACCGCCCCAGTGGTATCCAGATCCACGAGAGCGGCGGAATCCAGCACCGGCAAACCGCCGGAAGATGCACGTCAAAGGATCCCGTCTCAGCATCGTTGCCCCGAATTTTGCCGGACATGACCGCGTACTGGAGCAACTTGATCTGCAAACCCGATGAGAGTGCATCATCGCCGATATGGGTTGCCGTGAAAATCATGCGGCCTGCTCTTTGTCTCGCGGGCGTTGTTCTCTGTACGATCGACAGTCAAGCCCATGCTTATCTGCTGACCCCGGTGGTGCCAGAACCTTCCTGCATCGGCCCGGTTGGCTTCGCATTGGTTCTATTCCGCCGTCGGGTTGCCCCGATTCTTGTCGCGTCGGGATCGTCAAAATCAAAATCTTTATAGCGGGCAGACGATAGATGGCCTGAACGGATTAGCGCGCAATTTGTTAATTCAACGAGGAGACAGTATGCGAGCAATTGCTCTGGTTGTAGCGCTGGCTTTGGCCGCACGTGTCAATGCCGCGATCATTCAGAGCGTTCCCCGTGCTGGTGTACCAGTGAATGACCCGGCCTCCGTGTTCGACGTCAGCAACCCCGGCATCACCTACGCATTGGGTTCTGGCACGTCGTTCGCGGCCTGCGCGTTCGGCGGGTACGACACGCGCGATCTCTTCGGAGGACAATTTGGCACGTTCACCCCCGAAACTGGCGACGTGGTTTTCGCCAACCAACAGCCGATTGGCACCGTGGATACCGTCCTGGTAACGCTTCCCACGGCTGTAAGCCTCGCGAACTTCAACTTGTGGTTAAACGAAGACAGCGACGGCAGCGGGCATCGCAGCGCGAGTGAGTTTAAGCTTTACGCTGGACCAGTGCTGATTGACGATGTGAACGTTTTGGACAGGTCGGGCAGTCAGACGTACGCGGAAGTGTACGGAGGCGATGTCATAGAAGTGAGTGATGTCCTTGCAAACGCTCCAATGGCTTTCTCTTACACGCTGGAATGCATCCAGAACCAAGGTGCCAACGTCGCAAGTGGGGTGCGCGCGCTTGAATTTGAAGGGGCCACCGCACCAGTTCCAGAACCTGCCACTGTGGGGATAGTTGGCTTGGGTGGTGTGGTGATGCTGTTGCGGCGTCGGCGTTGACGTCGCCGGGCGCTGGTGGCACCGGTGCTGGGCTGGCGGCGCAGGGTTTCCGGCACCAGCGCTGGCTTCGACCCCCGGCGCCGGCGACGGGTGGCGGTGATGCTGCTGATGCCCAAGCCGCCGGGGAATGCGTTGCCGTCGCCGCGCCAGCCGGACAGGCGTCCCAAGCGGCGCTGAGACCCCGGCACCATCGGCTGGTCCCACAGGCGAATGCGGCGACGGGCGTCGCAGGCGCCGGCGCACCTGCTCGCCGTTCACGTCGTCGGTCTAGCTGCGCCCAAGGTCGCCGACTTGGCTCCGCCCGGGGTGATGGCGCTGTCGCACCTGTCGCCCTTGTAGTCGCCGGTCTGGCTGCGCCAGGGTACGCGGGTCTGGCTGCGCCGAGGAGATGGCGCTGCCGTCGCCGTGCGCCGGCCACCCGCGCGTCCCAGCGGCGCTAGGCCAGCGGCGCTAGGCCAGCGCCGCTGGGCCTCCGGCGCCGGGGGTGGGTGCCGGATGGCGTGGCTGGCCTACAACATGGTTGGCGGCTGGGTTATCCGGCGCTTCTGCGAACCGGGGCGCCAGTCACCGAGGACGGCGCGCTGACGGTGCACTTCACCTCCATGTGAAACCACACCCCATGGTTTTACGGCGAGCACGCCCGCCACAGCGCCAGCGCAGGCGGCGGCGCAGCCGTAGTTCGTTCTTTACTAACGTAAGAACTTACGTTGGCGATTGTGCCATCGTAATGGCTTGCGAAAGCGATGATTATGGGTGGCAATATGATTTAGAAGTGAGTTGAGACGACCACGAATTCATTAAGAGGTGAGTTAAATCGACCCCAAAGCGATCAGTCGGTGATGGGTCTGACCACATCGTTCGCCGTCAATTCTGGATCCATCGCCTCAAGCTGTATGATCTGCGCCGGATAAACTCAACCATATCGCCGACCCCCGATTCGAACCTCCGACCGAGCCTGACCTGTACCCCGACGGCGTGTCGGCCGGCGACGTTGCGGCGCTGGACGCCTTCGCCGCGGCAAACGGATTGTCCTTGCCGACGTCCAGCGTGCCGGAGCCGGCGAGCGCCGGAATGATCGTGACGACTGGATTAGGAATGCTCCGCCGGAGGCGACGACGAGCAGATCAGCAGGCTTAATTCGTCGAAGCAGTGCGGTCTGGGTAGCACGCTCCATCATCCTGGATTTCTGTATCGAAATTCTGCCAGCCGAGCGCCGTTACTCGAATCGAATCCTCCCCAGGTTCCGATCCCGGGAATAGGCCGACTGGATCGTAGCCAGCGCGCCGGCACGCTCCTGGTCATTCCTAGGCTTGGCGCCCTGAATCAGCAGCGGCGAGGCTATTTCAATCGCAACGCCCCTCGCCTTCAACTCACAGCTCGCATTGAAAAGCCGCTGATTCCAATTTGGGCCCTCCGACCATTTTCCCGTCAGGAATTCGGCTGTCGCCGCTGAAGTCGTAATACCGGCGAGCTGAATGCCGGCGGGTACCGAGGCCGGTTGGACCGAAGCGGCGGGTAGTGGTTTCGCAGCGGGTACTCCCAAGGCTTTCAGCACTTGCTCCGGCAGCCCAGGGAGTGGCCGATCCTCTAACCCCATTCGGTCAACCCAGCGATAGCGATTTCCGGATTTGTGCTTCGAAGGAGCCAGGACGATTAGGCCGGCATGACCGCGAAATTCGAGCTTTGAATGCCAAGGAGTCATCCTTGACTTTGTTCGACATGGCGGGTGGCGAAAGAACAGGTGCATCTTAAATGGATCACCGCTGCCGCTCATCGCCTTCGGCGCTACCGGCTCCGCCCCGAGCTGGGCGATCAAAGCGTCATACCCCTCTTTGCCGTCGACGTCGATTGCGAAGACGCCTGATGCCGGACCGAGGATCAGGCCGATGCCGGCATCCGGCCATTGAGCCCACCAGCCCCGAATCTCAGAAATAGTCGGAAGTGTTGCCTGGTACTGTTTCCACTTCACGATACCTCGCTTGGTTCCTTGGCGAACGGGTATGACGGACCAGCCGAGCTGGCGATATGCCAACGCGAAATCCAGATTCGTCTGGCAGTTCGCGAAGATCGTGCCGGGACCTTTGCCGCCCACTATCTGGGCTTTGCGAACATAACCGCGGATTTTGGCCATCAATTCGGCCCGCGGTTTCCTTTTGCCGCCGAGGATTTTCGACAAATTACTGGGGTCGTGGCCGACGGCCTTTGCCACGGATCTAATGCCGCGATCACGTATGATGGACGCCAACTCGGCTATTTCGCCGCCCACGCCGCCGGTCGTGCTGGCAGGATTGCCGTCGATGGTGGACCAGCCAAAAACTTCACACCAGCGGGTGATGAAATCATCGGCCCGAGTATAGATCCGAACATTGATCCGACTGCGATCGCCAACATCGGCGGCACGAATTTGGTCGAGATCATACCAGCTACCGTCCGAATCGAGGCCGGCAACGACCAGTCCGAGCCTGGATTTCGCCGTCGTCAGCATTTCCAACAAGCCGTTGACATCGGTTTCCAGGCGTTCCGCCCACGTCGCAAGCTTGTATCCGCGGCCTCTTCGATTGGGGCCGTTCGCCGCGAAAGCCACGTATGGGATATCCGCTTCGAGCAAAGGACATTTGACTTTGGCCTTGCCGCTCCAACCGGGCACCGACGCCTTTTCCACGGGCTTCTTTGATCGCGTCCGCTCCCGAAACAACAGAATCGCCAGTGGACCGAGTTTGGCGCAGACGGAGGGGTTTCCCAGCACCCCGGGTACGAACAAATTCCACAGCCGTCCTCGCCTGCCGATGTTTTGGATCGACGGCTTGTGCGCATCGCGGCTACGCTGTTCGCGAATGGACTGCTTTATTTCTCTCTTGGATAGTTGATCGGATTGATAGTACGGATCAGACGCTTCAAAAGCAGCGATTTCTTTGTCCGTGATACGGGCTTTAGGATCCGGCCGACTCTCAATGATCTCCAAGCTCCGATCCGCCCGTAACATCGTGCAGAATTCGCCGATGAAATTAGGGGTGACATTGAATATGAAGCCGTCTTCTACTGGGTTGACGGATCCGATCAGTTGCGATCGATTTCCCTCGCGCACGACCCATAGGAGCCTCGCAGCGGTGATTGATTCGGCCAAACTGGTTCGCCAGTTTCTTGGCCGTCGAGTTTGGGCGCCCCAGATCATGTCCGCCAGCCAGCGTTTTTCCAGCTTCACGTGGAGGTTCTTGGCGGCCATCACCCGGACATGTATTGCCATTAGCAGCCGAGAGAGCTGCGGCCCGAATTTCATTTTCTCGATCTGTTCGTCGATGCTGGGGTCAGTGGTTTTGTATTGCACCACTGCGAAGGCCCCGCGAGAACCATGCCATTCAGCGGTCGGTTTTTCCAGTCCCTCTGGCCGTATTGGGTTGCACCAGCGCATTCGAGCCAAACTCAGGAACTGCGCGAGTCGAACGGAGTCGATGACGATTTCATAGCCGTTGAAACGGGGTGTATCGAATACCACCGTTTCCAGATTTGATTTGGCTGAGTGAGTTCGGCAAGCATGGACCGTGGCGGTCGTTTCATCGGGGCATTCAGCCACAAGGCAGTTGCTCATTGGCGCCACGGGATTCCCGGAACTCCCCGCGGTGATCGTCGATGCAGGCTGAGTATTCGCGGTCATTGTTTCCTCGAATCACCGACTAATTAGGAGAAGCGCCCCTCTGGATTGAACATATTGCTTCCGGCGACGGGGCGTTTACTTCGCACGCGGTCGTTGCGTTGCACGGCCCGTCGTAAATCCGCGAACTGGGAATCATCCAGTTGGTCGAGGGCGGCAAAGTCATTTTTCTCGGCCGCTTGGATCGCGAGGCCACAGGTTAAAATTCGCTGATCGTGCTCCAGCTTCTGCTGGTTATAGACCTGGATTTCTCTGTTGATTGACGCGAGCGCAGCGTCTAGTTTCACCCGGGCGTCAAGAAGTCTTACCTCATTCAATTGGTATGGAACGATCTGTCCATCCCCGAACGCCAACGCCAACAGTGGTTTTCCGGCGACGTCCGTACCGTAGCCGCTCACAACAGCTTCGGCGCCACTTTCCGGCGGCTGGCTCGATGCTTCCAAATTTTTACAGACCCGGACCGCACGGCCCAAAAGACGCGTGAGGGACAAGTAGGGGCGAGCAGCACTATGGGTTTTAGTGTCGTAGCTCACTGGCTGACGACCAGCGCCTTGACCGGAATTTTGTTCGCCTACCGAAATTTCCTGCCCGTTGTCGTCCGCAGATGATGGTGATAGAATGGAGTTCATCCAAGTCCTTTCAAAATGCGACGGGGTCAACCGTCGCGAACGTGTAAATGCCGCCGGCCACCCAGCCGGCGGCGTCTATTATTGGTTTCGTCAAA
>JBEKKC010000204.1:0-6930 GCA_050010915.1 Tepidisphaeraceae bacterium | reverse complement strand
ATTTATCACGTTCACATGAAAGACGCGTGGTGGGGGCATGGGGATGGGACGGTGGGCGTTTTCGGGGGACACACGACGTTTGCCGATCCGCGGCGTTACTGGGATTTCCGCAGTCTTGGGCATGGGGACGTGAATTTTGAAGAGATCATCGTGGCGTTAAACGACGTCGGATACCGGGGGCCGTTGAGCGTGGAATGGGAAGATAGCCGGATGGACCGCGAGCACGGCGCAACCGAGGCGGCGGCGTTCGTGAGGCGGATCGACTTCATGCCGTCAACTATCGCGTTTGACGCCCAGTTCGATCAATAAGGGACTGCCAGATGAAAGTGCGGCTGAGGATGTTCGCCATCTTGCGAGAGCGCAGCGGTGTTTCGGAGATGGAGTTGGAGTTGGCCGAGGGTGCGACGGTTGCGGATGCGATTGAGGAAGTGGGGAAGAGGTTTGCGTCGGTTTCGGGCCTGCTGCCACGGACTTCAGCTACTGTGAATCTTGAATTCACCAAGCCCGGCGTTCGCCTGGATGATGGGGACGAACTTGCACTAATCCCACCGGTGAGCGGAGGCTGCGGTGGATGAGCGAGGCGACGTTGTGGAATTGCGGTCCTCGCCACTGGACGTAGCGGCGGCGGTGGCGGCGGTTGGGGACGCCGACGGCGGGGCGATCGCGATGTTTCTGGGCGCGACCCGACAGGAGACGCGCGAGGATGGGCGGAAACTGCTGGGGTTGGAATATGAAGCATATTGCGAGATGGCCGAGGCGCAGATGCGTCGGCTGGCGGAGGAGGCGCGGCGGCGCTGGCCGATCTGCCGGTTGGTCATGCTGCATCGGATCGGCCGGGTGGAAGTGGGGCAGCCGTCGGTGCTGATTGCGGTATCGACGCCGCATCGCGCCCAGGGATTTGAGGCTTGCCGTTTTCTTATCGACCAGTTGAAGTCGGAGGCGACGATCTGGAAAAAGGAGATTTGGGGGGATGGAAGCTCGACGTGGGTGGGGATGGTGCGCGATTGACTTTATTGGCGGTCGCTCTAACCTTCCGACATGCTATTTCAGCTTGTGCAGACGGTGTACTGGCTGGCGCTGTCGGTGTGGTTCGGCGGCGCGATGTTCATCGGCGTGGCGGTGCAAGTGATTCACCGCACGGTGCGCGAGAACAATCCGGTGCTTCCGCACGTCCTGAGCGTGAATCTTGAAGGGCAACATTCGACGCTGTTGGGGGGAACCATCGTCGGAAATCTGATCTCGGCGCTGGCTAGAATTGAATTGGCATGCGCGGCGATTCTGTTCCTGACGATGGGATCGCAGTGGTTTCTCATCGATCTGTCGGATACGTGGGTGAAGGCAACGGCGTTCGTGCGGTCGGCGTTATTTCTGGCGGCGACGGCGACGGTGGCATACGACGGCTGGGTTCTTTGGCCGAGGATCAGAAAAGCGCGGCAGACGTTCATCGACAACGCGGATGATCCGGAAAAGGCGAATCCCGCCCTCGAGCTGCTGGACAAGCTGCAGCAGGACAGCGAAACGCTGCTGATGATTCTGGTGTTTCTACTGCTGGGGATCATTTTATTCAGCGGCAACATTTACCGCCCGATCACGTTCCGCAGCGGCGGTTGATTCATCTGCCATGGCCAAGACGACGAACAAGAAGCTGGACGAGCGGCGTCGAAGGGTTGCGGAGATTCTGCCGATCCTGAAGCGGACGTATCCCAACGCCAAATGCACACTGGACTATCGAACGCCGCTGCAATTGTTGGTGGCGACAATCCTTTCGGCCCAGTGCACAGACGAGCGGGTGAATCTCGTGACCAAGGAGTTGTTCCGAAAGTATAAGAGCGCGGCGGATTTCGCGAATGCGCCGGAAGGTGAACTGGAGAAGGACATTCAGTCAACGGGGTTCTTTCGAAACAAGGCCAAGAGCATTCGCGCGATGGCGGCGTCGTTGCTGGAAAAACACGGAGGCCGGGTTCCGCGGACGATGGAGGAATTGACGTCGCTGGCAGGGGTGGGGCGAAAGACGGCGAACGTCGTTCTGGGCAACGCGTTTGGCCAGAACGTGGGAGTGGTGGTGGACACCCACGTCGCGCGGCTGAGTCAGCGATTGGACCTGACGGACCATTCCGAGCCGGAAAAGATCGAACGCGAGCTGATGGACCTGGTGCCGCGGGAGGAGTGGACGCTCTGGTCGCATTTGCTGATTCATCATGGACGGGCGATTTGCCAGGCCCGGCGGCCGGCATGTGAGAGATGCCCGATCTACAACGAGTGCCCGACGGGGCCGAAAATCCTGGCGGAGCGCCCGGGAGAATGAGCGGGCCATGCGTCTGGCGGAATTGTTTCATTCGATCCAGGGCGAAGGAAAGCTGATGGGAATGCCGTCGGTCTTCGTGCGCGCCAGCGGGTGTAATCTGCGGTGCGTATGGTGCGACACGCCATACGCGAGTTGGGAACCGGAAGGGGAGGATACAACGGTCGCGGCAATCGTGGATCGCGTCGGCAAATTCCCGGGTCGCCACGCGGTGATTACGGGAGGGGAGCCGATGATCATGGCCGATCTGCCGGAATTGTGCGACGAGTTAAAAAGCCGCGGCTATCACATCACGATCGAAACGGCCGCGACGGTATTTGCGCCGGTCAAGCTTGATTTGGCGAGTTTGTCTCCGAAGCTCTCGAATTCGACGCCGAAGTTACGCGACGCGGGCCGGTTTGCGCGTATGCATGAACAAAACCGGCTGAATGTGGAGGCGATTCAGCAGTTCATCGATCGCTCGCCGGAATTCCAGTTGAAGTTCGTGGTCTGCGAGCCGGCGGACATGGGAGAGATCCATGATTTGCTGCGGAGGCTGAGGGGATGGTCGCCGGGCGACGTGCTGCTGATGCCGGAGGGGACGACGCAAACCGTCCTCGATTCCCGAGCCGGCTGGATGAGCGAAACCTGCAAGAAGGAGGGATTTCGCTTCTGCCCGCGGTTGCAGGTGATGCTCTACGGCAATCGCCGGGGAACTTAACGGTTAATCTTCCTCCAGGATGGAAACTGGCTGGCGGCCGGCGAATCCGGTCTGGATCTCGTGCCAGAATTCCACCGCTTCCTCGCCCAGCTTCCAGCAGAGGCAGACATCATGGCCGCGGTGCCGGCCGATGAAGTCGACGAGGCCCATTTGAAAGTCTTTCAGATCGCAACCGACTTCGTGCAGTTCTTCGACGTAATTCTGGAGATGCTCGACAACGAGGTCGAGCTTGGCCTGGATCGCGGGCTGATCCTTGTGCTTGGCGGTTTCAAGGGAGGTTTGCAGCAGGGTGATGTTCTCGTGGGTCCTGACGATATCGGAAACGATCCGGCGAACGAGCGGCAGCGAACGATTTGCCTCGGCCAGTTTGAATCGCTTGGCGGCGCGAGAAGGCGACACGGATTTTGGGGTTGTGAAACGCGGACCGGCCATCGAAAAAGACCGCCTTTCTCTCCTGGGCGATTAGATTCTCCCGCAGGCGCGTGCGGAGGGCATCAACCCTTGTCGCATTGGCGGCCCGCATCGGCTACGCGAAACCTAAGCGATTATGATCGCTCTTGGGCCGGTGTCAACCTGTGAAGCAAGCGGCCTGTCTCTTTGGTGCAGTTGGATTGAGTAAATGGGAAAACCCTAACGGGACGTGCGGGGAAAGTGCGGGTGGGGCGGGTTGGTTGGGGGGGCACTCGTCCGTTCAAGGCGGCATCGCGCGGCGACACAATCGCCCGATCCCGGCAATACTGGCGTTGTTGGGTCCGATACCTCTCTTGGTATGCCGCGCCGTTCTCGGGTCGGGGTCCGGCGAAGAAATAATCAAGAAAATTCGCGGATTTTTGAAAAACACGCCCTAAACTTTCACCTCCCCGCTCTAAATATAGAGGGACAGCATAAAACGATCGGGAAAGCTCGATTTCGAGGCGCCGTTGCGGTCGGCGCAGCCCGGATAAGGCGAAGCCTCCGCGGCGGAAGGCGAAGCCTCCGCTTTGGCACTCGACGGCGGGGCGACGGTCGCGGTCCACCTCCTTGCCGCGTAGCGCCAAACCCGGCAGTCAGCGGAAGGCGAAGCCTCCGCTACGGAAGGCGAAGCCTCCGCTACGGAAGGCGAAGCCTCCGCTACGGAAGGCGAAGCCTCCGCTACGGAAGGCGAAGCCTCCGCTAATGCCGGGGTCCCGCCGTCGTTTTTATCAAATCATCAATCATGGGAGTCAATATGACGGGTCGAGTCTTGGGTTTCGGCGGTTTAGCACTGGCGCTGGCAGCCTTGGCGCTGGGATCGGCTTGCGCTTCCATGCAGGTTCCGAATAATCCGACGACGCAGGCGCTGGGCGAAGCGGGCGCGCTGAGCGGCGCCGTAGCGTCAACCATTGCGGTGGCGGCGCCGGCGCCATGGGGACAGATCCTGGCCGGAATCCTTGGCGCATTCAGCGTCATTGCCGGGATCATTGCCCACAGCACCGTTTCCAAGAACAGCGCCCAACAGGTGACCAACGCCGTGACCGCCGGATTGCAGGCGGCATCGCAGTCGCTGGGATTGGCGCCGAGTTCGGCAGGCTCTGCCTCCGCTTCGGCAGGCGCAGCCCTTTCGAGTAATTCCGTAAGTCCGCCGGCCGGGAAGTGAGTTCTTCACCCACTGGATAGCACGAGGCCGGGATACCGAATTATGCCACCGGAAGGAAATTGACGATGGCGTCCGCCAACGCAATAGCCCGGATCGAGCGATGGGCCTTGATGGTCGGAGTTGGCACGTCGATTGTCATGGTTGGGCGATGGAGCGGAGTCGCGGACACCAACATGGATCACGTTCAAAAGGCGCTGGACAACAACACCGAGGAACACAAGACTATCAACGGAAAACTCGATAAGCTCGCTGACGAGGTGGGCGATCTGAACGGCGAAGTGAAGGGGCTTTCGGCGGCTATTGCCAACCAAAGGAATGCGCGAGATTCGGACCGCTTTGTGCCTGAAGACCGGCGAGAGGCGCAGCGTTGATGGCGCGTTGATCCATCCTCGAAATCCGGGTTCCCGAGTGCGAGCATAAGACCATGGACAGATTCGCGCGGAATAATTTCACCGCTCTTTGTTTTGTCGTCGCTGCAATCCTGGCGGGGTTGGGCGTCGGCCAGACAACGACGCTTATCACGAATCCGGACGGCTCGACGATTTCCGTCATCTGGATGCCGGCCCCAGCCACGCAGCCAACGACGGTTCCGGCGGCGAATCCGACGCCAATCCCGCCGCCGACGACACAGCCGGCGCCTAATCCGATCTATGTGGCGGGTATCGGCGAGTTCCTTGACGGCTTGGGACTGCCGGGCATGAATGGGCAGAGCTATGCTTCGACGCTTTGGTTATTGAGCTTTCCGAAGGACTCCAATGGGTTCATCATCCCGCCGATCCCGGCGAACGCCGCCTACTGCTCGACGGCATCGACACCGGGACATCTGGCCGGCGACTATGGCGACTTCAATGCCGCCGTCGCGGCATGCAAGGCGAACGGCTCTTACGCGATCGTACTGCGCGATGGCGGCACTTACCCGCTTGCATTTTGGGATCAGAATCTAGGCGATACGGTGGGAAGCGCAGCGCAACCGGTGTTGGTCACGCGCACCGGCCTCAAGGGGTTTACCGACCACAGCTATCCCCGTCCGATCTGTCAGGGCGGTTTCGGGCTGGATGACGGTCGCGCTGGACATCCGGCAAGCAACTTTATCGTCGTCGATGGGTTGGATTTTCAAGGAGCGAACCCCCCGACCCAAGCGCAGGTGATCGGATTTCTCGACAGTAACAGCGGAACGGCGTCAACGCACGTTTTGTTCGAGGACTGCCGATTTGAACGTTTTGCCACCGGGACGAACATTCAGAGCACCGCGACCTACGCGCTGCGGCAGTTGATATTCCGTCGATGTGTTTTTGAGCACTGCTACAACGCCAACACCATTGGGGCAGAGTACGGCGAGTACCACTTTCACGTTCAAGATTTCCTGATGGTCGATTGCGTCCTGGCCAACTGCGGCTGGGACGCGCAGTACGCACCAAAATCCGATCCGGCGGGGAGGGAGCACGATGAGTACGTCGCGCTCAACCCAACGACCGAAACAAACGATCCCGAGCATCGCGTCATCGACACGATCTTCGCAACGCCCGATGCCGAAGGATGCGAAGGGGATTGCGGCGGATTGTTTGACGCCGATCTTTACCTCGCCTGTCCCATTGGCGGATATGGCGCTCAATACCAAACCCTTTGGAATAATTGCGTCGTTGACGGCGATCCGCAGGAATTCGATTCGTTGACGACATGCGGGACTTGCACCAGCAGCGGCTTTACGATCACGCAGAGCGGCAAGGCCGGCGACGCACTCAGCCTTGGCCCCTGCGGCGTGGCGGGGTCGCTGACCGGCTATGAGCGCGGCTGGGGTTTGATGTTCGACTGCGCGCCGACCGGGTCGATGGAAAACAGTCTCTTCATCGACAAGCTCGATCCAGTGAACAGCGGCCCGGCGATTCAAGTCAATCTGACCGACGACGCCAAAGGGTTGCCAAGTTGCTCGAGTAACGTCACATTCAACAACGTCAAGATTCACAACTGGACAAACTGGCCGAACGTGACCAACGGCAACGGCCCATGCCCGGTATCAATACACGGCACAAGTTCTACGCTGACGGCGACGATCAACTATCTGAACTGCGTCTTCCCCGGCGTCAATGGGACGCCCGGGGTGAGCGGAGTCGAACCCAACTACGTTGACCCGACGCGCACAGTTTCGGCCTACGCGGCGTCAATCGGGATCATCGGCGGCGCTCCGGCATTCCTGACGGCGGCCGAGAACAACTGGAGCGGGAATTGGAATCCGGCGCTGACCGCTCAAGCGGCGATCAACTGGATTCAGGCGGGGTTTAAGATCAAGGGATAATGGATAATTGACAATGGACA
>JBEKKC010000203.1:0-6938 GCA_050010915.1 Tepidisphaeraceae bacterium | reverse complement strand
GCACTGATGATGCAACACGCCGGCTTCGAACTGCTGCTGAAGGGTCATATAGCCGGGCATTGTAATCATGAAACCCGCTCCGGTCCCATTGGAAACCGATCCTAACGTGACGGCAACGGATTGTGGCGCTTCCAGTCATCCGGCAACCACTGGTTGATTTGGCCGATCAGCGTCGCCGGCAGGTTCGTCAGCAGTTGCGTTAGGTAACGCTGGGGATCGATGTTGTGCCGGCGGCAGGCACTGGTCAGGCTGGAAAGGATCGCCGCAGTCTGGCCGCCACGCTTGTTGCCGACGAATAATACGGCCTCCGGTTTGAACCGGCGCGTCTCCGCATGGGGCATATTGGCCAGTGTAGCACTGTCGTGGCTTAGAGTCGCGCGGAATCAAACCGGAGGCCGTATAAAGAGTTTTTTGGCTTCAGTACGAATTCGACATTGATGTTGACCGATCTGGCGCGGCAAAGGATTCTGGAAAGTCAGGCGCGATTCCTGGTCCATTGGGATAATGCGTCGACCACTCGTGTGATGACGCTGTCCCAATCCCCCCAGGTGGGCTGGCGGAATAATCGCATCGTCGGATACCATGGGCTGTCCGTCCGGTCGCGCAGCCAACGGAAATCCGGCACAAGCTGAAGCATGACCCACACCGATCTCCCCAGTGCCCCCGCCAAATGCGGCACGGAAGTATCGGTAGTAATGATCAGGTCCATCAACGA
Organism: Tepidisphaeraceae bacterium; assembly: GCA_050010915.1. Lineage (GTDB taxonomy): Bacteria > Planctomycetota > Phycisphaerae > Tepidisphaerales > Tepidisphaeraceae > PALSA-1353. The sequence continues at coordinate 6,223 of JBEKKC010000203.1, read as the reverse complement.
CATCACCGCCGCAGTGTCCACAAAGTCGTTCAGTTCCGGGCCGAGATCGACCAATTCCAATCCTACCGGCGGATTTTTCGCCTGCTCCCCGGGCGGACCTTTCTGGAGACTGTAAAACTTGACGCCTCGGGCGGCTGCAAACGGGGCCAATTGTTGCAGGTTCACCGATCGCGTTCGATCCCATTTGTACCGAGGATTGCCCGCCCACGCCAAGCCGACCCTCAATTGCCCGTCGGGAGCGCCGAGCGTTCGACTCCATGCCTCAACCAGCGCCGGATCGGGGCTCAGATAGGGCACGATTTGGGGAAGGTTGGCAAAATTCGTCCCGAAAACCCGCGGCAGACTTAGCAGGGGACAGTGCAGATCAAAGGCCGGCAGGGGCTGGCCTCGGACCACGATTTGGCATCTCCCGGCCACTGTCTGGAAGAGCCGTTGGAGTTCGGCGTAACATTCAATGATGATTTTCCCGCCCCGCTGGGCCACCAGGGGCAAGTAACGGATGAATTGAATGGCATCCCCAAAGCCCTGCTCGGTGTGGAGCAGAATCGTGCGACCTTCCAATGGGCAGCCATCCCACTGTGGTTCAGTGAGGTTTCGCAGGTGAGAGGGAAAATCCTCGCATTTCAATCGCCATTCAAATTCTTCCCAGCCTTGTTGAAAATCGCCCCGCGCCAGCAGCGCTAACGAAAGATTGTTGTGGGCTCCGGCGAAGTCGGGCCTGAGGGCAATGGCCTGGCGAAAGGCGGCGATGCCCTCATCGAGTTGCCCTCTGTCTATCAGGGCATTGCCGAGATTGCTGTGGGCTTCGGCGAAGTTGGGTCGGAGGGAAATGGCTTGGCGATAGGCATCGATAGCCTCATCGAGTTGTCCTCTGTCTTTCAGGGCAGTGGCGAGATTGCTGTGGGCTTCGGCGTAGTTGGGCCTGATGGCGATGGCCTGGCGATAGGCGGCGATGGCCTCATCGAATTGTCCCTTGTCTTTCAGGGCAATGCCGAGATTGGTGTGGGCTTCGGCGAAGTTGGGCCGGAGGGCAATGGCTTGGCGATAGGCGGCCATCGCCTCGTCGAGTTGCCCCGTGTCCTGTAAGACGGCACCCAGATTGTTGTGCGCTAGGGCAACATCAGGCTCGATCCGAATCGCCTGCCGATAGGCAGCGATGGCCTCATCCAGTTGCCCTTTGTCTTTCAGGACATTGCCGAGATTGTTGTGCGCTTCGGCGAAATCAGGCTTGAGCAGAATGGCCCGCCGATAGTTGGCAATCGCCTCGTCAAGTTGCCCCTTGGCCTTCAGTGCGTTGCCGAGATTGGTGTGCGCTTCGGCGTTATCAGGGTCGAGCAGAATGGCCTGCCGATAGGCGGCGATCGCCTCGTCAAGCCGTCCAATGTGCAATAGGCCATTGCCGAGGTTGCGATAATAAGTCGCACGGGTCGAACAAATCGCGATCGCTCGCCGGATCAATTCGATCCCCGCGTCCAACCGGCCCGCCTGTACTTCCAGCACCCCCAACATATGCAATGCGTCCGCATGATTGGGATGCAGCGCCAGGATCTGTCGGTAAGTCCTCTCCGCCTCGGCCAATCGGCCGGCCCGATGATGCAACACGCCGGCTTCGAACTGCTGCTGAAGGGTCATATGGCCGGGCATTGTAATCATGAAACCCGCTCCGGTCCCATTGGATACCGATCCTGACGTGACGGCAACGGATTGTGGCGCTTCCAGTCATCCGGCAACCACTGGTTGATTTGGCCGATCTGCGTCGCCGGCAGGTTCGTCAGCAGTTGCGTTAGGTAACGCTGGGGGGTCTATGCCGTTCCGGCGGCAGGTAGCCCACTGCCTCAGACATCCGATGCTTGGGCAGCAACTGATGGCGCTAGGCGAAGAGCCGACACCGGACACGAAAAAGGGCGAGTGATGACGTTAAAAGCTGAATCATCGAAAAGGTTTCACGGCACCCTTGGGGGCCTTCCTGATGCCACGCCCCATGGGCGTGGAGCATCATTTTTGGGTGTGACCCTCGACGCAGCGTCTCTCGATTTCCCGGAAAACGGCATGCGATCATCAATTTCCGACTTGGACAATCTTTGATTGTGCGCCCGACCATGGGCGGGTATTGTTTTGACTTGTTCAGGAGGGTGGCTCGTTGGCGAAATGTCTCGTTGGCGGCCTTCCTACACATCATAAGTTCCACGGAACTTAAGGAGAGAGACATGTCCAGAAAAACGTGCATTTTGACTTTGGCGGTTGGCGGCGTTTGTGCTTTTGCCGTCAGCAGCGCTTTTGCCCAGACCGTGACCGTTCCGCCGTCACCGCCTGCGGCCGCCGGGACGCCGGGCATATTGCCGGGTAACGTTTTGCCGAATCCGGATTTGAGCGTGGCGGCCCCAGCAGGCCCGGACCCGGTTACTTCGCAATGGGGCACCAGCTACGGCCCCTACACCGAGGACAGCAACCCTCGCCCGCTCAATTGGCACCGAGGCGGCGCCGATTGGGGTGTCCAAGGCCCTCCCACCATGGAGTTTTGGAACCCAACCCAGGGAGATGCCAGCCCGACGCCCCCACCGAGCGGCACCGCGCTGGAGATCAACGACGGCGCCGTAAATAACTCCGGCGAATGGTTTACCGCCATCGATGGTTCCAATCTTTGGAACACGTTGCCCGCGGATAGCATTGCAAACGGGCTCGCCACCATACAACTCTCGTGGGAGTACACCAACGTCACCGACGACCCAACGGACGTGAAGTCGGGTGGCGGGAATTTTCGCGTCACCGTCAATTACGGAGTCGCGGGCGCAACCCTCTTTTCTGGTGGGTTTGTTGGCCCCTCCTCGAATTTTCTGATCGCGGCAGGGACCAGCCCCAACACTGTAAATCAGGATACGTGGGAGACAATCGATGAAACCCTCAACATCCCCGCCGGTGACTCGACGTTTGAAGTAACCATTGACTCAGGCGGTAATGCCAACGATACGGGCCAAATCTGGGTGGATGACATTTCCGTCTCCTCCGTGCCAGAGCCGACTTGCATCGCCGGAATTACCGCCGGATCGATGCTCTTGCTGGCCAGGCGCCGCCGCCGGGCATAAGCTCGTGTCGGACAGAGGCTCGTGATGTAGGAAGGCTTTAAGGTCACTCGAAGATCGAGTTCCGCTCGATCTTCGGGTGACCTTGTTCATTGACGGGTCGGGCCTCCACAGCCGAACCAGCAAGATACCGCATAATTTAGGCCGGAGCCTCTATCGCCCCAATCAATCTTCGCGCTAAGCTGAGGATTGATTCTGAATGGCGTGGCCGGCGCATTGACTATTGGTTATCGGTTTCCGCCTTGGGCGATTATTGATTGTGGGCAATTTCACAGGGTGTTACAATTGCACATATTGAGGCGTCCAGTTGGCGAACTGTGTCGCTGGCTGCATTCCTATCCATTCCAGCTTTTATCTTTGCGGAGGCGAAAAATGTCTGCCAGAGGAAACAAGTCCCATTTCATGCGCGGCAAATCAGCCACGCGTCGGTCGATGCTCATCGCGTGCGGGGCTGTGTGCAGCACGGCGATGCTCTCCTTCATGGCGCCGAGTGCCCAGGCTCAGAGTTCTTTCACCTGGACAAGTGCCACCAGCGGCAATTGGAGTAATGGAGGCAATTGGATGGGCGGAACCGCGCCCACGGTCGGGGTCGATTCAACGGGAGACGTCAGTCTCGAGTTTAACGCGCCCGGCGCCTATACCGCCACCAATGACATTCCGGGGACATACGGGGTTTTCAACGCGACATTTGATGCCGGCAATGGCCCGACAACCCTATCTGGAAACGATATCTATCTGTCCGATCCCACGGCCGAGCCTCTCAATCCGTTCTTCACGAACAATTCGACAAATCCAGTCACCGTCAACAACAATGTCGCCTTTGGACTGAATAATATCGGGACGACAGAGCAATTTGTTCTTGCTCCGGGGAGCACCACCACGTTTAACGGAACGATGACCTTGAACGGTGGCAGCGCCCTGACGATGAGGAACGGCGAGCCTAATTCGAACCTTGGCGGTCCGGGCGGGACCATGATCTGGACGCAGCCGGTGACGTTTACGAATGTCCCGAATAGCCCCTTCCTCCCCTACTTCTCGTTTCGCATCTATGAGGGAACCTTTGAGATGGGAGGATACACCATTGATAACGGGATCTCCGACGCCCCCTTAATTAACATTGACGGCGTAAATATATTTCCTTCCAGCGGCGTAAATAATGCTAACCCCCAGACGGATGTGTATCTCGGACCAGAGGATCGATATACCACTTACCCGGGGACGACTCTCCTTCACCCGAACGACGTCGCTTCGTTCTATCTGATTGGTGCCGGCGACGCCATGAACAACCGGGTCGAGTTCGGTGATGCCGGGACGATGACCGTCGGCGGACTAAACACCTCGGGCACAGTGACTTTCAACAGCTTCTTCAACACGCTTCCCACCGACGGCAACGGCACAGTCGGCGGCGTGAGCCAGACGATCTATTACAGCGCTGCGGCGGGCGGAACCGTGGTGCAGAATTTTCAATTGATCCCTGGCGGCCCCGGCGGCCCATCCGGCGCTTGTACGGCGGGCATCGATAAAATCGGCCCCGGCACGTGGATCGTCAACTGCGGCGGCGATAACCCATCGGGCGCGCAGGCCTATTATGGTAACACAACGGTGAGGGATGGGACGCTGGAGTTGGAATACGATGATACCGGCACTAATTTTGTCACCTTGCCCGCTGCTGTACTTTCAAATCCTAATGCAGGCTATTATGCGAGCGGAGACAACGGCGGCAGCCTTGGTTACAACGCCCCGACCAGTACCAACGTTCTGTTGGACGCCCACGCCGTTCAGTTGGGCGACAGCGGCACGCTACCGATGGATAACATCGCGTTGCTCACTTTGGTCAGCCCCAACGTCGGCCCCAGCGTTCCCAGGCAGGTGCTTCACAACATCAGCGTCAACAACGACAATCCCCTCGGTACGACCACCATCGGCGTGGGCGACAACGGCATTGGGGATTTCACCGGCAACATCTTGCTGTTTAGGAGCGTGGTGCTTACCGGCGGTTCCGGCGGCGTCGCAAATTTCAGCGGCAACGTCGCCGGCACTGGCGCGGTTATCGTCAACGGAACGGGCACGGTGAACCTCAGCGGCGCTAACACCTATTCCGTCGGAACGACTCTCACCGCTGGCACATTGGTCGCCAGCAACACCACCGGCTCGGCCACCGGCAGCGGCAACGTCACTCTCAACGGCGGCATCCTGGCCAGCGGAACCACCGGCTCTATCAGCGGCAACGTGTCGGCTGGCGCAACCTCGGTCATCGCACCAGGCGGCGTCGGCTCCATCGGCACACTTGCCCTAGGCGGACTTTCAACCGTGTCCGGGGCAACCCTCAACTTCGATCTAGGCACCGGATCGGGGACCATCACCAATGGCAGCCTGCTCACCCTGGGCTCGGGAACCGTCAGCATCGCCAACGGCACGAACATCACCCTTGCGACCGATCCCGGAGTCTCCGCCGTCGGAAATGATTACGAATTGATCGGCGGCACGATCGGCGCCATCAGCACGAGCAGCTTCAATCTGCCGACCGCTCCCGGCGGCGTGACTTACAGCCTGAGCAAAATCGGCGGCTTCATCGACCTGGTCGTCGCCGCCGGCGAACCGGTCACCCTCTCCTGGGACAACGCAGGCGGCACTGCGCCCGACAACGGCCAAACCTGGGATACCACCAACAACAACTGGAACAGCGGCAGCGCCGCAACCACCTACACCGATGGCGCTGCGGTTACCTTCAACGACACCAACAACGGCCACTATGCCGTGACGTTGAACAGCACCGTCCACCCAGGCTCTGTGACCGTCAACAACAGCCTGGGCAGTTACAGCATCACTACCACCGGCGGCGGCAAAATCGCCGATACCGGGGCGTTCACAAAATCCGGCGCCGGTACGCTGACCCTCGGCACCGCGCTGAGCGTCGGCAGTATGAGCATCACCGGCGGAACGGTGAAGCTGGCCACCGGGGTCTCCGGCGGCTCCGGCCCGGGCGTCACCAGCCCCATCGACCTCACGTCCCTGTCGATCAGCGGCAGCGGCGTGCTGGACATCAACAACGACCACCTCATCATCACCTACGGCGCCAGCGACCCCATCACCACCATCGCCGGCTATATCAAAGCCGGCTACAACGGCGGCGGATGGAATGG
>JBEKKC010000202.1:0-7052 GCA_050010915.1 Tepidisphaeraceae bacterium | reverse complement strand
GTTCAACGCCAGAAACGCTTCGTTTTCCCAGGATAGCAGCACGTCGCCGATGCCACGCTGCACGAACGTGGTGGTAGATCCGCGTGCGCCGGAATCCAGCACCGGTACGTTCTTATACAGCCGCGTGACGAAGTCCTGAGCCTTCTTGTCGTCGCCGTTGTTCTTCTTGAGGGCGTAGCCCCAGGCGGCCAGATAGCTCCAGCGTGCGCCGCCGGAGCTCTTGGGATTGGGGGTGATTACCGAGACGCCCGGCTTGACCAGGTCTTCCCAGTCTTTGATGTGCTTGGGGTTCCCTTTCCGCACCAGGAAGACAATGGTCGACGTATAGGGCGTGCTGTTGTTGGGCAGGCGCGACTGCCAGTTGGCAGGAAGCAAATGCGCCCGCTCCGCGATGGAATCGATGTCGTAGGATAGCCCCAGCGTGACCACGTCGGCTTGCAGGCCGTCGATGACCGAACGGGCCTGCTTGCCGGAGCCTCCGTGCGACTGGCTGATTTGCACGTCCACGCCGGTTTTGGCTTTCCATTGCTTGGCGAAGACCGCGTTGATGTCCTGGTAAAGCTCGCGCGTGGGGTCGTAAGAGACGTTGAGCAGCCGGACCGGCCCGGCTGCCAACGCGACGGATGACGCGGTGAGAACAGCGATGATGAATGTTGAGTATTTCATTTTGGTATCCCGATTTGCCCGGATCCGCTCAGATGAAGTTGATTTGGAACCGGAGGATGAGCGCCTTCTCGGCGGGCCGGTTCACGCCGGCCGCGACCGTGGCGCCGCCGCCGAAATCGGTGTGTCCGTAATCCAATGAAATCCGGACGAGCCGATTGAGATACCAGTTAACGCCGCCCACCCATTCGTGGGCACTCCGCGGCGTTACCGTGGCGGAAGCGAATCCATAGTTATAGATGCCGTGCTCGGCGCTGAAATCTCCGACCCGAAACGCCAGTTCGACCGCTCCCCATCCGTTATGGCGCGGGTCGAGGTTCCTCTTGGGCGTGGGACTCGCGAAGCTTTTTTTCTCTCCGGTCAAGATGAAGCTGCCCGCCACTTGCCAGGCGCGGAAGGCGATGTCCCGCCGAACTGTGCCCTTCTGCAAACCTTCTTCCGTGAGGCCATACTCCGAGAATAAGCCGAACGGTCCCAGGTAATAATAGGTTGCCGGTGCCAGGCGCGTGCGGTGGCCGTCTTCGGTCACCCCCGAAGCGAAGGTAAAGAAGCTGTTCTGGCCGAACGTCTTGTAAGAGGGCAACGCCTCACCGTCCACGTCCACCAAATCCGACTCCGCCATGAAATCCAACGCCGCCACGGAATCCAACGCCGCCACGGAATCCGCCGCCCCACGGATGGTAATAACCGCCCCATCCATATCCGCCATAAACTACCGCGGGATAGTACGGATAACCGTAGTAGTACGGATACGAATACGCCGGGTAACTGTAGACGTAAGTCGGCGGCGAATAAACGTAAGTCGGGGCCGGGCTGGTGACCAGTTGCTGATTGGCGGTGTAATAGGGTATCGCGCTCGACGATTGGTCCGGTCCGTAGGTAACCACGGGCACGTTGGCCGGCGGTTGCGGAAGGACGGAGCCCAACTGGCTGGACAACGCATCTTCAATCTTGAATAGATCGCTGATCGCGCCGGTCGCCTTCAGCGTGCCCAGCGCCCGTCCGTAATTCACGTCCTGAATCTGCCCGTTGACGCGAATCTCGGTGTCGGAAATCTCGTAGGTTCCAAATACCACGAGCGTCGCCCCGGCGTTCTTTGCCGCGGCCAGCGCCTCGGGTCCCCCGCCGTTCAGCGGTTCGCTCATGGCCATCGCCTGGATGGCCGTATCGCCGGCCGCTTGCGTTATGAGATTTTCTTGAATCGCGGTGCCCACCCATTCGTGACCGGTGCTGTTGCCGATCTGGCGGAAGGGTACGATCAACACCTTCAACGGCTGCTGCACGGCCGGCATGGTCGTGGCCTGTGCCAACGCTAGAGAACTGCTCCCTAAAACCACCACGAGCAGAGCTAATAGCCTTTTCATAGCGGCTCCTTGTATGACCATCTGAATTATACGCGAGCTTTGGGCGCAAACTCCGCAGCGATTCCAAATGACGCCGGTTTTTCTATTTTTCTAACAGATCCCCCTATTTTACCAGTCTCTGCCACAATGGCGGCCCCAAAATCAGCAATCCCACGGTCACCGCCACAATCGCCGCCACCAGCACCATGCCGGCCGCCAGGTCTTTGCAGGCCTTTGCCAGCGGATGCTGCCGGGGCATCGCCAGATCGACCGCCGACTCGATGGCCGTGTTCAAACCCTCCAGAATCAACACCAGCGCCATGGTGGTCGCCAGCACCGCCCATTCCACGCGGCTGACCCGCAGCCACGCCCCCAGCGCGCCGGCACCCAGCCCGATCGCGATTTCAATCCGCGCGTTCCGTTGCGTCCGCAGCAAATGCCACAATCCCGAAAACGCAAAGGCAAACGTGCGCAGAATCCCGTGCCTGACCGAACGCCCAGACGTCTCATCCTGGTTCAATTTTCCAATCTCCATGTCTCGCCCACTTCGCGAATGACGATTCGATCCGTTTCCTTCCCCGCCGCGGTCATGATCCGCTGAAGCGGCTCATTCATCGGCTCGTGGCTGAGTCGAAACGTGCTGTGGTGCACCGGCATCACAAAATCCGCACGCATCTGGTCCGCCATCGTCCAAACCTGCTCCGGCGATGCATGGGCGTGAATGTACGGGTCGTACGCGCCGATCCCCATGATCGCCAAATTCACCGGGCCGGCATCCTTGAACCACTCCTGGTAGGCGGTATCACCCCCGTACAAAACGCGCCGGCCGTTCGATTCCAGCAAATACCCGTTGTATCCCCGATGCCTGTCCAGAAACGTCCGCGCTCCCCAATGCGCCACCTGCCGCGCCGTGATCGCCAGCCCGTTGAATCTCGCCGTTTCTCCCCATCGCAATTCCGTCACGTTGCGAAATCCCAGGTCCCAAACCAGATCCCGGGTCTTGTCGGCCATTACGACGGGCGTCTTCCTGTCCAGCATCGCCAGGCTCGGCCGGTCGAGATGATCGAAATGCGCATGAGAACTCAGGATCAGATCGACTTTGGGCAACTGCCTCGGAGTCAGGGCCGCCGCGATGTATCGCCGCGGCCCCAACGTCATAAGCCCCAGCCCAAGCCCCACGCGATTTGAAAACACCGGATCGGTCAGCACCGTCATCCGGCCAATCCGAAGCAGCACCGTCGCATGCCCGATCCAGACCGCCGACAATTCCCGATCCTCCCAGCCCGAAAGGTCTGGCCGCACCTTGGCGGCCGGCGGTGGATTCACCTGATCCAGCCATCGCATCTGCCCGCGACCGCGGCCCAGCTTCGCCGCCAAATGCAGCGCGATCTGCTTCCGCTTCAAAAAATCCGCGTATGTGCGCCAGCTCGCCACAATCACCCTTCCAAAACCCCGGATTTGCATCCGGGGATTCTCAATCAATCTCCACCATCACGGGAAAATGATCGCTGGCATCTTTCGCCAGCCGACCCTGCTCCACCCGCGCTTCCTTCAGTCTCCCGGTTTCAACGCCATAGGCAAAAATATAATCCACGCGCTGACCGGGATGCTGGGTCGTAAAACTTCCGGTTGTTTCCGCATCCGATCCCACGGCCGCGTGCAACGTATCCACGTACCCCGCCGATAAAAGCTTCGCGACCGCCGTGCGCGGCAATACCCCGCCACTGGCCTCAATGTCCTGACGCGTCCGCGGCTTGCACTTTTCCGGGTCCACCCGCTGGATCGGAGAATTGGCGTTAAAATCCCCCGCCAGCAGATGCGCCCGATTCTCGCCACGGCGAGATGCGAATATCTCCAGAATCGCGTCGATCTCCCGCTCGCGCCTGGCCTCATCCTCGAGCCGAGCCCGCGGATGCAGATGCGCCGCCGCCACCACCCATTCCGCCCCGCCGCTGGCCACCGCGGCCTCCAGCACGCAATCGGCAAATTCCGTCCGCAACAGCGAATGGTTCACCGATTCCACGATCCGCCCGCGCGCCAGAATCGCCGCCCCATGTTTTCGCCCCTCCCCCATTACAAAATCCATCTTCAATCGCCCCGCGATCCTCTCGACGACGGCCGGCAGGTCGGCTTCAACCAAAACCACGACATCCGGCCGCTGCCCTTCGATCACATCGGCCAGCGCCTCGCCCCGCCCTTCCCCGCCGTCCAGAATGTTGTAGCTCAGGATCCGCATCCAGGAGCATGGTAGACCGCCGACGAGAAGGTGTCACGGGGAATTGGTCATTTGCCCAACTCCAGCAAAAATCGCTTTCGGACGGATCGAGCGTATCTTTTCCGCCAGCGCCGCCTGCTGGAAGAACAGTTCCCGATTCACGCTGGCCAGCGCACGATCGTCGGCCCGGAAAATATCGCCGGTCAATGCCCGCGCGATCGCCGATTCCACGTACTGCATCTGCGTTGATTCCTGCCACAACGCCTTCACCACGACGTTCACCCCGGTCTCGCCATAACTGAGCAAACCCCATCGCGGGGGCAAATCCTTTTTCTGCACCACGCCCGCCGGGGCCAGAACGTAATGCAAATTGGCCATCGGCTGCATGAGACAGGAATCGAATTTCCCCAGCCCCAGGTTCTGCCTGAGCCAACGCCGCTTTCGCCGGCGATTCCCCGTGCGCTCCATGACGCAGAATTCCAGTTGGCCGTCATTGGAACAATCCCGCAAAAAATCGCTCCGGCTCGCCTTGCATTCGACAAAACAGACCTGCGACACCTCGCGCGGGATGGCCAGATAATTCTGATACGCCCGAAAAGTCCCGGTCCCCACCGCATCGACAATCCCCAGCGGCGGAACGCGAACCTCGGCCGCAATGCACCGATACCCCATCCGCATGAGCCATCGGCACGCTTCCTTTTTCAACCTTTTGTGAAGATCCGTCTCTCCAGGCATAGGCACTCCTTTGCCAATTAAATCCGTCTCCCCATTCGGCCGCAATATTTTCCAAGGGCGCAAGCAAACTGTCATACTCGTCCCCAGATTGTCCCATTACCCCCCCTCCCCCCTGGGACATACATCCCAAAGCGGACGATTCGAAGCGGCTTCCACCGACATCTCGAATCGTCCTTCGAGTCGGGCCAAACGGCGAAAGTTTGCGCACCCTGAGCGACAAGGCGACGCGATGCCACCCAGAACCTCTAACTAATACCTAACTTTAGCTCAATTGCAAGCGAGAAATTCACTCCAACTGTTTTCGTCGTCGGCGCATCGACAGCCCCGCGCCGGCGACCAGCAGCAGGGACCCCGTTGTCGGCTCTGGAACGTTCACCAGCAACCCATTCGCCGCGGCAAAGGCGTCCAAGGCGGCGACGTCGCCGGCCGACGTCGCGCCGCTCACGCCCTGGTTGAAGTTGGCCGCCAACTCGTTGAAGTCGGTCGCGTTGACCAAGCCGTCGTAGTTGAAATCGCCCTGATCCCAGCCGGTGATGCTCTGGTTGAAGTTGGCAGCCAGGATGTTGAAGTCCGAGCCGTTGACCAGGCCGTCGAGATTGGCGTCGCCGAGAAGCGTGTAGGCCACTTCGATCTGGCCAGAGGACAAACCCGTTACGACGCCATCAGCGCCGTCGGCATAGCCCAGCCCATAGGACAGGCCGTTGGTGGACGTTTGTGCCGCCGAGGAAATGATCCCTGGGCCATTCCACCCGCCGCCGTTGTAGCCGGAGGCGATGTACCCGGCGATGGTCGTGATCGGATCGCTGGACCCATACGTGATGATGATGTGATTGTTGTTCACGTCCAGGACGCCATTGCCGGTGATGGAGAGCGACATGAGGTTGACGTTGCTGGTGACGGTGCCGCTGCCGAGAGTCGTATTGGCGGCCAGTTGTAATGTTCCACCGCTGATGCTCATGCTGCCGACGCTCAGGGCGGTGCCGAGCGTCAGCGTGCCGCTGCCGGTTTTTACGAACGCCCCGGCATCGGCGATTTTGCCGGTGCCGCTGATGATGTAATTACTGGAACTATTGTTGACGGTAACGGAAGAGGCGATCACGGTGGTATTGAGTGTGACTGCGTAATTGTCCGAGTTGGTGTCATTGAAAGTGATGTTGTCGCCGGCGTGGAAAAAGGCTGGCGCTCCGCCGCCGTTCCAGTTTTGGTTGCCATAAGTATCCCAGGTGCGCCCATCGCCAGTGCCGGCGGCGTTGTTCCATGCGAGCGTTGGCGCGGGCGACCATTCCACGGCGAAGGTTGAAAGACCGTAATTGGCAAAGCCGTAAATGTTGCCTGCGGAGTCAATGGAGTCGGCTTGGGAGATGAACCATGGTGCGGTTGATGGGAGAAACGCCTGGAGATCAACGGTGGAGTCGGCTGTGCCAGTCCAGAGCAGGGCGTGGTCAGCATTGCCCGTCTCGCTGCCATAGCCGAAGCCCACTTGTTGAATGCCGTTGGTAGCCAACGCCTCGGACGACATGAGTCCCCCGTTCAGGTCCACCGCGCTGTCGGCTGTGCCGGTCCAAAGCATAGCCTGGTAGTCATTGCCCGCTGTGCTGTTGTACCCGTATCCCACTTGTTGGGCGCCGCAAATGCCGTAAGCGAGCGAGGCATTGATCCCATTCAGGTTGGTCGGGTTCAGATCCACCGCACTGGCAGCCGTGCCGGTCCAAAGCAAGGCGTCGACAGTGGCCGGGCTGTTGGAGCCCCCGCCCACTTGCTGAGTGCCGCTGATGCCATAGGCAACCGAACTGACGATTCCGCTCAAATTGGTCGGGTTTAGGTCAACGGCGCTATCGGCTGTGCCGTTCCAGAGCATGGCGTGGGCATAACCGCCGGTGCCATTGCCACCCCCAAAGCCCACTTGCTGAGCACCATCGGTTCCATAGGCAGCCGAGACGGTGATTCCACTCAAGTTCGTCGGATTCAGGTCCACCGCGCTAGTGTACCTCTCCACAATTAAACGAACCTAATCGGCGCGGGCGCGTAACTGAGATAGGAGGTACTATCTCATGCGTGTTGCTCGCCCTGTGGTTCTGGCCGAAGATCAGAAAAGC
>JBEKKC010000201.1:0-7066 GCA_050010915.1 Tepidisphaeraceae bacterium | reverse complement strand
GCCGTCGAACTAGCCGTGACGGTCGAGGGTCCCGTCAAATACGCCCTGGCCGCGGCTTTCTTCCTCATCGCGCTCTGTTTCGTTTACCGCTCGTTCTACGGCATGCGCATCCGCAGCCACTCGCAGGAGGCGACGCCGCCGGATTCGCAGGATTATTCGGCATCGGATGGGCGAAAAGGGCCGAATTCGGCGTCGGCGGATGCCTATTCGCACGCCGGCCGGGCATGAAGCGTGGCGGCATGACCGCGGTCGGCTATCAGGCCGTCGCGGCCCAACCCCAAACCGTAGGGGAAAGCCCTATGGGCCAAATCGGGAATCGACCTAATGGCCGGTCTCCGATATGCCGCCGATAATTAGATGAGCACATTATTATTGCGGAGGAGAATGTATGGCCATCCGTCGAATTTGCGATTTTCTGGCGGGCAGCGGCATGCCGTATTCCATCGCCACGCACGCCCGCGCTTACACGGCGCAGGAAGTGGCCGAAGCATCTCACGTTCCCGGCACGTACATGGCCAAAACCGTCATCGTGTGGGTTGACGATCAATTGGCCATGGCGGTGATCCCATCAACCCGAGCCCTGGACCTGGATTCGTTGCGAAGCCAGTCGGGGGCGAGCCAGGTGCGCATTGCCAGTGAAGCGGAATTCGTCAACGTCTTCACCGATTGTCAGCTTGGGACGGCTCCGCCGTTTGGAAATCTCTTCGGCCTGAGAACGCTGGTGGACCTGAAGTTGGCGTTGCAGGATTTGATCGCATTCAACGCGGGGACTCATACGGAAGTGATCCGCATGAAATACTCCGACTACAGCAGTCTGGTCAAGCCGCTGGTGTTGCACATTTCCGCCGGTCCGGTTGCGGGCGCGCCAAGAATGCGATCCAGGCCGCAACCCTATCACTCCAGTGCCGCAAGACGCCAGAGCGAGGAATTCCTGGGTCAGGTGCAGGCGGAATGCCCATACATTCCACAGCAACGTTCGGGCTCGGATTAATATAGAGACGGGGTTTGTACCTCCTGCGGAAAGGCAGCGCCGATGAAAACGACCGGACCGGAAAAGGAATTCGTCGTGAACGACCAGATCGTCGGCTCCACCCGGGCGATGCTCCGCCGCCGGGGAATCAAGACGATCAGCTTGGTCGGTCCACCGAGATCGGGCAAAACGGCATTGCTGGAACGGACGGGGAGCCGGCTCGCCAGCCACGCGCACGTGGGAGTGCTGGTCGGCAGTCCCGCGGCCGGACAAAAGTCGACGCGCCTGGGCCGTCACGGCATCTGCGCCTTGCCGCTTCCCGGCGGCGAATTGGACGCCCCGGGAGTTCACAAGGCCATTTCGATGCTCAATCTGGATCAGATCGAACTGCTCCTGATCGAAGGCAGCGGCGACATGCAAACCCCTTCCCAACGCAACCATGGGCAGGACCTGTGCGTGAGCGTCTTCAGCGTCGCCGACGGTCCCGACCAGCCCAATTCATTTCCGCATCTGATTGCCGCCGCCGACCTCGTGTTGCTGACAATGGTTGACTTGCTGCCGACCACCGCGTTCGACCTGCGCGCATTTCTCGATAACGTCAACAAGCTCCGGGCCGACTTGCCGGTAATCCAGGCATCCGTTTTGCAACGGGGTGGAATCGATCTCTGGCTGCGATGGCTCGAGACGAACTGGCTCGGCAGCCGCTGGACCGATGCGACCGCGGAGCCGCGCGTTCCTCCGTTTGCGGACCTGTCTCTGTAACGGCTGGCGCGGTCGCGCCTGGTCGCTGTCGCGGCAGTGGCGATCGGTCGGTCCTTTTGTATCGGCTCTTGGTAGCCTTCGCGAGGCAGCTAACAACGTTTGTTGGGAGAGGGACATTTAGGAAGGGCCTAACCAAATCTAAATCCGCGGCAAATGCTTTGTCGTGTTGAATTGTCGTGGCAGATCTTTGGCGGAGATACGGGGTGAAGGATGGAGCAGGCGACTGAGCCTCAATTTTCTTGCGGCGGGTGCGGCAGGACGTTCCGGTGGAAGCCTGGGATTGCCGGGAAAAAGGCGAAGTGCGCCTGCGGGGTATCGATCACGGTTCCAATGAACGCGCCCTGGGTCAGCATCCCGGTGCCGAAAGTGATGGTGACGGCCACGGTTCGGCCCAAAAGGCTGGTGCCTACTACGAACGTGGTGAGGAAGACCTCGCCGCGGCCGGTGGCTCGCACGGCGGTCGCGGTACCGGCGCCGGTCGCAGCGATTCCGACGCCCCTTGTTCCAACACGCGCCTCGGCTGCCCAGCCGAGCGATGTGGATCATGAAGCGTACGACCTGGCGGACGGCGACGTGTCGCAACTTGGGTCGCTTTTGCCCAGTGCGGAAGCAATTGCCGAAGCCGAAAGGCAACCGCCGCCGATCCCCGCGGCGCGGATGGCGGCGCCGGAGGCGTTGGAATACCAGCGCCCGACAAGAATGGCGCGGACGCCGCGGTCGGATCGGGTCGATCCGACGACCGGGGAACTATCGGATCCCCTCCGCGATTACATCACCCCGGCGATCTTGCTGGCGGCGGGTTTGGCTGGTATCGCGGTGTACGTGATGCAGAAATTGGGAACGGGGCCGCTGGTCGGACTGGCGATTTCCATCGCATTCGGAATCATGCTGGCGTTCACGCTCGTCAAGACGATGGTACTGACCCTGGCGGCGGTGCCGCTGGCGGCTTTCTGCGACGTGAACGTGGGTCTGTTGCGTTCGGCGATTCTTAAGTTCGCGGGAATGATCCTCTTCGGCGAGATTGCCATTTTGTGGCTGAGTGCGGCGCTGCAATCCGCCGGCATGATTTCCAAAAAAAATGACGGCGGACCCGAGGCTTGGCTCCTGTACAGTGTCGTGTTGGCCATCATTTACTATGTCGGCTACTGGTACATGTTCAGGCTTTCGGTTGCGGACATTAAGTTTGTAGCGCTGATGTCGCTTGTTTCGCGACTGTTCAATTTCTTCATGACGCTAATTGTGATCGGGCTGGTCGCTTCGATCATGGCGAGCCATGCCCCGCCGATTGCGTCGCCGAATGTTTCGGCTATCCGGACCCCGCCTGCGATATCTCCCGGGACGCCATTGGTGCTTCAGCCGGGGAAAACCGCGCCGACCGTACTGGATGATCTGATTACGCAGCGGATCAAGCAGAATCCATTTCGCATTCTGGAGGGATATGCATGGTGCCGCACGGGCGCGGCGGACAACGCGGATAAGAAGCTGGTCAGCGACCTGTACGGCGCGGGGGCGGACAAGGTTTATGTGGACGGATTCACCCTGTATGCGCTACTGCCCAACGACCCAGCCAAACGCAGCGCGTGTTTGAACGTGGCTGATGCGTTTCGCAATAACAACGGCATTCCTGGTAAGACGCCGGCGAACAGCTTGAATTATCAATACATCGTAATCAATCTACTGGGAGAGCAATTGAAGGCGATACATCATGGGAATTAGCTGTTCGCCATGACGATTGCCGTCCGGAAAAGAAAGATGCCGTTCACAAGTCCGACACGTCCTCTATGCCGCGATCACGTGCATGAACAGCAGCAGACCGCACGCGGCGATGGCGGCGCCCGCAAACCGTACAAGCTGTTTGGAAGCCAGCTTCCCGGCGGCAAGGCCCAGCGCAATCCCGATCGCGTGCAAAGTCGCCGTGGCGATGACGAAGCCCAGGGCGTATCCCATGGCGGACGTGCCCTTATGCATTTCGGCCGCATGGGCGAAGCCATGGAAGATCGCGAAGAAGCCAACCAACGACAGGGAAGCGGACGTGGGGAACCGCCCGGCGGCGGCGACCATCAGCCCGAGAATGAGAACGGAAGCCATGATTCCCTGTTCGACCCAGGGGACGCGCACGCCGGCGAAGTTCATGAGGCCCCCGCCGACCATCAGCGCGACGAATGTCGCCGGCAGGCCCCAGAGCATCTTTCCGCCGATTTGCGTGGCCAACATGCCAACGGCGAGCATGGCCATGATGTGGTCGATGCCCGAGAACGGATGCGCCAGCCCCGCCGACAGCCCGCCGCCCGCGCCGTGGCCGGGATGAGCCTGTGCAACCTGGACCGCCAGACCAACCGCGGCCGCCATCACGACAGCGTGGAATGATTTTGAATGCATGACGATTACTCCTTATTGCAAAATTGCATTGACGGATGCTCTTGGCACGGCTTGGACGCCAAGCCGTGTGAATATTTCGCCCGCTGTTGTTCCAGCCACGCCAGCCAGGGTTCCATGCCATCCCCCGTGTATGCTGAAAGCTCAAGCAACTGGACGCTGGGGTTCAGCCGCCTGACGTCGTCGCGAAAGAGTTGCAGGTTGAACGGCAGGTGCGGCAACAGGTCGGTCTTGTTCAGCAACAGAAGCGAGCATTCCTGCACGATATAGGGATGCTTCGCCGCTTTATCATCTCCGCCGGTCGTACAGAACATTCCCACCTTTACGTGCTGACCCAGATCGAACCCCACCGGGCAGATCAGGTTGCCGACGTTTTCAATAAACAGCAAATCGAGGCTGCCGACGTCGATTCGCGCCATGGCTTCCATGACGTGATGAGCCTCGAGGTGGCAGCCGGTGCCGGTGTTGACCTGGACCACGTGATCGGTGAAACGCGCCATTCGGTCGGCATCGCGTTGAGTGGTGAGATCGCCGACGATGACGCCCACGCGAAGCCGCGGCGCCAGCCGCCGCAGCGTGGCCTCAATGAGCGCCGTCTTTCCGCAACCCGGGGCGCCGAGCAGGTCGATCGTGAACACGCCCGCCTGCCGCAGCCGGTTGCGGTTGAGTGCGGCCATCTCGTCATTGAGCTTTAATACGTTCTGAACTACCTGGACCTGCATGATGAACTCCTTTCATGCGTTGGCATTGGCGTTTCAAGGTCATCGACTTCGATGGAAACCAGTTGCAGCCGATCGCTGCCGGACGGGCGCACCTCCGTCGAGCCGCAGGAGCACCGCCCCGCCGCTTCGGCCGATTCCCATTCCGCTCCGCATTCAGTGCATCGCATGTTCCAGGGCAGGATCGTCAATTCCAGCGCGATTGGGCCGGCGGATTGCTCCTCCATCAGCGCCTGCCAGGCCCACTGCATCGACTCCCGATCGATGGCGCGTAAAGGCCCCGCACAAACGCGCACGGTCCGCAACGCCGCTCCCATCGGCACGTGGCGCCGTGCCAATTCCAGGATCGCGGGGGCAATCGACATTTCATGCATGGCAGCGCTCCAGGTCTCGCACGGCATCCGCCACGCTCTCAAGCAATCCGGGCAGCGCCCGGCGCACCCGCGTTGAGAGCGTTGGTCGATAGTCGAAGTCCGCGGCGCCGATGCTGAACACCAGCGCCTCCGGCGCCCGCCCGTAAAGATCGCGGGCCAGACGCAACAGACCGCCGGGGCCTTGATGGTGGCCGATGGTCTCGTCGGCTCGATCCGGCGGCTGAACGTTTTTCTGACACACCTGCCCAGGCGCAAGCCGCTCGTCGGCATCAATGAAGATGGCCCGCGTCGCCCGGCTGATGGGTTCGGCCAATTCCGGGAGCAGTTGATGGACCATCAGGACCGACGCGAGCCGCCGGGGCAATCGCCGCGCCAATCGCCGCGCCGCGGCCCAGCCCACCCCGTCGTCGCCGCGGAGGACGTTCCCATAGCCGATGACCAGCACCGGCGCATCAGTCGCGATGGATTTCATGCACGATCTCTCCGCTGGAGTTGGCCAGCTCAATTTGCAACGGCATCTTTCCCAGGGCGTGCGTGGCGCAGGAAAGACAAGGGTCATAGCATCGAATGACGGCCTCCACGCGATTGAGGGCGCCCTCGGAGATTTTCCCGCCGCCGACGAATTGCTGGGCCGCCTGGAGGATTCCTCGATTCATGGCCAGGTTGTTATGTCCCGTGGCAATGATGAGATTTGCCCAGACCATCAGGCCGTTATCGTCGATGCGGTAATGGTGAATGAGCGTTCCGCGCGGGGCTTCGGCGACGCCGACGCCCTCGAGCCGATTGGGACGCGCCCGAGCTCGCACTTTCTTGTCGAGAATGTTCGGATCGTTCAAAACACGCTGCATCATTTCAATGCCGAAGATGATCTCGATCAGCCGGGCGTGGTGGTAATGGAACGAACTGAGCACCGCGCCGCGCTGCATTTGCCGGAATTCGGCCCATTCCTGATCGGCGATGGGCGTGCCGCAATTATCCACCAGATTCAACCTGGCCAGCGGCCCCACGCGATAGATTCCCTGCGGGTAGCCGAACTCCTTCAAATACGGGAATTTCATGAAGCTATAGGGCTCGACCGCCTCGGCAATGAGTTCGTGGTAGCGCTCGGGCGGAAACTGATCGATCAGGATGTCGCCTTTGGAATCGACGATCCGCAGCCGCCCGTCATAGTGTTCCAAGCCGCCCGTCTCGGTCACCAGGCCCAAGAACAGCGTGGGGAAGTTGGCGAACGCCATCGCTTCCTGCGTGTAATCGGCGGCAATGCGCTTGTACCACAGAAGCGTGCGCTGCGCGATCTCCAGCGCCTCGGGCAACATGGCCAGCATTTTGTCGCGATCCTCGGCCAGCAGCGGCTTGTTCACGCCTCCGGGAACCGCCCACGCCGGATGAATCTTCTTGCCGCCGAGCATTTCGATTATGGTCTGGCCGATCTGCCGGACGCGAATTCCATCCCGGGCAAGCTGAGGGTTCTCCTGAAAGACGCCGAACAAATGCCGTTTGGCCGGATCGGCGTCGAAGCCCAGGAGCAGATCGGGCGACGACAGGTGAAAGAAGCTCAATGCGTGCGATTGCACCATCTGCGCCAGATTCATCACCCGCCGCAGGTTGGCCGCGGTTTCGGGAATTTTCACGGCCAACAGCGCGTCGCACGCTTTGGCCGAGGCCGTCAGATGGCTCACCGGGCAGATGCCGCAGGTGCGCGCCATGAGCGAGGGCATCTCGGTCAGCGGCCGGCCTTCGCAAAATTTCTCGAACCCGCGGAACTGCGTGACGTGGAACATCGCATCGACCACGTCGCCTCGGTCGTTCAACTTCAGCGTGATCTTTGCGTGGCCCTCGATGCGGGTTACGGGATCGATGACGAT